>CAXTNG010000164.1:0-4170 GCA_964245475.1 uncultured Sphingomonas sp. | reverse complement strand
GGATCGCCTCCGCCTCGGTCGCCCTGGCCGCAGCAATAATCCTCTCGCCGACTAGATAGCTTTCGCGCGCCGGCGACGCTCCGATATGCACCGCCTCATCCGCCTCCCGCACGTGCAGCGCGCCCGCATCGGCGTCCGAATAGACCGCGACCGTGCGGATGCCCATCGTCCGCGCCGTGCGAATGATGCGGCACGCGATCTCGCCGCGGTTGCCGATGAGGAGGGATCGGATCATCTTGTCACCTAGCGGCCATGGCAAGGATTCGCTGCGCCTGCACCAGATGGGGGCGGTCGACCATACGGTCGTCGAGCCGCAGCGCGCCCGCGCCCGGCGACGCGGCGAAAGCGTCGACAATCGCGCGCATGCGTGAGCTCGTCGGCGGACGGCGTGAAACCGGCGTTTATCGCGGCGATCTGGACGGGATGGATCGCCATCATCGCGCTGAAGCCGTCGCGGCGCGCCCGATAGACATAGTCCGCGAGCGCGTCGGCGGCGTCGATCTGCGGGAACACCGTTTCGATCGCTGCCACCCCCGCGGCGTGCGCGCCGAACAGCGTCAGTGCGCGCACCATCTGATAGGGCACGGTATAGCTGCCGTCAGCCTCGCGCGAGGTGGCGGCGCCGATCGCCGCCGGCAGGTCCTCCGCCCCCCAGGTCACCCCGGCAAGGTGCGCCGCGACGGCGCGATAACTGCCGAGCTCGAAGACTGCGGCCGGCGTCTCGCTCGCGATCGGCAGGATCGGCGGCGGTGCCCCGCCGGCGCGATCGACCAGCGCGCGCACCGTGGCAGCGCCCTCGGCCTTGGGCAGCACCAGTCCGTCGGGTGCCGCCGCCGACACCGCCGCCAGGTCGTCGTCGAGCAGCCCGCTGTCGATCGGATTGACCCGCACGAACGCCGGCACCGTCCGTTCGTTCGCCAGCCAGTCGCGCACAGCGGCGCGCGCATCGGCCTTGCGTTCCGGCGTGACCGAATCCTCGAGGTCGAGGATCAGCGCGTCGGCGCCCGACGCCGCCGCCTTGGCGAAGAGGTCGGGCCGGTCGCCAGGTACGAACAACAGCGAGCGCAGCCTCATGCCGGCCGCCGCTGGAGCAGCGCGGCGCGCAGGCAGCGGCAGACGATTTCGTCGCGCTGGTTGAGCAGCGTGTGACCAAAGGTCACGACGCCCGCTTCGGGGCGGCTCTGGCTGGGCTTGAGCGCGGTCACCTCGGTCTCGGCGCGCAACGTGTCGCCGATGAACACCGGCGCGGGCATCACTAGCTGGTCGTAGCCGAGATTGGCGACCAGCGTGCCAAGCGTGGTATCGGCGACCGACAGCCCGACCATCAGCGCGAAGGTGAAGGTGCCGTTGACGAGGATTTGCCCGAACTCGCTGGCGCGCGCGGCTTCGGCGTCGAGGTGCAGCGGCTGCGGATTGTGCGTCATCACCGAAAACAGCAGATTGTCGGTCTCGGTCACCGTGCGCCGGATATCGTGCGCCAGCCGGTCGCCGACCTTCCATTCGTCGAAATATCGCCCTGCCATCGCCCGCCCCTACATCCGGAACACGCCGAAGCTCTGCCGCTCCGGGATGGGGGCGTTGAGCGTGGCGGCGAAGGCCAGACCGAGCACATCGCGGGTCTGCGCCGGGTCGATGATGCCGTCGTCCCACAGCCGCGCGGTCGCATGCCACGGCGACCCTTGCGCCTCATAGTCGTCGCGGATCGGCTGCTTGAAGGCCTCGGCTTCTTCCGGCGTCCAGATGGCGGCGTCCCGGTGGACGGTAGCGAGCACGCTCGCGGCCTGTTCGCCGCCCATCACGCTGATCCGGCTGTTGGGCCAGGTGAACAGGAAGCGCGGGCTGTAGGCGCGTCCTGCCATGCCGTAATTGCCCGCGCCGAAGCTGCCGCCGATCAGCACGGTGATCTTGGGCACGGTCGCGGTGGCGACCGCGGTGACGAGCTTGGCGCCGTGCTTGGCGATCCCCTCCGCCTCGTATTTGCCGCCAACCATGAAGCCGGAGATATTCTGGAGGAACAGCAGCGGGATACGGCGCAGTTGCGCGAGCTCGATGAAATGCGCGCCCTTTACCGCGCTCTCGCTGAACAGGACGCCATTGTTGGCTAGGATCGCAACGGGGATGCCCCAGATGTGCGCGAAGCCGCAGACCAGGCTGCTTCCGTAAAGCGATTTGAACTCGTGAAACTCGCTACCGTCGACCAGCCGGGCGATGATCTCGTGGACGTCATATGGCGCGCGGACGTCCTGCGGGATGATGCCGTAGAGATCGTCGGCCGCGAACTTAGGTGGGCGGGGCTCGCGCAGGTTCACGTCCGCGCCCGGTTGCGGCTGGAGCGTCGAGACGATGTCGCGCACGATGGTCAGCGCATGCTCGTCATTCTCGGCGAGATGGTCGACCACCCCCGACTTGCGCGCGTGCAGGTCACCGCCGCCCAGGTCTTCGGCGCTGATCACTTCGCCGGTAGCGGCTTGAACGAGGGGCGGCCCGGCGAGGAAGATCGTGCCTTGATTACGGACGATGACGCTCTCGTCGCTCATTGCCGGAACATACGCCCCGCCCGCGGTGCAGCTGCCCATCACGCACGCGATCTGCGGGATGCCCTTGGCCGACATGTTGGCCTGATTGAAGAAGATGCGGCCGAAATGGTCGCGGTCGGGAAATACCTCGGCTTGATGCGGCAAGTTCGCGCCACCGGAGTCTACGAGGTAGATGCAGGGGAGGCGGTTCTGTTCGGCAATCTCCTGCGCGCGGAGATGCTTCTTGACCGTCATCGGGTAATAGGTGCCGCCCTTTACCGTGGCGTCGTTGCAGGCGATCATCACCTGCCGCCCCGACACACGGCCGATCCCAGCGATGATCCCCGCGCCGGGCACTTCGCCATCATACAAGTCGCAAGCGGCGAGCTGACCGATCTCAAGGAACGGCGAGCCCGGATCTAGTAGCCGCTCGACGCGGTCGCGCGGAAGCAATTTGCCGCGCGAAGTGTGGCGCTCACGGCTCTTCTCGTTGCCGCCCAGTGCGGACTGCGCAACGTCGCTGCGCAGCCGTTCCGACAGTGCGCGATTGTGCATAGCATTGACGAGAAACTGGTCGTTGTCTGAGGAAAGCTTAGTATCCAGAACTGGCGCGCTCATAGCTATTGATACCTAGCTGTCGTTTTCGCCGCGACTTCGTCGGCGCTCACCCCGTCGGCGAGCTCAACCAGCCGAAACAGCGATTGGTGGTCAGGCCGCTGGAACACCGCCAGATCGGTGACGATCATGTCGACCACTTTCCGTCCCGTCAGCGGCAGCGTGCAGGCGGGGATGAACTTGGGCGAGCCGTCCTTGGCGGTGTGCTCCATCACCACGATGATTTTCTTGACGCCGGCGACCAGGTCCATCGCGCCGCCCATGCCCTTGACCATCTTGCCGGGGATCATCCAGTTGGCGATGTCGCCGTTCTCCGCCACCTCCATCGCGCCGAGCACGGTCAGGTCGATATGCCCTCCACGGATCATGGCGAAGCTCTGTTCGGAGCCGAAATAGGATGACGAGGGGAGTTCGGTGATCGTCTGCTTGCCCGCGTTGATGAGGTCGGCGTCGACCTCGTCGTCGTAGGGGAACGGCCCGATGCCGAGCATGCCGTTCTCGCTCTGCAGCGTCACCGTCATGCCCGCAGGCACATGGTTCGCGACCAGCGTCGGGATGCCGATGCCGAGGTTGACGTAATAGCCGTCGTGCAGCTCCTTCGCAGCGCGCGCGGCCATCTGGTTGCGGTCCCAGGGCATCAAATGGCCTCCCGGCTGCGGGTCATCCGGAACTCGATCTTCTTGTCGTATGGCGCGCCGACAATTATCCGCCTCACATAGATGCCCGGAAGGTGGATCTGGTCGGGGTCGAGGCTGCCGACCGGCACCACTTCCTCCACCTCCGCCACGCAGATGCGCCCCGCGGTCGCCATCGGCTGGTTGAAGTTGCGCGCGGTCTTGCGGAAGACGAGGTTGCCGCTCTCGTCGGCCTTCCAGCCTTTGATGATGCTGAGGTCGGCGCGGATGCCGCGTTCCAGGAGATACTCCTCGCCGTCGAATTCCTTAACCTCCTTGCCCTTGGCCACCAAGGTGCCAACGCCGGTCTTGGTGTAGAAGCCCGGGATGCCCGCGCCGCCCGCGCGGCAGCGCTCGGCGAGCGT
>CAXTNG010000163.1:0-7664 GCA_964245475.1 uncultured Sphingomonas sp. | reverse complement strand
AGGGCGACGACACCAACATGGGCTTCAACGCGCAGACCGACACGTACGAGAACCTCGTCACGGCCGGCGTGATCGACCCGACCAAGGTCGTCCGCACCGCGCTCCAGAACGCGGCCTCGGTCGCGGGCCTGCTCATCACCACCGAAGCGGCGGTGAGCGAGATGCCCGAGGACAAGCCGGCGCCCGCGATGGGCGGCGGCGGTATGGGCGGCATGGGCGGCATGGACTTCTGATTTCGGACGGGCGGAGCCTCGGCTCCGCCCGACACGAAATCGGAACGGCTGGCGGGTTGGCAAAGCCGAACCCGTCCGACGTCCAGGCAGCGGCTTAGCCGTTGTCCGTCCAAGACAGAAGGGCCGGAGCGGCGACGCTCCGGCCCTTTGTTCTTGTGCGCCCCGACGCTATATCTCGGCAATGGCCTCCGATCCGCTCTACGAGCCCATCACGGTCGATCAATTCCTCGCGATGGATTTCGGCACCGACCGCAAATTCGAGCTTGCGAACGGCGTCATCCAGATGATGACGGGCGGTACGGAGACGCACGCTTGGGTCACCAACAACGTCACGGCATGGCTACGGCCGAAGCTTCGAGGTTCCGGCTGCCGATCGTATGGCTCGGAGATGGGTGTTCGCGTTACGGATTTCGACGTCCGTTACCCCGATGTCAGCATCTACTGCGGGCCGCGACCTGAGCACGGAGCGAACGTGAAGGCCCTGCTCGAACCCGTCGTCGTGATGGAAGTTCTGTCGCCGACTACCGCGACCTATGATCAGGGCACAAAGCTCGATGAATACCGCTCGCTACCGAGCGTCAAGCTGATCGCATTTATCGATCCGATCAACGAGCTCGTCAGCGTTCATAGCCGCATCGAGTCGGGCTGGCTGGTGCTCACGCCCAAGGTCCGAGACCTCGATCTCACGCCGCTCGGCCTTACCGTTCCCCACGCCGAAATCTTCGCCCGCGACTGAGAGGTCTCCCAATGAAGCTCTATTACACTCCCGGCGCATGCAGCCTCGCCGATCACATCGCCATGCACCACGCGGGACTCGCCTTCGAGCACGAGAAGGTCGACCTCAGGGCCAAGACGACCGAGACCGGCGCCGACTTCACCGCGATCAATCCCAAAGGCTACGTTCCCGCGCTGGCGCTCGACTCCGGCGAGGTGCTTTCGGAAAACGTCGCCATCCTCGACTGGGTTGCGGGCCAGGCCGCCGCTCTCCAGGCCCCCGGCACACTGAGCCGCACCCACACGCTGGAGGCGCTCGCCTATATCAACAGCGAGATCCACAAGAGCTTCAAGCCGTTCTTCGCCGGCGGCAGCGACGAGGAGAAGGTCAAGGCGGGCGAGATGATCGTCAAGCGGATGCGCTACCTCGCCGACACGATGCAGGGTGATTACCTGTTCGGCGACCAGCCCAGCGTCGCCGACTTCTACCTGTTCGTCATGCTGGTCTGGGCGAAGAAGCAGGGCATCGACGCGCCCGAGCCGCTGTCCGCCTATCGCGACCGGATCATGGCGCTGCCCGCGACGCAAACGGCGATGAGCCACGAAGGGCTCATCTAGGCCCGCTGCTTCATCGCCTCCAGCAGCGTCTTCACCTCCTGGCTGCGGCCGCGCGGGACGATCAGCACGTCGTTGCCGCTGGCGACGACGATCAGGTCGGAGACTCCGACGGTGGCAATGCGGATGCCGTCGCTGCGGACCAGGCAGTTGGACGTGTCGAGCGCAATCACGTCGCCGCCACCGGCGAGGCCCAGCGTCGCGTTGCCCGCTTCATCCTGCTCGCTGATCGCGTGCAGCGCGTCCCAGCTGCCGAGATCGCTCCACCCCATCGACACCGGCACGACCGCGACCCGCGCGGCCTTTTCCATCACCGCATAGTCGACCGATTCCGACGGCGTGGCCGCAAAGGCGCGCGGATGCGGGTACAGGCGATTGCCCTCGCGGTGGCCGTCGGCGATCGCCGCCTGGGCTGCGCCGAGGATGTCGGGCGCATATTGCGCTAGCTCGCCCAGGAAGTGGTCGGCGCGGAACAAAAAGATGCCGCCGTTCCACGCATGGTCGCCGCTCGCCAGCATCGCCTCCGCGGCATCGAGCGGCGGCTTCTCGACGAAGCGCGCGACCTTGTGAACACCCGGCGCAAGCTGATCGCCGACCTTGATCCAACCGTATCCCGTCTCCGGCGCGTCGGGCGCGATGCCGAAGGTCATCAGCCAGCCGTCTGCGACCAGCGGCATTGCGGCGCGGATCGCGGCATGGAATACGGTGACGTCGGCGATGACATGATCCGAGGGCATCACCAGCAGCGCGTCTTCGCCGCCGCCTGCAGCCAGTGCGGCCAATGCGATCGCGGGCGCGGTGTTGCGCCCGATCGGCTCCAGGATCACCGCCTGCGGTGCGGTGCCGATCTCGTCCAGTTGCGCGTCGATGATGTCGGCATGCGCCGCATTGGCCACGACAATCGGCGCGCCAAACGCCTCGCCTGCCGTCCGCTGCGCGGTCAGCTGGAGCATCGTCTCCTCGGCGTTGAGCGCGAGCAATTGCTTGGGCTTCTCGGGCCGCGACATCGGCCATAGCCGCGTGCCGGAGCCGCCGGACAGGATGACGGGAATGATCGGTCTGGCAGTCATGAATCCTCCGGTTGCGCCCGCCCCATAGCGGCAGGCGGTGCGTAGCGCCAACGTGTGTCGGCGGGAGCGCGTTCAGACTTTCTTTGCCATTAGGGCGCATGGACGCAGTGTCGGTATTCCTTACAGCCGCTTGAGGTCGCGATGGTTCGCCTGTTCAAGCATTATGTGCCTTATGCCGTGCTGCTGCTCGGGCTGGTCGACCTCGTCCTGCTGATCGCCGCCGCCGAGATCGGCTGGGAAGTCCGCGCGTGGCAGATCGGCACGGCTGTGGGTTCCGCGTGGTCGCGCTGGCAGCAGCTGCTGAGCTTCGGCGTCGCGCTGCAGGTCGCCCTCGTCGCGGTCGGCGCCTATGGCGCGGCGTCCTTCCTGTCGCTGCGCTTCGCCGCCGCGCGCCTAGCGGTGGCGATCGCGCTCGGCGTCATCTTCCTGTCGCTGATCTATTTCCTGATCCCGCCGCTCGCCCTGTGGCGCTCGAACCTGCTCTACGCGATGATCGCCGCGGCCGTCCTGCTGGTCGCGGTGCGTGCGGCGCTCAACCGCGTGCTCGGCGGCGAGCGGTTCAAGCGGCGGGTGGTGGTGCTCGGCGCCGGAAGCCGCGCGGCACAGATCGGCGCGCTTGCGCACGAGCCGGGTATCAACTTCGTCGCCGCAGGATTCGTCGCGATGGGCGAGGCCGAGCCGCAGGTGTCGGGCGCCATCCCGCGCGACGCCATCCCCAACCTCGCCCGCCATGTCGTCGACCTCCAGGCTCAGGAGGTCGTGCTGGCGCTGGAGGAGCGCCGCAACGCGCTGCCGCTCGCGGACCTGCTGCGCGTGCGCACCACCGGCGTGCGCGTATGCGAGATCTCGACCTTCCTCGAGCGCGAGACGGGACGCATCGATCTCAACAGCGTCAGCCCGTCATGGCTGATCTTCTCCGACGGCTTCGCGGCCGGCCGCATGGTGTCGAGTGCCGCCAAGCGCGCCTTCGACATCGTTGTCAGCCTGGTCCTGCTCGTGTTGACGGTCCCGGTCGTGCTGCTCACCGCGCTCGCGATCAAGCTGGAGTCGCGCGGCCCGGCCTTCTATCGCCAGCGCCGCGTCGGCCTCTACAACGAGGGGTTCGACATCCTGAAGCTCCGCTCGATGCGCCAGGATGCGGAAGTCGCCGGCAAGGCGGTGTGGGCGGCCGAGGACGACCCGCGCATCACCCGCATCGGCCGCTTCATCCGGAAAGTTCGCATCGACGAACTGCCGCAATGCTGGACCGTTCTCAAGGGCGAGATGAGCTTCGTCGGCCCACGCCCCGAACGCCCGCAATTCGTCGCCGACCTCGAGCAGCAGCTACCCTATTACGCAGAGCGCCACATGGTGAAACCCGGCATCACCGGCTGGGCGCAGATCAACTATCCGTACGGAGCCTCGATCCAAGATGCGCGCCACAAGCTCGAATACGACCTATATTACGTCAAGAACTATTCGCCCTTCCTCGACCTGCTGATCCTGCTCCAGACCCTTCGCGTGGTGCTCTGGCCGGCAGGAGCGCGCTGAATGCTGATCCTGTGGAGCCATGCGCTTGCCGCGCTGCTGTTCGGCGGACTGGCGGTGTCGCAGCTCGCGCTGAGCGGGCGGCGCGCGTTCGCCGCAGCGCTCGGCGCCACCGCGCTGTGGGCGCTGGCGGTCGCTGGCATCGGTCCCGGCGACATCAGTACCGCGCTCGTCGAGGCGGCTCGCGACCTCGCCTGGCTGGTCGCGCTGCTGCTGCTCGTGCGGCGCGCCGGCGTGCTCAGCGTCGGCATCGGCGCAGTCTATGCGGCGGTTGCGGCGATCGCATCCGGCGCGGCGGCGCTGGCGGTCATCGCTGTGCTGCCGATGCCGTCCTCTACGGCAGCGGCGCTCGCCGCAGTGCGGACGCTTTTCCGGATGCTGTCGGCGGCGGGCGGGCTGGTGCTGCTCAACCATGCTTATGCCGTCACGCTGGCGAGCGGCCGCGGCCGCCTGAAGATCGCCGCGCTGGCGCTCGCGCTGATGTGGGGCGGCGACCTCGTCGCGTTCGGCGGCGGCTATGCCGGCCTCCTGCCCGCTGCGGCCTTGGCTGCGGGACGTGGGCTAGCGGCGCTGGCGATGGCATTGGGCTTCGTTGTCGCGAGCCAGCAGCGTGAGGACCGGCGCGTCCGCGTTTCGCGGCCTGCGGCGGTGCGTTCGCTCTCGGCCGCGGCGCTTGCCGGCTATGCGGGATTCGTGGCGCTGCTAACCAGCATCGCGGCGGCGATCGGGGGCGAACATGCACGGCTGATCCAGACCGGCATCGTGATCGGCGCCACCGCCGCGCTGCTCACCCTGCTCTCCACCCCCTGGCTGCGCGCCTGGGCAAAGGTGAAGATCGCCAAGCACCTGTTCAGCCACCGCTACGACTATCGGGTGGAGTGGCGCCGCTTCACCGACACGCTCGGCCATCCCGACGCCGGCCCGCTCGCGACGCGCGTGGTCAAGGCAATTGCCGACCTCACCGACTCGCCCGCCGGGCTGCTGCTCGTCGCTGACGGGAGCCGACTGGAACCCGGCGCGGCCTGGAGCTGGGAGGAGGGCGAGGGGGCGGACGGCCTTCACGCATACCTGTCTAGCACCGGCCGCATCGTCGAGCTGGACGCGGTGCGCGCGGGCACGGCCGATCCGATCGAAGGCGACGCGGTGCCCGCTTGGCTGCTCGCACGCGCCGACGCCTGGGCGGTGGTGCCACTGGCGCACGGCGGGCGCCTCGCCGGGGCGGTGGTGCTGGCGCGACCGCCGGTCGACCGTGCGCTCGACTGGGAGGACCTCGATCTCCTGCGCCTCGCCGGCACCCAGGCCGCCAGCGTCCTAGCCGAGGACCGCGCCCACGCCGCGCTCGCCGAGGCGCAGCGGTTCGAGGAGTTCAGCCGCCGCTTCGCTTTCTTGATCCACGACATCAAGAACGTCGCGAGCGGCCTCGCCCTCGTCGCGCGCAACGCCGAGCGCCACGCGGACAATCCCGACTTCCGCGCCGACATGGTCGCGACGTTGATGGATTCGTCCGAGCGCATGACCACACTGCTCGCCCGCCTGGTTCCGCAGGAAGGTCCGCGCAGCGGCGGCGTGTCGCCTGTCGATATCGCCGCCATGCTGACCCGCATCGCCCGGGGGCGCCGTGCGCAGCATCCCGTAGCCGTCAACGCCCAACCTACGGTCGCGCTGGGCCATCCAGGCCGGCTGGAGCAGGCGGTCGGCCACCTCGTCCAGAATGCGATCGAGGCGAGCCCCGCTGGTGCGTCGGTCCATCTTTCCGCGGAGCATGAGGGCGACAGCGTGACGATCGCGATTGCCGACACCGGCGCCGGAATGAGCGCCGCCTTTGTCCGCGACGAGCTGTTCCGCCCGTTCGCCTCCACCAAGGCGATGGGCTTCGGCATTGGGGCCTTCGAGGCACGTCAGCTCGTCGCAGCAATGGGCGGAACGCTGACCGTGACGACTCGGGAGGGAGAGGGGACATGTTTCCGCATCACCCTGCCCGCCGCAGCTACAATGGAGAATGCCGCATGAGCAGGCCCGTGCTGCTGGTCGTCGAGGACGACGCCGGGCTCCAGCGCCAGCTGCGCTGGGCGTACGAGGGGTATGAGATCGTCACCGCCGGCGATCGCGCGGCGGCGGTCGACGCCGTCCGCCTCCACGAGCCCGCGGTGGTGACGCTCGACCTTGGCCTGCCGCCCGACCCGGACGGGACTGGCGAAGGCTTCCGCACGCTGGCCGAGATCCTCCGCATCGCTCCACACACCAAGGTGATCGTTGCCTCGGGCCACGCCGCACGCGAGAGCGCCTTGCGCGCAGTCGGCGAGGGGGCATGGGATTTTTATGCCAAGCCGATCGACATCGACGCACTGGGGTTGATCGTCGCCCGCGCCTTCCACGTCCACGCGCTGGAGGCGGAGAACCGCCGCCTCGCCGCCAAGGACCAGCAAGGAGGCTTCGGCGGAATGATCTACGCCTCGCCCGAGATGAGCAAGGCCGTCCGCACGCTGGAGCGCGTGGCGCCTGCTGATGTGTCCGTCATGCTGTTGGGCGCCAGCGGCACGGGCAAGGAGTTGCTCGCCCGCGGCCTCCATGACGTCTCCCCCCGCAAGCGTGGCGCCTTCGTCGCGATCAACTGTGCCGCGATCCCCGAGACCCTGCTCGAAAGCGAGCTGTTCGGTCATGAAAAGGGCGCGTTCACAGGGGCGGTCAAGACCACCGGAGGCAAGATCGAGCAGGCGCAGGCCGGCACGCTCTTCCTCGACGAGATCGGCGACGTGCCGCTGCCGCTCCAGGTCAAATTGCTCCGCTTCCTTCAGGAGCGGGTGATCGAGCGCGTTGGCGGGCGCAGGGCGATCCCGGTCGACACGCGCATTGTCTGCGCTACCCACCGCGACGTCGACGCAATGGTCGCGAGCGGCGCCTTCCGCGACGATCTCTACTACCGCCTGGCCGAGATCGTCGTGCGTATCCCTGCGCTCGCCGAGCGGACCGGCGACGCCGCGCTGCTCGCACGCGCCTTCGTGACCCGCCATGCGGTCCAGCTCAACCCGGCGGTCGTCGGCCTGGCCGCAGATGCCCGCGCGGCGATCGACGCCTATCCTTGGCCCGGCAACGTCCGCGAGCTGGAGAGCCGGATCAAGCGCGCGGTGATCATGGCGGAAGGCCGGCACGTTACCGCGGCCGACCTCGACCTCGACGGCATCGCCCAGAATGCCCCCGCGCTAAACCTCCGCCAGATCCGCGAGGCCGCGGATCGTCGCGCGATCGGCCGCGCGCTGGCGCAGGCTGAGGGCAATATCTCCGGCGCATCGCGCCTTCTCGGGGTCAGCCGCCCAACGCTTTACGACCTGCTCAAGAGCTACGACCTGCAGGGCTAGCGTCGCCTATCCGCTGCTCAGGTCCAAACGGCGGCGGCGATGGCGCGTGCGCCTGCCGGTGCGCTGGCTGGCGCTGGCCGGGCTTGCGCTGACGCTCGCCATCGGCGGCGCGGCCGTTGCCCGACGCGCGGCACGGCCCGACCCCGAGC
>CAXTNG010000162.1:0-7685 GCA_964245475.1 uncultured Sphingomonas sp. | reverse complement strand
CATGTTCGGCGTCGCGCTGCTCTTCGTCGGCTTCTGGGGAACGGTGGTGGGCAACATCGCTTCGCTGACGCCCCCTGCCATCGCGGCCGGGCTCGGCGGCCTCTCGCCGGCGGTCGGCGGGCCGGCGTTCGCGCTGCTCTTCGCCGCATACTTCACCATGGCGTATCTGCTGCTCGGCTCGGTGTTCCTCGGCGTCGGCGCGCAGGCGTCGACCCCGCGCGAGATCCAGATGCTGTCCTTGCCGATCACCATCACTCAGATGGCGATGTTCGGCCTCGCCAGCGCCGCCGCTTCGCGCCCCGGCAGCACGCTGGCGCTGGTCGCCGAGGCGTTCCCGCTGTCCTCGCCCTTCGCGATGGCCGGACGCGCCGCGGGACGGGCGGAGCTGTGGCCGCACCTCGCCGCGCTTGCCTGGCAGGCGTTGTGGGTCGCGCTGTTCATCACGATCGGCGCGCGGCTGTTCCGCCGCGGCGTGCTCCAGTCGGGTAGCCCCCGCACGTCCCGCCGCAAGGCTGTTGACACGAGTGTCAGTTAGCGTTCGGCCACGGCATCCACCGCTGCGTCGGCGCGCGGCTCGCCGAGTTGCAGCTCGGCATCCTGGTGGAGGAGATGGCCACGCGTGAACGTCACAGGCGAGCCGGTACGCGTCGCCGCCTGCTTCGTCCATGGCTACCGCAGCCTGCCGATGGAGATTGCGAAGTACTGACCCCACCCCGTTCGTGCTGAGCGAAGTCGAAGCACATGACTCCCATGCCCTTCGACTTCGCTCAGCATGAACGGAGGTTGGAAGCTGGCTTTACGGCCCCATATTCACGGCATGGAACCAGACCGCCGCACCGTCCTCCGCCTGTCCGCGCTGGCCACGAGCGCGTTCGCCCTGTTCGGCTGCGGGCGCTCCGCCGACGCGGCCGAGCATTTCGCCGTCAGCTACCCCGATGCCGAGTGGCGCAAGCGGCTGTCGCCCGCCGCCTATCGCGTGCTGCGCCACGAGGACACCGAGGCGCCGGGCACCAGCCCGCTCAACCGCGAGCACCGCGCCGGCACCTTCGCCTGCGCCGGCTGCGCGCTGCCGCTGTTCGCGTCGAAGACCAAGTTCGACAGCGGCACCGGCTGGCCGAGCTTCTGGGCACCGCTCCCCGGCGCGGTCGGCACCAAGAGCGACAGCGCCCTGTTCATGGAGCGCACCGAAGTGCATTGCAGCCGCTGCGGCGGGCACCTCGGCCACGTCTTCGACGACGGTCCCAAGCCGACCGGCAAGCGCTATTGCATGAACGGCGTCGCGATGACGTTCCGGACCGCTTAAAGCCCCGCGATCTCCAGGGTGCCGAGCGGACGCGCGCTGACCATCTCGACCGGCGGCAGCGCGGATGCCTTGCCCGAATAGATGAAGCCGCTGGTCGGGTAGGTCGAAGTGCCGAGGTCGTGCTGCGGGCCGTACCAGACCTTGACCAGGCTCCAGTCGCCCGCGTCCGACACGTCGACTGCGCGGACGTCGGTCTCGATGCCGCCGCGCCGCGACCAGTTTGCATGGGTGAGCAGCACCTCGCGCTCGCTCACCACCTTGCTGACCATCGCGACGTGGCCGACGCGCATCCGCCGGGTCGCCTCGAACGCCAGCACCGCGCCCTCCTTGGGCGCATGGCCGCGCTCGTAACGGCCGACGGCCTGGCCCCACCAGGTATTGGCGTCGCCACGGAGCTGAATCCCGGACACCTCGCGGGCATAAGGCGCGCACTGCCAGAACTGCGCCGCTGCCGGGGTGGCCCCAAACAGCGCCGGCATCAGGCCGCACGAAAACACCAGCGCAAAACGCGCTGCCCACGACGTCAGGTTCACTTGCAACCCCCGCTGCAATCGGTTGTCGATGATGGCGCTATGCTGCGCTGCAAAGAAAGGGAAGCGCCGCGGGAACGTAATGGGATGAATCGTGTTGCCGCGCCGATGAACGGGTGTTCAGGTCAGCGCGGCTGACCCGAATGCGGCGATTTCGGCCTGCGACTCGCCGCTGCATTTGCTGCCGGGGCGCTCGCGCGATAGCAGAGCACCGAACCCGAACCAAAAGGCGCACCCATGGACACCGGCACCCTTTTCCGCCTCGACGGCCGCATCGCGCTGGTCACCGGCGGGTCGCGCGGGATCGGCAGAATGATCGCGGCGGGCTTCATCGGCCAGGGTGCCACCGTCTACATCTCGTCCCGCAAGGCGGACCAATGCGAGGCGACCGCCGCCGAGCTCGGCCCGAACTGCGTCGCGTTGCCGCAGGACGTGTCAACCGTCGCCGGCTGCAAGGCGCTTGCCGCCCAGCTCGCCGAGCACACCGGCAAGCTCGACATCCTCGTCAACAACGCCGGCGCAGCCTGGGGCGAGCCGTTCGAGCAATTTCCCGAAAAGGGCTGGGACAAGGTGATGGACCTCAACGTCAAATCGCCCTTCTTCCTCACCCAGGCGCTCCACCCCGCGCTCAAGGCGGCGGCATCGCGCGAGCGGCCCGCCAAGGTGATCAACATTACCTCGATCGACGGTCTGCGGCTCAACCGTTGGGACACGTTCAGCTATCATGCGTCCAAGTCCGCGCTGATCTATCTGACCAAGCGCATGGCCGCCCGCCTGATCGACGACGCGATCAACGTCACCTCGATCGCGCCCGGCGCCTTTGCCAGCGAAATGAACCGCGCGGCGCGCGACCACGGCGCCGAAGTGGCGCAGAGCATCCCCGCCAGGCGCATCGGCGTCGACGAGGACATGGCCGGCACCGCCATCTACCTGGCGAGCCGCGCGGGCGATTATGTGGTCGGCGAGACAATCGCGGTCGACGGCGGGCTGGTGCACGCGGCGCTGGGCGCGAGCATCGACGCCTAGCTCACCGCTGACACGCCGCCTCGCCGCCGTTCGCCAAGACCAGGCGGGATGGCATGTCCCGCGAAGTACTGATCACGATGCCCTGCGACTCGCACCGACGGAGCTGAAACCGCACCTTCCGCGCGCGGAAGTCCAGCGACACCCGGCGGAACGTCTCCATCAGGTCGGTGCCGAGCAGCAGCGCGGGGGCGTCGGCGAGCCCGAAGGCCTTGAACGGCGGCACGTCGGCAAAGGCGATCGGCACGTCCTTGAACAGCACCGGCCCCAGTTGCAGCACCCTCACCCGGGCCAGCTCCATCGGGACGGTGATGCCGGTCACGCCCGTGACCTCGATCGTTTCGATCTTCTGCCCGCGCCGCTTCACCAGATAGTCGCGCAGCAGCCTGTTGCCGATGGTGATCTCGGACCCGGTGTCGATCACCGCCTCCACGGGCTTGTCGTTCAGCCTGGCCTGGGTCAGGATCAGCTGCCCGCGCCTGCGCCGCGCGACGACCACGATCTCGCCGGTCATCCGCGGCGGCGGCTTGCTCGCGTCCTCGACGCGGATCACGCGCTTCTCGAAATCGAGCATCAGCCGCTGACGCACCAGCGCATCGATGCCGATCATCCCCGCGCCGCCCAGATCGCGCTCTTCGAGCACCGGCAGCTCCAGATCGGCGACGGCACTCGGCCCCAGGTCCAGCCTCTCGACGAACACGCGTTCGACGCGGCCGGTCGCGGTCGTTCCCAGCAAATTGGCCGGCGTCCCTGCCGGCAGCACGAGCGCGCGCGCGATCCTAGCCCCCACCACCGACGTATCCGCGCCGCTGTCCACCACGAAGCGGAACGGCCCGCGGCCGTTGACCCGCACCTCCGCGGTCATCCGTGTGTTCTGCTTGCGCGCGGCGATGTCCTCACCCTCGATCGCGAGCGTATCGTCGATCGTGGCCGACCGCAGCGGCGGCAGGTTCAGCGGGACGTCGGCCGGCGCCTTGCGCTGCGCCGCAAGGGGCGCGCTCCACGCGCATAGCACCAGTGCCATCACGCCGAGTGCGCGGCGGTAGATGGAAACGCTCTCCACACAACGACGATACCGCAGCTTCCAGCCGAAGCGAAGCTGTGTTGACGGTGGACCCCCTACCGGGCGATGCCCCCGGCCGCGAGGACCGCGAGCGTCACCAGCTCGCTCGCGCTCGACGTCATCGGGGCGATCTGGACCGGCTTCTCCATGCCGATCAGCATCGGGCCGATCATCGTGTCGCCGCCCAGTTCGCGGAGCAGCTTGGCCGAAAGGTTGGCCGACTGCAGCCCCGGCATGACCAGAACGTTGGCCGGGCCGGAGAGGCGCGCGAACGGGTAGTTCGCCAGCTGCTTGGGGTTGAGCGCGACATCGGGCGTCATCTCGCCCTCGAACTCGAACCCGACCTGGCGGTGCTCGAGCACCTTCACCGCGCCGCGGATGTTCTCCAGCCAATGCCCTTCGGGATTGCCGAAGTTCGAATAGCTCAGGAATGCAACGCGCGGCTCATGGCCCATGCGACGAGCGACCGCGGCGGTCTGCTCGGCGATGTCGGCGAGCTCCTCGGACGTCGGGCGCTCGTTGATCGTGGTGTCGGCCATGAACACCGTATGGTTCTTGCCGACCAGCAGGTGGATACCGAAGGCGGTACGCCCCGACTCGGGGTCGATCACCCGGCGTACTTCGCGCATCGCCTGCGCATAGCTGCGGGTGACGCCGGTGATCATTGCGTCCGCCTCACCCAATTGGAGCAGCGCGGCACCGAAGATGTTGCGGTCTTGGTTGATCATCCGCTCCACCTCGCGGCGCAGATAGCCGCGGCGCTGGAGGCGGTCGTAGAGGAAGTCGACCATGCGCGGCACCAGCGGCGAGTTGCGGCTGTTGTGGAGCTCGTAGCTCTCGGGATCGTCGACCCCCAAGCCGCGTAGCAGCTCGGGCACGTCGTCGCGCCCGACCAGCACCGGCGTGCCGTAGCCGCCCTCCTTGAACGCGATGGCCGCACGCAGCACCACCTCTTCCTCGGCTTCGGCGAAGATGACGCGCTTCGGATGCGCGCGTGCGCCCTCATAGGCGAGGCTCAGCACTGAGGTGGTCGGGTTGAGCCGCGCGCGCAGCTGCTGGCGATAGGCCTCCATGTCGAGGATCGGTTTGGTCGCAACGCCTGAATCCATCGCCGCCTTGGCGACCGCGGCAGGGACCATCTCCATCAGGCGGGGATCGAACGGCGCTGGGATGATGTACTCGGGCCCGAAATTGTAGCGTACGCCATAGGCCGCGGCGACCTCTTCGGGCACCCGCTCGCGTGCCAGTTCCGCGATGGCGTTGGCGGCGGCGATCTTCATCTGGTCGTTGATCCCCGTCGCGCGCACGTCGAGCGCGCCACGGAAGATGAAGGGAAAGCCGAGCACGTTGTTGACCTGGTTCGGATAATCCGAGCGGCCGGTGGCGACGATCGCATCGGGGCGCGCCGCCTTGGCGTCCTCCGGCAGGATCTCGGGCACCGGGTTGGCCATGGCGAAGATGATCGGCGCGGCGGCCATGTCCTTGACCATCTCGCCCTTGAGCGCGCCCGCCGCAGACAGCCCCAGGAACACGTCGGCGCCGACCAGCGCCTCGGTCAGCGTCCGCGCTTCGGTGCGTGCGGCATGCGCGGACTTCCACTGGTCCATGCCGGTCTCGCGGCCCTGATAGATCACGCCCGAGCGGTCGCACATGATGACGTTGTCGTGGCGCACGCCCATCGCCTTGATCAACTCGGTGCAGGCGATCGCGGCGGCGCCGGCGCCGTTCACGACGACCTTGACGTCGGCGAGCTTGCGGTGGGTGAGCAGGCAGGCGTTGATCAGCCCGGCAGCGGTGATGATCGCGGTGCCGTGCTGGTCGTCGTGGAAGACCGGGATGTTCATCCGCTCGCGCAGGGTCTGCTCGATGATGAAGCACTCGGGCGCCTTGATATCCTCCAGGTTGATGCCGCCGAAGGTCGGCTCCATCAGCTCGACCGCATCGATGAAGCGGTCGACGTCCTCGGTCTTCAGCTCGATGTCGATCGAATCGACGTCGGCGAAGCGCTTGAACAGCACCGCCTTCCCTTCCATCACCGGCTTGGACGCCAGCGCGCCGAGGTTGCCGAGACCGAGGATGGCGGTGCCGTTGGAGATGACCGCGACGAGATTGCCCTTGGCGGTGTAATCGTAGGCAAGCGCCGGATCGTTGGCGATGCACTGCACCGGCACCGCGACGCCGGGCGAATAGGCGAGCGCCAGGTCGCGCTGGGTCGCCATGGGCTTGGAGGCGATAATCTCGATTTTGCCCGGCCGCCCCTCCGAATGGAACAGCAGCGCCTCGCGCTCGGAGAACTGGACGCTGGGTTCGTCGGACATGATGCTCTCCCGTGACGCTACGGCTGTAGGCGGTTTGCCGGCGTGCTTTCAAGCGGCGGAGGAGGGAGCTATGGTGGGAGGATGACGCACGCAGCGAAGATCACCAAGTCGGTCGCCGAAATGTCGGCGGACGAGTTCGACGCTTGGATGGAAGCGCTGCCGCCTGCGCCAGGAATCAAGCATATCGATGAAGACGATCCCGACGGGGATGCGCTAATCGAAGCCGACATCGCGGCGGGGCGGGTATATCCTCACGCGATCGTGGCCGAGTGGTTAACGACTTGGGGCAAGCCGGGCCGTAAGCCGTTCAAGGAGTGGCTTGCGGACCGGCATGGCTGAGGTCGTCTGGTCCGGCGCAGCGTCTGAAGAACTCGACCAGATCATTGCCTATCTCGAACAATTCGACAGCGTAGCGGCTGAAGCGATCGGCGACAAATTGATAGCGCCGGCGCAAAGTCTGGACATCTTTCCAAACCGCGGCAGACCCGCCCCCAGGGGTACGCGAGAACTCGTGACGGTCCCTCCCTATGTGCTTCGCTACAGCGTGCGTGGCGACCTCGTTATCATCCGCAGCGTTCGCCACGGTCGTCGCCGGCCGTTGCGCTGACCGGTGTCCGACGCCCCCACTCCCATGATGGCGCAATACCACGCCCTCAAGGCGCAGGCGGGCGACTGCCTGCTCTTCTACCGCATGGGCGACTTCTTTGAGCTGTTCTTCGACGACGCGCGGATTGCGAGCGGCGTGCTCGATATCGCGCTCACCGCGCGCGGCGAGCATGACGGGGACAAGGTGCCGATGTGCGGGGTGCCGGTCCATGCCGCCACCGCCTACCTCCAGCGGCTGATCAAGGCCGGGCACCGGGTCGCGATCGCCGAGCAGACCGAGAGCCCCGAGGCGGCCCGCAAGGCGCGCGGGTCCAAGGCGCTGGTCAACCGCGCCATCGTCCGCTTCGTCACGGCGGGCACGCTGACCGAAGAGGCGCTGCTCGACGCCAAGGCGGCGAACTGGTGCGTCGCGATCGGCGAAGCTCAGGGCCAGGTCGCGGTGGCGGCGGCGGACGTGTCGACCGGCCGGTTCGAGATCGTCGAAACCGACGCGGCGGGCTTACCCGCCGAGCTCGCCCGGCTCGCGGCGGCGGAGGTGGTGGCGTGCGAGACGAGCGGGTTCGCCGAGGCCGCAACCGTGCTCCGTCCGAAGCCGGAGTTCGACAGCGCAGGCGGCGCGGCGCGGCTGCAGCGGCTGTACGGTGTCGCGACGCGCGACGGCTTCGGCCGATTCGGGCGCGCAGGCCTGGCGGCGGCGGGCGGGCTGGTCGCCTACCTCCAGCATGCCGCGACCGGCGCGATGCCCTTCCTGCGCCCGCCGGTGCTGGCGAGCGCCGGGCAGACCATGGCGATCGACGCGGCGACGCGCGAGAGCCTGGGGCTGACCTGCACCGCGGCAGGCC
>CAXTNG010000161.1:7344-7698 GCA_964245475.1 uncultured Sphingomonas sp. | reverse complement strand
GCCCCGCATTCCCGCAAGGGCGCAGCCCACGGGAGTCACGGACATGCCAACAGGACTGGTCGCGCTGCTCGACGACGTGGCGGGAATCGCCAAGCTCGCCGCCGCGTCGATCGATGACATCGGCGCCGCCGCGGGCAAGGCAGGGTCGAAGGCGGTCGGCGTGGTCATCGACGACACCGCCGTCACCCCCCGCTACGTCACCGGCCTCCACCCAAGCCGCGAGCTCCCGATCATCGGCAAGATCGCGCTCGGATCGCTGCGCAACAAGCTCCTCTACCTCTTGCCCGCCGGCCTGCTGCTCACCGCGCTCGCGCCTTGGGCGCTCACCCCGTTGCTGATGGTCGGCGGTGCCTA
>CAXTNG010000161.1:0-7334 GCA_964245475.1 uncultured Sphingomonas sp. | reverse complement strand
TCCGCACCGATTTCATCCTTTCCGCCGAGATCATGGCGATCGCGCTTGCCGACGTCGCCGACAAGCCGCTGTGGGAGCAGGCGATCGTCCTCGTCATGGTCGCGCTGGCGATCACCGCGGGCGTCTATGGCGTCGTCGCGCTGATCGTGAAGCTCGACGACATAGGCCTCCACCTCGCCGAGCGCCGCGCGACCCGCGCGCTCGGCCGCGGCATGGTCCATGCCATGCCGCCGATCATGCGCGTGCTGACCGTCGTCGGCACCGCCGCGATGATCTGGGTCGGCGGCGGCATCCTCCTGCACGGCCTCGAACATTACGGCCTCGCCGCCCCCGCCCACGCGATCCACTACGCGGCCGAGGCCGCAGGCGCCGCGATACCGGGGGTCGGCGGCCTCATCGCCTGGGCGGTCGGCGCCGCGGGCGCGGGCGTGATCGGCCTCCTCATCGGCGCGGCCATCGCCGGGCTTGTACACCTGCTACCAAGCAAAACATGACGGATGATGGTAAGCACCCCCGTCACCCCGGATGTGTTCCGGGGTCCAGCGCGCAACGAGCGATGACGCGGGAGGCTCAATCCGCAGCGCTTGCGGAACCCTGGACCCCGGCACGAGGCCGGGATGACGGTTTGCAGTTTGAGAGACCGGAGTCTTCGATGCCCCATTACGGCGACTATCAGAACGCCATCTACTTCGCAGGCCTCAACGGCATCACCCCCAAGCTGCCGGTCGACTTCGCCATGCTGGAAGCGCGCGCCGCCGCGGCGCTTCCCGCCTCGGTGCTTACCTATGTTCAGGGTGGCTGCGGCGACGAGCATACCCAGCGCTGGAATGCCGAGGCGTTCCGCCACTGGGGGATGGTCCCGCGGATGATGGTCGACTGCACCAGACGCGACCTGTCGGTCGAGCTCTTCGGCCACAGCTACGCATCGCCGCTGTTCATGGCCCCGATCGGCGTCACCGGCCTCGCCACCCCCGACGGCCACGGAGACATCGTCGCCGCCCGCGCCGCCGCCGCAACCGGGGTGCCCTTATGCGCCTCCACCCTCTCCAACGACCCGCTCGAAACCGTGGCGGACGCGATGGGCGGCACCCCTGGCTTCTTCCAGCTCTATACCCCGCGCAACCGCGACCTTGCCGCCAGCCTCGTCGCCCGCGCCGAAGCCGCCGGCTACCGCGCTATCGTCGTCACCCTCGACACCTGGGTCACCGGCTGGCGCCCGCGCGACCTCAACACCGCCAACTTCCCCCAGCTGCGCGGCCACGTCCTCCAGAACTATTTCTCGGATCCTGTCTTCCTCGAGCTTCTCGGCCACCCGCCCGAGCAGGACCGCGCCGCCGCCGTCCGCCTCTGGAGCGCCACCTTCGGCCAGGTCCTCACCTGGGCCGACCTCCCCTGGCTCAAGTCGCTGACGAAGCTGCCGCTCGTCCTCAAGGGCATCTGCCACCCCGACGACGCGCGCCGCGCAACCGACGGCGGCGCCGATGCGATCTATTGCTCGAACCACGGCGGCCGTCAGGCCAACGGCGGCATCGCTGCGATCGACCTCCTTCCCGGCGTGGTCGCGGCGGCGGGCGATACCCCCGTCCTGTTCGATTCCGGCATCCGCTCGGGCAGCGACGTCATCAAGGCCGTCGCGCTCGGCGCCCGCATGGTCGGCGTCGGCCGCCCGTGTTTCTACGGCCTCGCCCTCGACGGCGCCGAGGGCTGCGCCCACGTCCTCCGCTCGATCCTCGCCGAAGCCGACCTGATGATGGCGGTCAACGGCTGGCCCACCCTCGCCGCGGTGCGTGACGCTGGGGCGGTGCGGCGGTAGGTCACTCCGCCGGTACGAGCCCGGGGATCGCGAACGGCCGCGCCCGCCGTGCGGCGAGCAACCGTGCCGCCCGCTTCTTCATCCACACCGCGATCCCCGTTACGCTCAGCGCCACCACCGCCAGCCCGAGCAGCGACACGAAGATACGATAGGGCAGCCCGAACACCCGTGCCATGTGCAGCATGTAGATCCAGCGCATCGCCGCATCGGCAGCGCCCTTACCGAGCGGCGCGTCGAAGCGGACGAGCCGCCCGTCGCGCGCATCGAACCACACCCGCGTCAATGCCTGGTCGTGCGACGGGTCGGCGGCGGTCCGCGCGCTGTAGCCGTAGAGGCCCCAGGCGGGCCGATAGAATAGGTAGCCCTCGCGCTCGACGGGGCTGCCGTGCGCCTCAACCAGCCGCCGCCCGATCGCGTGCGCCGCACCGAGGCCGATCGGCGGGGTGTCGAGCGGCTTCGCGAGCACCGGCGGCGCGAAGTCCGGCGTCGCGCCCAGCGCCGCCATCACCGGCCGGTGCACCGAGGGCAGGCAGAAGCCGACGCTGGACCAAGCGAAGACGAACAGCAGCGGCCACAGCCACAGCCCGCCCGCGCGATGCAGGTCGAAGTTCAGCTTGTGCCCGCGCGCATGCCTGCGCACCGTCCATGCCGGGCGCCACCGTGCGCCCCAGCTCGGCCCGCCCGGATGCGCGAACCGCCGCCGCATCGGGAACGTCAGGTAAAAGCCGATGAAGCAGTCCAGCGTCCACACCAGCGCCGCCATGCCGAACGCCCAGATGCCCCAGGCGCCGAGCGCCAGGCTGTAATGCACCTGATAGAGGAACGGCACGATGTTCTGCGCGCCGTCGGCGAGCACCGCGTAGCGGAAGCGCAGCTTGACCGCCCCACTATAAGGGTCCGCCCACACCGTGTCGTAGCCCAGCGGAACCTGCCCCGCGCGTGCCTGCACCCCCACCCGCACGACATGATCCGCCGGAATGTCGAGCGGCACGAAGCTGACCTGCCCGCCCGTCTGCCGCGCTACCCGCCCGGCCAGCACAGTCCCGTCGAGCGGCACCGCGCCAAGCGACGGCGGCGCGGCCCGCGACAGCCCCGGCCGGCTGGCGAGCGTCAGCGTCTCCTCCCACGGCAGCAGCACGCCCGTCGCCCCCGCGACCACCAGGAACAGCGCGATCGTCAGCCCCGCCCAGCGGTGGACGACGACCCAGAACTGGCGGGTAAGGGACAGGCGGGCCGGGGCGCCGAGTCTCACAGCTCGGCCGCCAGGGACAGGGCAATGCTGCGCGGCGCGCCTTGGTAGAGGAAGTTGTTGCTCGCGCTGACGAAGTACTTTTCGGCGGTCACGTTCTCTACCGACACCCGCGCTACCAGCGGCGTACGCGCCAGCGTGAAGGCGTAGCTCGCGCCCAGGTCGAGCCGCGTCCATTCCGTTGCGGTGCGCGTGTTGAGGTTGTCCACCAGCGACTCGCCGGTGTAGATCACCCCGCCGGACAGGGTCAGCCCGCCCGCAACCTGATAGTCCGCGTTCAGCCGTGCGCTGAACTCCAGGATCGCCGGCGCGCGCTTGCCGTCGAACGCGCCGCCCGCCGTCCGCTTCTGGATGCCCTTGATCCAGGCGGCGCCCGCCAGCACGTTGAGCCGCTTCACCGGCGCACCGGCGAGCGACAGCTCGACGCCCCTGTTTTCCTGCAGGCCGTCCTGGACGTAGACCGGCGGCGTGGTGCGGGTGTCGAGATACTGGTTGCCCTTGCGGATGCGGAACTAGGCGGCGGTCGCCAGCATGCCCCCGGCGCGCGCCTTGGCGCCCACTTCCACCTGCTTGCTGACCAGCGGCGGGAAGACCTGCCCCGCGTTGCGCGCGGTGCCGCCCGCGATGCCGCCCGGCTCCAATGCCTGGATCGAATTGGCGTAGAGCGTAATCCGGTCGGTCGGCTGGATCGTCCCCGCGATCAGCGGCGTCCACTTGCTCTTGTCGCTCGTCGAGGTGAGCGCGCCTGCGCGGTTGTAGGACAAGGTGCGGATGCTCGTCCGCCGCGCGCCGACCGTCACCGTCACCAGATCGTTGGCCACGCCCAGGGTGTCGCCCGCAAACACGCCGGTCACCCGCCGCTTCGAGCCGAGCAGGACCGCGGGCGGCGTCGGAAACGTCGGGCGCGTGGGGCGTATCTCGTTGTAATAGTTGAACGTATAGTTGATCGGAAAGGTCGTGCCGCCGTTGTTCTCGGCATAGCGGTTGAGGTAGTTGCCGCCGAACACCAGCCGGTGGTGGATCGGCCCGGTGTCGAACGCGCCGGTCACCGACGCGTCCGCGCTGTCGTTATGCTCCTGCGAATAATAGCCGAAGATGTTGCAGCGGACCGTGCCGGCGGTGTCGAGCAGGTCGAGCGAGCAATAGGAATCGTAGCCGCCGGTCGAGAAGCTGTGGCCGTAGGCGGCGGTGGCGGTCCAGCCCTTCGCGATGTCCCATTCGCCGCGGATCAGTCCGATTCGGCTGTCGTAGCCCGCGCTCATCCACGCCGGCTGGCCGCGGTGCCCGCCCGCGACGGGCCGCGGTAGCGGCGCCGTTGCCGGCAGCGGCGCGATGTTGATGCCGTAGAGGTAGCCGGGATTGCGGGTATATTCGAATATCAGGTCGGCGCCGATCCGCACCGGACCCGAATTGTAGTCGAACGCGACCGAGGCGGTCCGCTGCTTGATCGATCCGCCGTCGATCGCATTGTCGCCGCTGCGGACCAAGCCGGTCGCGCGCACGCCGAACCGCCCGTTGCCGAACCGCGTGCCCAGATCCGCCTCGCCGCCGAACACCGCATCGCTGAGGTAGCTCGCCTCGATCCGCCCGACGCCCTGCGCCTTGGCCCGCTTGGGCGCGAAGTTGAACGTGCCGCCGACCGCGCCCGGCGCGCCGCTCAAGAAGGCGCTCGGCCCCTTGAAGATGTCGACCCGGTCGACATAGGTGATCGACGGCGCATAGCTCACCAGCCCGAACAGTCCGTTGACCGAGACGTTATCGGGGATGTTCGAGTTGAAGCCGCGGACGAAGAAGGACGAGGTCCAGTTCGATCCGCGCGGCGCGGCACCGAAGGGACGGATCGACGGGTCGTTCTCAATCACCTCGGTCAGCGACTTGGCCTGCTGGTTGTCGATGAAATCCGAGGTGACCGACGTCGTGCTGAACGGCGTGTCGAGCACGTCCTGGTCGCCCAGCACGCCGATGCGCGCGGTCGTCGAGACCTGCCCGTCGCCGATCGTCCGCTGTCCGACGACGATCACGTCGCTGCCCTTGGTTTCGGGCGCCTCGTCCGCCACGGCCGGGTCGGCGAGTGCGGGTGCTTCTGGACCAGCCCACGCCGGCGTCGCGGCAAGCAGGATTGTCGAGAGCACCACCGCTTTGCAAATCATTCTCATTCCCCTTGACGGGGCTGCTAATGAGAGTCGATCGCAGAGTCCAGAGGATTGTTGATCTGACACAACGAGCGCGGTTGTGCTGTCCTACACGCGGCTGCGCCGCTACCTTCGACTCGCGCTCTTTCTTATCGTCGGTTCCCCGCGGCACGGTGGCACGCCGCGTCCGATCGGACGGATCGCGACAGCCGTCGCCGATAGCGTCCACTTTGGTCCACTTCCGCCGCCTGGACCGGGCTCATCTTGTGAACGTGCACCCCTCACAGGCGCGACCTTTGTGACTTTCGGCGCCTTAACCCGCTGGAATCACGCGCTCGCCCGATAACCGCCGAATTCGAGCGCGACGAACGCCAGGTTCGTCTCGCGCAGCGCCGCGCCCGCCTCGTCGTAGAAGAATGGCAGGAACGCGTAGCGCTTGCCCTTCGTCACTCGCATCGCCTCGTGCAGCAGCGAGCAGGAGAAGATCACCGCGCCGCCCGTCGGCGCCCGGTAGCTCCGCGAGCCGAACTCCGGAAAACGCAGGTCGCCGCCCTCGTACTCCTCGGCGTTGAGGTTGATCGTGCAGGCGAACTTGCGGTGCGCGGTGCCCTTGGTGGTGTTGTCGCGGTGCGCGCGGAAATGCCCGCCGCCGCCCTCCAGGTCGCCATCGTAGCAGGCGACCAGCCAGCGCTCGATCCGCGTCACCTCGAACTGGAAGGCGCGCAGGATCTGGGGCTTCAGGAACCGGTTGAGCCGCGCACGCACCTCCTCCTGAATCGTCCCGTCCTCGATCAGGCAGTCGGAACGGCGCTTGTGGCTATAGTCGAGCTTGGCGACGGTCACCCCGTTCTCCTCGCGCATGAAGCCCGAATCCTCGCCGCCCTGCCGATCGTAATAGTCGATCAGCCGCCGGCACAGCAGGGGCTCGAACACCCGCGGCACCACCAGCACCGGTGCGGCCGGCGGCTCCTCCGGGTTCGCGACCAACCCGGCAAGCGACGCTATCGCCTCCTCGCCGCGATCGACCGGATGTGCGGAGACGACGCGCAGCATCGGATCGAGCACCAGCCAATGCGGCAGGTAGCGAGCGTCCTTCTCCGCGCCGATCACCGCGCCGTAGAGCGTCGAGACTCTCCGGTCCCAGTCGCCGAACCAGCGGACGCCGGGCATGTCGGGGGCGATCCGCCTCTGCCGCACGTCCGCCGGGTCGATGCTGACGCCGAACACGCTCGCGCGCACGTCGTCGAACAGCGCCCGATGCCGCGCCAGCACCGCCAGCGCATCCTTCCCAAGCGGCCATCCGGCGCTGCCGAGGAACAGCATGAGCACCGGCCGCCCCGCCGCCGTGTCGAAGGCATAGCGCGGGTTGCCGCCGATCGCCTCCGCATGGAAGTAGGGCGCCGGGTCTCCCGGCAGCAGCATCGCCATCGTTCAATCCTATTCGGCCCATCCAAGCGCCTCCGACCGCATCGATCAAGGCCCTGACCGTCCAATAGTGGGAACGTTCCGCTGCCCCAGACATTTAACATTAACAAGGGAGCCCAAGCTCCCCGGAGAGGAGCGGTCCCATGGCGAACGGTGCCAATTTCATGCGCGGCGTGCTGGTCGCGGTTCCGCTTTCCGCAGTCTGCTGGGCGACCATCCTGGTGCCGATCCTGCGCTGACCCGGATCAGAACGCAAAGAGATATAGCATCGCCAGATTGACGGCGAGCAGCGGTAAGGCCGTCGCCACCTGCGCACGGATCACCGCGTTTCGATCGGGGAGCTCCAGCAGCACTGCCGGCACGATGTTGAAGTTCGCCGCCATCGGCGTCAGCAGCGTCCCGCAGAAACCCATCAGCATGCCGAGCGCCGCCACCGCTGCCGGATCGCCCCCATAGCGCCGGATCAGCAGCGGCAGCCCGACCGCGGCGAGCATCACCGGAAACGCCGCAAAGGCGTTGCCCATCACGATGGTGAACAGCGCCATGCCCAAGCCGTAGGCGATCACCGCGCCGCCGATGCTTCCCGCCGGGATCGCCTGGTCGATCAGCCCGCCGACCGCTTGCCCCACGCCGGCCAGAGCGAAGATCGCGCCCAGGCTCGCCAGCATCTGCGGCAGGATCGCCGCCCAGCCGAGCGAGTCGATCAGCCTCAGCC
>CAXTNG010000160.1:0-7775 GCA_964245475.1 uncultured Sphingomonas sp. | reverse complement strand
ATCCCCGACCGCCACGAGGTTCAGGTCCGTCCCCGCTCCGGCCTCGCTCTCAAGCACGGCATCACCTGCCTCAACACGCCGGGCACGATCGACAGCGACTATCGGGGCGAGATCAAGGTCATCCTCGCCAACCTCGGCAGCGAGCCCTTCGCAGTCGTCCGCGGCGAGCGTATCGCCCAGCTCGTCCCCGCCCCCGTGCTCCGCGCCGAGCTCGCCGAGGTGGACGCGCTCGACGGCACCGACCGCGGCGAACGGGGCTTCGGCTCGACGGGTCGGTGAACCTCTCCGACGCCGAGCTCGCCCGCTACGCCCGCCATATCGTCCTGCGCGAGGTCGGCGGCGCGGGCCAGATCGCGTTCAAGCGCGCCACGGTGGCGGTGATCGGCGCCGGCGGCATAGGCTCGCCGGCGATCCAGTACCTCGCCGCCGCGGGCGTTGGCCGTCTATTGATCTACGACAACGACCACGTCGATGCGTCCAACCTCCAGCGCCAGACCATCTTCGCCACCGCGGACGAGGGCGCCGAAAAGGCAGCAGCAGCAGCCGTGCGGGCGGAGGCGATCAACCCGCATGTCGCTGCCGAAGCCCGCGCCCTCCGCCTCGACGCGAGCAACGTCGCCGAGGCGCTCGCCGGAGCCGACGTAGCGCTCGACGGCTGCGACAATTTCGCCACCCGCCTCGCCGTCGCCGACGCAGCGCAGGCCGGCCGCATCCCCCTCGTCTCCGCCGCGGTCGACCAGTTCGAGGGTCAGCTCGCCGTCTACCGCGGCTGGGAGGCGGACAAGCCCTGCTACCGCTGCTTCGTCGGTGCCGACCCGGCGCGCGAGGGCGTCAGCTGCGCCGACAGCGGCATCCTCGGCCCCGTCGCCGGTGTCCTCGGCAGTATGGCCGCGCTGGAGGCTCTCCGCGCGATCCATCCCTTCGGCGACGACCCGGCAGGCACCCTGCTCCTCGCCGACCTGCTCTCAGTCCGCTTCCGCACGCTCCGCCTGCCCAAGGACCCGGGTTGCCCCGGTTGCAGAACTTAGGGCATGTTACTCGAAATCTGACCCAACTTCCGTTCGCCCTGAGCGAAGTCGAAGGGCACGCTTCAGCCATGTGCTTCGATTGCGCTCAGCACGAACGGGTCACGTATAGCATCGTCGCTCTAGCCCTCTCCCGCTTGCGGAAGGGTTGGGTGAGGGTCCTCTTTCTTCGTCCGGCGAGCCAGCCTGAAACCGCTGTCCTACAGACCCGATCGCTGCCACAGTCCTGCGCGCCGACGGCTACATCGGCATGCGCTCTTTCTCATGTCAGCGCCCGGCGAACACACTCGCCGCATGCGATCCACAGACGTTAACTCCCCAACTGGCATCATCGGCGCCAAACACCGCTGACAGTGTCAACCTGGTGTCAACTTCGGCCTGCGAGTGACCTTCGGCTCGCCTTAGCCGAGCAGCCCCCGCGCGAAATCCCGCACCGCCGGCCCGATGTCCGCCCGCGCCAGCGCCAGCGCGAGGTTCGCCTGGACATACCCCGCCTTGTCGCCGCAATCGTAGCGGTCGCCGTCGAAGGTGAAGGCATGGAACGGCTGGTTGCCGATCAGCTGCGCCATCGCGTCGGTCAGCTGGATCTCGCCGCCCGCGCCCTTCTCCTGCCGCTCCAGCACGCGCATCACCTCGGGCTGGAGGATGTAGCGCCCGGGGATCATCAGATTGCTTGGCGCCTTGCCCTTGGGCTTCTCGACCAGCGCGGTCACCTCCACCGTGCGCTCGTCCACCCGCTCGCCCGGCGAGATGATCCCGTATTTGTCCGTCTCGCTGTCCGGCACCTCCAACGCGCCGATCACATTGCCGCCGACCCGGTTATAGGCCTCGGCCATCTGCCGCATGAACCCGCCGACCATCAGCTCGTCGGGCAGCAGCACCGCGAACGGCTCGTCGCCGACGATCTCGCGTGCGCACCACACCGCATGGCCCAGCCCCAGCGGCTCCTGCTGGCGGACGTAGACCGGCGATCCCGGCGTCTGTCGGATGCCGTCGATCAGCTCCAGGCTCTTGCCCCGCGCCCGCATCGTCGCCTCGAGCTCGTAGGAGATGTCGAAATGGTCCTCCAGCGCCGACTTGCCGCGCCCCGTGACGAAGATGATCTGCTCGATGCCCGCTTCCAGCGCTTCCTCGACCGCATATTGGATCAGCGGCTTGTCGACGACCGTCAGCATCTCCTTGGGCATCGCCTTGGTCGCTGGCAGGAAGCGCGTGCCGAGCCCCGCAACGGGGAACACGGCCTTGCGCAGCGGCTTGATCGTCATCGTCTTGCGTGTCCCCTGTGGTGTCAGCGCGGCCTAGGACGCCGAGTTGCACGTTTGTTGCAATCGTCACGGTTAGCGCGCCGGTAAGCCTTCCCGCGCTATCATCGGATATATGGCCCGCACCATCCTCGTCGTCTTCGGCACCCGGCCCGAAGCGATCAAGCTTTTTCCGGTCGTCCGCGCGCTTGCCGCGACGGACGGGTTGCGCGTGCGCACCTGCGTCACCGCCCAGCATCGCGGGCTGCTCGACCAGGTGCTCGCCATCGCCGACCTGCGGCCCGACCGCGACCTCGACCTGATGGAACCCGGCCAGTCGCTCGACCGCCTCACCGCCCGCCTGCTGACCGGGCTGGGCGAGGTGCTGGACGCCGAGCAGCCCGACATGGTCGTCGTCCAGGGCGACACCGCCACCGCGATGACCGGCGCGCTCGCCGCTTACTACCGCCGCATCCCCGTCGCGCACGTCGAGGCGGGGCTGCGCTCGGGCGACATCTACCACCCCTGGCCCGAGGAGGTGAACCGCCGCATCGTCGCCCCGATCGCCGCGCTCCACTTCGCCCCGACCCAGACCGCGGCCGACGCCCTTCTCCGCGAATCGATCGACCCCGCGACCGTCCACGTCACCGGCAATACGGTAATCGACGCGCTCCACTGGACCCGCGAGCGCATCGCCGCCGATCCCTCGCTCGCTGCATCGGCCACACCGGCCCTGAACCAACTGGCGGGCAAGCGCATCGTGCTCGTCACCACTCACCGCCGCGAGAACTTCGGCGGCGGCATGGAATCGATCGCCCGCGCCATCGCCCGCATCGCCAAGCGCGACGACGTCGGCATCCTCTTCCCCGTCCATCCCAACCCCAACGTGGGCGAGGTCATGGACGCGATCCTCGGCGACAAGGCCAACGTCGCTCGGATCGCGCCGCTGGACTACCCCGGCTTCGTCGCCGCGCTCGCCGCCTGCGATCTCGTCCTCACCGATTCGGGCGGCGTGCAGGAGGAGGCGCCCGCGCTCGGCAAGCCCGTCCTCGTCATGCGCGAGACCACCGAACGCCCCGAAGGCATCGCCGCCGGCACCGCCCGGCTCGTCGGCACCGACGAGCAGCGCATCGTTTCCGAAGTATTCACCCTTCTCGACGATAGTCACACCCACGCCGCGATGGCCCGCGCCCACAACCCGTTCGGCGACGGTCAGGCCGCGGCGCGCATTGCAGCCATGATCAGGGATGGGGTGATCGCCGATGGTGTCCGACGCTGAGCTGACCGTCACGGTCATGGGGCTGGGCTATATCGGCCTGCCCACCGCCGCCGTGATCGCCCGCACCGGCGCGCGTGTCACCGGCGTCGACGTGACCCGCTCGGTGGTCGACACGGTCAATTCTGGCCGCGTCCACATCGAGGAAGTCGACCTCGACGGCCTCGTTTCCGGCGTCGTCGCGCGCGGCACGCTGCGCGCCTCGACCGAGGTCGCGCCCGCCGACGTCTTCGTCATCGCCGTGCCCACACCCTTCGCCGACGACCACCAGCCCAACGTCGGCTACGTCCTCCAGGCCGCGACCAGCATCGCCGCGGTGCTCAAGGCCGGCGACACGGTGATTCTCGAATCGACCTCGCCCGTTGGCACCACCGAGAAGGTCCGCGATCTCCTCGCCACGCTTCGTCCCGACCTCAAGGTGCCGGGCAGGACCGGGGACCAGGCCGACGTCGCCATTGCCTACTGCCCCGAGCGGGTGCTCCCCGGCCGCATCCTTGTCGAGCTGATCGACAACGACCGCGTCATCGGCGGCATCACTCCGCGCTGCGCGCGCAAGGCGCTCGCCTTCTACCGGCGCTTCGTTCGCGGCGCCTGCGTCACTACCACGGCGCGGGCAGCGGAGATGACCAAGCTGACCGAGAACGCCTTCCGTGACGTCAACATCGCCTTCGCCAACGAGCTGAGCCTCGTCGCCGACACGTTGGGCGTCGACGTGTGGGAGGTGATCCGCCTCGCCAACCGCCACCCGCGGGTCAACATCCTCTCGCCCGGCCCCGGCGTCGGCGGTCATTGCATTGCCGTCGACCCCTGGTTCCTCGTCGCCGCCGATCCTGAACACACCCCGCTGATCCGCACCGCCCGCGAGGTCAACGACGGCAAGACCGACCATGTCGTCGCCCAGGCCGCCGCGCTGATCGAGGCCGCACCCGGTGTCCCCGTCGCGTGCCTCGGCCTCGCCTTCAAGGCCAACATCGACGACTTCCGCGAAAGCCCCGCGCTCAAGGTCGCCGCTGCGCTCGCCGAACGCTTCGGCCCGCGCGTCCGCATCGTCGAGCCCTATGCCGACGCGCTTCCCGCCGCCTTCGCCGGGACGGCGGCGCAGCTGATCGACATCGACGCCGCGATCGAGCGCTGCGGGATCATGATCGTCCTCGTCGACCACGACCTGTTCCGCTCGGTCCCGCTCCAGGAGCGCGCCGCCAAGACCGTGCTCGACACCCGCGGCATCTGGCCCGACCAGCCCGCGCCGTTCGCGGCAGTGCCCTTGCGCCTTGCCGGCTGACCATCGTTGCGGCGCGGCTTGCGCCTGCCTATAGCGCGGCGCTTCCACCAACCGTTGGCGTCATGCTCGGCAAGCTCCTGAAATCGCGCGCACCCCGAGCTCCGACCGTCGTGCCGGCCGGGCAGCGCGTCTACGCGGTGGGCGACGTGCACGGCCGCCTGGACCTGCTCGACCGCCTGCTCGCGGCGATCAAGGCCGACGACGCCGCGCTCGATCCCGCTGCAGTCACGCTCATTTTCCTCGGCGACCTGGTCGATCGCGGCCCGGACTCCGCGGGTGTGGTCGAGCGCGTCCGTCACCTCGGTGAGCACGGCGCGGACGTCCGTGTGCTGCTCGGCAACCACGAGGAGGTCTTCCTCGGGGCGCTCGACGGTGACCTCCGCGCGCTCAAGCTGTTCTGCCGCATCGGCGGGCGCGAGACCGCGCTGAGCTACGGCATCTCGCCCCGCGACTATGACGCAATGGATTATGACGCACTTGCCGCAGCACTGGCCGGCGTCGTGCCCGATTCCCATCGTGCCTTCCTCGCTCAAGGAACGGCGATGGAGGTCATCGGCGATTATGCGTTCGTCCACGCGGGCATCAACCCGGCCCGCGCGCTCGCCGAGCAAAGCGGCGCAGACCTGCGCTGGATCCGCGATCCGTTCCTCGATCACCGCTCCCGGCTCGAAAAGGTCGTGGTGCACGGCCATACGATCGTCGACGACGTGGAGTTCAGGGATCACCGCATCGGCATCGATACCGGCGCCTATGCTTCGGGCCGGCTCACCGCGCTTGCACTGGAGGGCGAGGGACGGCGGCTGATCTCCGTCGGCTGACGATCGGTCGGCTGACGATCGCTCCAAGGCGGACACATCGTTGCGACGGAATGCCGCAATGCGGCGAATTGCGCCTTTTTCGTTTACCTATTTGCTTGTATGCCGCCTGCGGTCGAGACGTGTCATCTTGCCGCAGTTGCGGTAAAATGGGTTGTTGCAACGACGTGGAACGGTTGCATTTCCACGTACGTTATGGCAATGCTCCGCTCGACGGACACTGAAGGGAGTTCCAAATGCGTCTTGGGCAATATATAATGGCCGTTGCAGTCGCCACCATGGCGGTCGCTCCGGCTGTGGCAGCTCCGGCCAACCCGGCGGCCAGCCTTTCGGTGGCCAAGTCGGTTCGCGCCGGTGCAACCACTGCGAAGAAGAGCAAGCTCGCCGGTGGCGGCGTAGTTGTTGCGATCATCGCGGCTGCGGCCGTTGTGGCTGGCATCATCATTATCGCCGACAACGACGACAGCAACTGAGTCTAGGCATTAGTGCTGTTTTCGGAAGTGGCGGCCTTCGGGTCGCCACTTTTTTTGCGTGCCCGGCAACAGACTGCTCAGCTGAACGGGCCTGCCGCGCGGCGTTGCGGTGAGCAGAGGGACCCGCTAGCGCGCCGCGCATGAAGATAGCGATCGCGCAGACCACCACCGGGATCGATCCGGACGCGAGTGCGAAGGGTCTGGTCGCGGCGATGGAGGCAGCAGCGGCGAACGGCGCGGCAATGCTGTTTACGCCCGAGATGTCGGGTGTGCTCGACAGCAATCGCGCTCGCGCCGCAGCAAGCATCCGCAGCCAGGACGAAGACCCGGTGCTCGCCGCCGTGCGCGATGCTGCCGCGCGTCTGGGTCTATGGGTCCACCTCGGCTCGCTCGCGCTGCGGCGCGACGACGGTCGCCTGAACAATCGCGGCTTCGTAATCAATGCCGCTGGCGCGATCGCCGCGAGCTACGACAAGCTTCACCTCTACGACGTCGATTTGGCGACCGGCGAGCGTTGGCGCGAATCGGCGACCTATTGTCCGGGCGAGCGCGCCGTCGTCTGCGACACCCCCGTGGGCCGGCTTGGCCTCGCGATCTGCTACGACCTGCGCTTCCCGGACCTGTTTCGCGCGCTGAGCGATGCGGGCGCGAGATGCCTCGCCGTCCCCTCCGCGTTCACGCGCCCGACCGGCGCGGCGCATTGGCATATCCTGCTGCGCGCGCGCGCGATCGAGGCGGCAGCCTTCGTGATCGCCGCCGCGCAAACCGGCATCCATGAGGACGGCCGCCGCACCTTTGGTCACTCGCTCGCGATCGACCCCTGGGGTGACGTATTGCTCGACATGGGCGAGCAGCCGGGGATCGGCTATGTCGACCTAAACCCGACCTGCGTGGACGAGGTCCGGGGGCGCATTCCGGTGATTGCGCACCGCCGCCCGATACCCCCGATCGAGGTCAGCCGGTAGCCGGATAGGTCCTCAGCGCGGAGGAGGCGCGGGCACCGCACCCGCTCCGCCCGACGCAGCGCCGTTGCCCATCATCTGCTGCATCTGCATCTGGCGGAGCGTCTGCTCGGGAAGGAAATCGAGCAGCTCGACGTCGAACACCAGCGTCGAGTTCGCCGGGATCGGCCCCGTCGCCTTGTCGCCGTAGCCCAGCTTGGGCGGCAGCCAGAAGCGGTACTTCGCGCCCTTGGGCATCAGCTTGAGCGCTTCGGAAAAGCCCGGGACGACACCGGACACCGGCATCGGCGTCGGCCGCTCGGACTTGTCGAAGGTCGTACCGTTGAGCAGCTTGCCCTCGTACAGGATCAGCGCGACATCGGTGTCGGTCGGATGCGGGGCGCCGGGAGCACCGGGCTTGATGATCCGGTACTGCAGCCCCGACGCGGTCTGCGGACGGGTCGGGGCGCGGGTCGCCAACGCATAGGCGGAGACCACCGCCAGCAGCACAGCCAGCCAGATCCAGACGATGTAGCTGCGCTTGACCGGTTGCAGCGGCACCGCGGTGACGTTCGACATGGCAGTGCCTTGAGTTAGTTAGCGGTGCTTACCGGGCGCCGTCGCGCTCGGCACGCTTGCGCTCCAGCTTGCGCGCGCGGCGGACAGCGGCGGCGCGCTCCCGCGCGCGCTTCTCCGACGGCTTCTCGTAATGGCGGCGCAGC
>CAXTNG010000159.1:5369-7790 GCA_964245475.1 uncultured Sphingomonas sp. | reverse complement strand
GTCGCCGTCCGGCCTGCGCGGCGACCTCGTCGGCGACATCGGCGCCCAGGCTGTCCGCAAGGGCATCGAAACGGTCGATCTCGACCACGGCCAGCAGCAGATCGCCGCCCAGGACTGCAGCGATCCGCCGGGTCAGCGACTGCCGATTCGGCAAGCCGGTGCCGTCGTCGTGCGTGGCCTCGATGCCGAGCCGGCTGCCGGTCTCGCTCGCGTCCTGAGCGCGCTGATAGGCGCTGCGCTCCCGGCCGGCCGGCCCTGCGCCGACCGTGGCCGTCGCCCGCTCTGCGGGGCCGATCGCGGGCATCCGCTTCGTCGGCGCGCGGGCACCCGCCAAGGTGGCGGCGGCAGCGCGGGTCTTTCTGGGCCAGCGCGCCGATCAAGCGACGCTGACCCGGCTCGCCGCGGCGCTGTCGGCGGCGTACGAAGGCGGCGATGTCGCACTCTACACGATCGCAATACCTGAGCAGGATTTTGCCGGCGGCGTCGTCACGGTCAGCCTGACCGAAGGGCGCATCGCGCGCGTTCAGTTGGCCGGCACGCGGCCGGGCGCACAGCCGCTGCTGCGCAGGCGCCGCGCGCCGAGGACGGCCGAGACGCCGGTGGGCCGCGCCACGTTCGAGCGGCAGCTGGCGCTGGTCGCCGCGATCCCGGGACTGACCGCCAAGACCGACTTCACCGATCCCGACGCGAATGGCGCGCTGGTGCTGACGGTGACGCCCAGGCAGCGGCGGACCAAGTTTACCGCCGGCTTCAGCAACCGCGGCGTCGAGCTGCTAGGTGGCGGGCAGATCGACGCGCGCGGCGAGCTGTACGGCGCGGCGGTGGACGGCGACCAGCTGAGCATGTCGGTCAGCGCGGCGCCCGACCTGCGCCGCTACCGCTACGGCGCGGTCGGCTATACCGCGCCGATCGGGTCGCGCGGGCTGACGGCGTCGGCCACTGCCGCCTACCTGGAGACGCGACCGAAGGGCTATCCGCTGCTCGGCCGTGCGAAGCAGGCGGGGGTGGCGCTCGGCTATCCGCTGGTACGCCGCACGCACCAGTCGGTCGATCTCAGCTTCGGCGTCGACGCGCTGAACAGCGACAATGCTGCGTTCGGCAACGTCATCGCCAGTGAGCGCAGCCGCGTCGCGCGCGCAGCCGCGTCGCTGGTCGACGTGCGCGAGCGGCGCAACGTGTCGGTGTCGGGGTCGCTGTCGCAGGGCATCGGCGGCCTGGGGACACGGATCGGGACGCCGTTTGCGCGGCCCGGCTTCGCCAAGGTGACGGTGGCGGCCGCGGTCGACCAAGGGATCGGCCGGCGGCTGTCGGCACGGGTGCAAGCGAGCGGCCAATATACACCCGACACCCTGCCGGCAGCAGAACGCTTCGCGATCGGCGGCGAGGCGATCGGGCGAGCGTTCGATACCGCGTTGGTGACCGGCGACAGCGGCGGCGGCGCGCTGGCTGAGTTGGCGTACCGGCCGCTGGCCTCGACGCGGTTCGCGCAGAGCGAGCTCTACGCGTTCGGCGACTATGGCGGGACGCGAGTCCACGCGCGGCCCGGGTTGGCGCGCGAGCGCTACACGCTGGCCTCGGCGGGCGCGGGAGTGCGGGCGCGCTATCGCGACAAGGCCGAATTGGGGCTGGAGGCGGCCAGGGCGTTGCAACGACCCCTCACGGGTTATGCTGATGACTGGCGCGTGTCGGTGACTTGGCGAATATCGTCTTGAGCCGCTCACGGCGATCTGTTGTATGTTGGCTGGAGCCAACGATTTACGCCGAACGACCGCTTCCGGGTCTCAGCCGTGCCGTCGGTCCAGTATCTATCGGATACGTCAAGAAGCCTCTCGCCCTTATCCCGCCCGCGGATGCACGATGAGTTCGACCCGGCGGTTCGCGGCTCGCCCTTCGACGCTAGCGTTCGACGCGACGGGATCGGACTCGCCCATCGCCTCCACGACCATCCGCGCCGGCTCGACATCCTGCGCGGCCAGGAACTCGGCGACGGTGCGGCCGCGCCGTTCCGACAGACCGAGGTTGTAAGCGTCGGAGCCGACGGCGTCGGTGTGGCCCACCACCTCGATGTCGCTTGCCGGATAGTCGCGCATCGTTCGTGCGAAAGCGCCGAGTACGCCGTAGAAGCGGGGACGGAGGTCGGCCTTATCGAAGGCGAAGGTCACGTCGGCGGGAAGCATCACGATCAGGTCGTCGCCGCGACGCTCGACCGTGGCGCCGGTGCCGCGCAGGCTGGTGCCGAGCTCCTGCTGCTGACGATCCATATAGGTGTCGACATAGCCTGACCCGACGAACACCGCGCCGGGCTCGTAATAATAGCCGCCATAGGCCGGATAGGCGCGCACCACCGCGGTGGGCAGCACGGGGGCGGGCACGGCGGCGGGCGGGACGAAGACCTGGACGCCCGACGCCGTCGCGCCGACG
>CAXTNG010000159.1:0-5359 GCA_964245475.1 uncultured Sphingomonas sp. | reverse complement strand
AGCGCATGCTGCGCACGCGCTGCTCGACGGACAGCCGGCTGTCGGCAGTGGCCGACGGGTTCGTAGCTATGCGCCGCTCGCCGAGACGCAGGTTGGTGTCAGCAGCTGCATCCCAGCCGCAGCCGTCGACACTGCACGCGTGTCGCTACGCGGGCGCAGGTCGTGGTCGATGCGGGTCGACGCCCGGCTGCGTACGGTCGTGTCGACGCCGGTGCGGCCGCGCTCGATCGTGCTGCCCAGCGTTCCGCCGACCGATCCGCCGAGCCCACCGATCCCGCCACCGCCGCCGAGAAGCTGGGCGGAGGCTGGGGTGGCGATGGCCAGCGCAAGGGCTGCCGCACCGAGTAGAGACGTGTTCATCGCGGTTCTCCAATGAGGCGTTCATGGAGAGAACGAGTCCGGGATGGCGTTTCATCCATCCTGCCGCGCGAATGTTCAGGGGGCAGGCGTCCGGCACGCACCGCAGACCAGACCCCGGCCATAGCGCTTGCCGAGCCGCTCGGCCTCGGCATCGACGGCGGCGAAAGCTGCAGTCCGGGTCTGGGGATCGGGTCGCGGATAGGCTTGGGCGATCCGGGCGGCTACCAGCGGCGCGGCGAAGGACGTGCCGCGCACCGGGATTGGCACCCCGTGGCTGTCGATCGCGAGCATGTCGCCGCCCGGTGCCGCATAGTCGAGATGGGTCGCCCGCCCCGCCTCGACGAGCACCCGATTGCGGCGGTCGACACCGGTGACCGCGACCACGCCGGGATAGGACGCCGGATAGGCGTAAGGCGCGGACGGGCCGTCGTTGCCGACGGCCGCGACGACGATCACCCCCCGTGCCTGCGCCGCCGCCACGACACGGGCGAGAAGCGGGTTATGCGGCCCGACCAGGCTGACCGTCACCACCGGCGCACCCTCGCCGACGAGCCAGCCCAGCGCCTTTGCGATGGCCGTCGCATTCCCGCCGGCAGGGTCCGCGCCATAGACGTCCGCCACGAGGAGGTGGGCGCCGGGCGCTGCGCCCCGCACCGTGCCGCGCCCGAGGATGAGCGAGGCGATTGCGGTGCCATGGTCGCTGGCGCGTGGTGCGCCGGTCGCGAAGCCGCGCTGGATCGCGCCACCGGCAATCCCGCCGTCGATCATGCCGATCAAGGGTGGGACATTCTGCGGCTTGGGTGCAACGGACGCGCCGGTTCCGCCGAGCGACACGCCGCTCTCAAAATGAAGCTGATCGGCGGCGACCTCATGCGCGCCCAGGTTGCGGAGGATGCGGATCGCGGCGGCGAGCGGAAGCCCGTGCGGCGTCCGCAGGCGGGCGAAGCCCATGCCGAGCGCCTCGTCGCGCTCGATCAGCCTGAAGCCCTTGGCCGTCGCGGCAGCGATCACCGTGTCGGTCGGGTCGCCGACCACCACCTCCTGCGCGCGGGCGGGATAGCCATCCGGATCGAGCGCGATGGTATCGGGGTGGTCGCGCAACAGCCGGGTGAACCGGGCCAGCCGCGCCGCGTCCATCCGGCTTGTGATACGCTGTGGCAGCTCTCCGGCCTGCTGGAGGATCGGCGCGACCGGCGCAAGCGGGGCGCCGACGCGCGGCAACGCGGGCACGAGCTGTGCCGCCGCCGGTGCGACCAATCCCGCCAGCGCGAGCGCGAACAGCAACGATCGGGTTGGCATCGCGGAAGAATATGGCAGCATGGGGATGAAACGGCCAAACGCATCCGTTTCATCCAGAAGAGGACGTTCCGGCTTGGGTGTTTTCGAGGACGCGCTGCTCGCCGTGTTGCCGCGCCTGCGCCGGTTCGCGCGAGCGCTGGCGTATGACGGCGCCGATGCGGACGATCTCGTCCAGACTGCGATCGAGAAGGCGTTGAAGGCGCGTGGGCAATGGCATCCGGGCACGAGCATGGTCAGTTGGATGTACCGAATTTTGAGAAACACTTGGATCGATACGTCGCGCGCCCGGACGCGGGCGTCGCGGACGTTCGTTGCCGAGGACGCGGGCGCCGCCGCGGCCTATGACGGCGCGCGTGCGATCGAGGCGCATGTCACGCTTGGCGAGCTCGGCGCTGCGATGCAGGCGCTGCCCGACGAGCAGCGCGAGGCGGTGGCGCTCGTTCTGATCGAGGGCCTCGCCTACAGGGAGGCGGCCGACATCCTCGGCGTGCCGGCGGGCACGCTGACGTCGCGGCTGGTGCGCGGCCGCCAGGCGCTGATCGCACGGCTGGGAGACGCGGCATGACCGACGACGAACTCGCCATGGCGTATGCGGACGGCGAGCTGGATGCGATCTCTGCCAAGCGCTTCGAGCGGCGTATGGCCGACGCGCCGGACCTCGCCGCCGCAGTCGCCGCCCAACGCGCGTTGCGCGTCAGGCTTCGCGGAGAGTTCGCGTCGATCGTCGAAGCGCCGCTGCCCGAACGGCTGACGGGGTTGCTGAGCCCGAACGTCGTGGACCTGCGCCCCCCGACGCGCATGGCCTCTTCCTGGCGCGCGGCGTCGGCGATGGTGGCATGCCTGATCGTCGGGCTGGTGATCGGCTATGGATGGCAGCCGCCCTCCGGCGTGTCCGGCGGCACCATGCTGGCGTCGGGATCGCTGGCGCGGTCGCTCGACCGCGACCCGGCGGGCGGACAGGGGTCGACCCGCGTGCTGGTCAGCTTCCGCGACACGCAGGGCCGGTATTGCCGTGTCTTTCAGGCGGCCGCGATCGACGGGATCGCCTGTCATCATGGAAGTGGTTGGGCCATGCAGCGAACCCAGACGAAGGGCGCTGCCACGCCGGGCGAATATCGGCAGGCGGGCTCGACCGATGCCAGCCTCCTCGCCGCAGCGCAGGACATGATGGCCGGCGATCCGCTGGATCCGGCCGCGGAGCGCGCGGCCTTGGAGCGCGGCTGGCGCTGATCGGCGTCGGTGCCAATCGAGGCGCTCCTCACAGCAAGACCTAATACCCGCCGCCGAGCGGCGACGAGTGATGAGTCCGGAGAAGCCGCCGATAACCTCTGAACGTCGGAAATAGGTCGCTGCCGCCGGACGCGCTCCGCCGCTATCTCTAACGGCCTTAGCGTCTGCACAAAATCGGGCGAAATCGTTGCGCATCGAGATGGGGGACGTATACTATTATGCGATGGAGGTTGCTCGTAGTCGCTCGATGGCGAGCGCTCTGTCGAGGTGCAGACCGACGACAGCCACGCACGTAGCAACCGGCACTTATGGCCCGAGCCTTGCGGCAGCGGTGGTCGATTACAAGACCGGTCGCAAGGCCATCAACAAGAGCTACCCGACCAAGCCCGACAACATGGTCGGCAAGACGATCAAGGCGCTCGACGACGAGACGGTCGCGCGCGAGAACGAGCTCGCTGTCAAACCGGATGACCAGTGTCCGTTCATCTATCCGCCAGCGCCGGCATCGCCGCCTTGGCCGCGCAGGACCGGTCTTCCGGGCAGCTCGTCGTAAGCTGATCCCTAGTATCTGCCTCCGCTCAGGCACGGACTCAGGAGGCTGCAGCATACCTCGACGCCAGGTGATTGAGAACTGCCGGCGCGATCGGCTGGCCGAACTCCAATCCGGCAGATTTCCCGTCCGACCAGGCAACATGGGCGCCCATCGGTGCGAATGCCGGCAACCTCACCATCAGGAAGTCGCCCTGATGCACGTGGGCACGGCACGCGATCTGGCAGCCGAGGCAGGATATATCGGTCACATCGCACGGAACGTGACCCAGCGCTGAGCTGCACACCGCACCTGGAACGGCGACATGCCGCCGCAGCACACGTCGCCGTGCCTCTGGCGACCCGCTGAAGCGACCGTCGACCATCCTCCTGTTCATGTCCTTCCTTTCACCGGAGTAGGTTACTGCTTCGTTTACGATGCACTGCCATCGCCGTTTCAGATAAGGATGCAACGCACGGATATGCGGCAAGCGGGATGATGGCGCGACCGGAGACATCGCAATGCCGAGCAGCATGTTGCGGACTTACACGGGATTTCTGGCTAGGTGATTGGATCGCCTGCGATAAACCGCATTTTCACCGTTTCTTCTCCACTGCTGGCACCGACGTGAGGGGCGAGACGACGAGCTGTGCTGGGTGCCAGTCGGGACAGGAGGACTTCGGGCTGGCGATGGCCTTCCAGCCGATCGTCGGCCTCGAGGAGGAGCGAGTCATCGGCTATGAGGCGCTGGCCCGCGGCTGGAGCGGAGAGAGCGCGGGCGAGATCCTGAGCCGCGTCACGCCCGAGAACCGCTATGCCATCGATCAGCAGCCCCCGGCAGATGGGCTTCGCGACCGCACTCGACGATTTCGGAGCTGGTCACGCTGGACTGGGGCTGCTCGCCAAGCTGCGGACCGACGTGGTCAAGCTGGACATGGAGCTGATCCGCGGCATTGACGCGAGCATGCCGCGGCGGATGATCAAGGCTATCTGTTCGCGCAGACGCCCGCGCGCACCTCCTCCGGTGACCTTCCCGCGGGTCGGTATGAACGCCCTCCGCATCACCTCCTGATCCACGCGAGCAATGGCGGAGGACCGATCCGCGTGGCACTCAGGCGGTGCTCGTCCGCCGAGGTCGCGACAACGGTGGAAGGCGTCGCCATCACGGTAGAGCGTGCCGCCAGCGCTTTCGAAGGGGTCGCCGGCTCTCCTGCCAAGAGGCAGCGACCGCTCGGGTCAGCTCTCGGTATTGCCGGTGCCTGGCTCGGTAGTCTTCGGCTCCTTGCCGTCCTCGATCCGGCCCTCGTTACGCAGATCGCGACCCTCCTGCGCCTTCTCCTTGCTCTCGGGAGAGGTGCCGTGTTCGTAAGCCTCTTCCTTGACGTATCCCGCCGCTTCCTTGATCTCGCCCTTGATGCTCACGCTGATCTCCATCGTTGTGCCACCCGCGGTGACGACGTGTAAGCGTTCGATGCGCCGTTAAGCTCCACAGGCCGATGCTTGAGACCAGCCATTCGCCGGAGATGAACGCGTTGTGGACGCTGGCCAGGCGAAAGCAACCCTAGAACGGCAGAATGTGGGTCTCCAGCGCGATGTCATGCGCGCGCAAGCTGCCCCGTAGCGCTGACCCACGTAGTTGATCAGCTGGTGCATCACCCCTGATGCGCCTCGCGCCGCCTGCGAGCAGCACGGCAGCGGGAGCTGGCCATGGTCGCAGGTGCGACGATCGACCCTGTCGTACAGCTCCTGGATGTCGGAGGGGGTGAGCAGATCCCTCTCGCGCATCGGGCGGATCAGGCTTGGCAAGATGATGAGGCTTTGCTCGCCGTCTTGCCGTCGATTTCAACCATGTGCGGTACAATCGCTGTGTGATCTTCCCTCGGATCGACGGACACCGATGATAGGCTCTGGGGAGCCAGGAGGTGTAATATGGCGAGTACG
>CAXTNG010000158.1:1463-7817 GCA_964245475.1 uncultured Sphingomonas sp. | reverse complement strand
GCATCGACTGCGGCGTGTGCGAGCCCGAATGCCCGGCCGAAGCGATCCTGCCCGATACCGAGAGCGGGCTGGAGCAGTGGCTGGAGCTCAACACCACCTTCTCGGCGCAATGGCCCAATGTGACGCGCAACGCCAACCAGACGCCGGCGGACGCCGACGAGTGGAAGGGCAAGCCGGGCAAGATGGAGCATTTCTCGCCCGAGCCCGGCGCGGGCGACTAGTCCTCGCGCCAGGGCGCCTCGTATTGGATCGCGTGGAGGCGGCGGAGCGACACCATCACCGTCGAGACGAGCCGCCGGACGTTGTCGCTGAAGCTTGCATGATGCTCGGCCCAGACGGCCGTGTCGTAATCGTTGATCATAATGACCTCCTCTTTGCTGATGGCAATCAGATGCCCCCGCACAAGCGCGCACGCCAATCAAACGGTGGACGTGATGGATAAGCTGGCCTTATGATGGCGTGATGCGCAGCCTGCCGCCGCTCGCCGCCGTCCGCGTGTTCGAAGCGGCGGCACGACACGAGAACTTCACCGTCGCCTCGGTCGAGCTCGGCATGACCCAGGCCGCGGTCAGCTATCAGATCCGCGTGCTGGAGGAGCGCGTGGGCGTCCCGCTGTTCCATCGCGAAGGCCGTCGCGTGCTGCTGACGGATGCCGGGCGGCGCGTCGCGGCGGACGTGTCGCGCGGGTTCGACCTCATCGACGGCGGCTTCGCGCGGCTGCGACAGGAGAGCGCCGCGACGCTGACGATCAGCACCACCGCGACCTTTGCCCATGCCTGGCTGGCGTGGCATCTCGGCGCCTTTCAGCTGGCGCATCCCGAGCTCGCGGTGCGGCTGGAGTCCGCGAGCGAGCTGGTCGACTTTGCGCGGGATGGCGCCGATGTCGGCATCCGCAGCGGCCACGGCGACTGGCCCGGGCTGCACAGCGACCTGCTGTTCCGGGTAGAGTTCACCCCGATGTGCAGCCCGGATTTCCTGCACCGCCATGGCGGCTCGCTCCGGCTGGAGGACCTGCCCGGCCTGCCGCTGATCGGCGCCGACGATCCCTGGTGGCCGTACTGGCTGAACGAGGCCGGCGTCGCTGTCGAGGGTACGCCGGGGCGCGGCGGCGTCCGGCTCGATTCGCAGGCGAGCGAGGCGAATGCCGCGATGGCGGGACAAGGCCTGGCGATGCTGACCCCGTTCTTCTGGCGGAACGACATGGCCGAGGGCCGGCTGGTGCAGCCTTTCGCGCAGGTGTCGACCCGCGGCTACGGCTATTGGCTGGTCGCGCCGGAGGAACGCCGTCACCTGCCCAAGATCGCTCGATTCCGCGCTTGGCTGAAGGCGGAGATCGCCGTTTCCACCGGCAACGCAATCCCTACGGCCAAAGCGGACTTAAACGGCTGGTAATTTTGCTGCACATGCGCTATGGGATGCGTCAACGGGTATGACCGATCGCGTCGCCCGCCGTGAGACGTTGACCATCCCTCCTTTCACGCCACGCAACACGCACCGACCTGGTTCGTCCCGCGGCGCATTGGAGTTCATGAAAGGCTTTCCATGGCTGCCAAGCCCCTGTCCTTCGATGTCGGTGACTATGTGGTGTATCCCAAGCACGGCGTCGGCCGCGTGATCGAGCTGCAGAAGCAGGAGATCGCGGGGATGACGCTGGAGCTCTACGTGCTCCGCTTCGAGAAGGAGCGGATGACGCTGCGCGTGCCGACCAACAAGGCCGAGAGCGTCGGCATGCGCAAGCTGTCGAGCGACAAGACGCTGCGCGAGGCGCTCGACACGCTCAAGGGCAAGCCCAAGGTCAAGCGCACGATGTGGTCGCGCCGCGCGCAGGAATATGAGGCGAAGATCAACTCGGGCGACCTGGTGTCGATCGCCGAGGTGGTCCGCGACCTGTTCCGCGCCGAGGACCAGCCTGAGCAGAGCTATTCCGAGCGCCAGATCTTCGAGGCCGCGACCAGCCGCCTCGCCCGCGAGCTCGCCGCGATGGAGGAGATCGACGAGCCGGGCGCGCAGGTGAAGATCCTCGACATCCTCCGCGCCGCTGCGGCGATCTACAACAAGGAGAAGCCGGCGGCCTGATCCGGGCTCGGCAGTGCTTCACGAGAGGGCGGTCCTTCGCGACCGCCCTTTTTCGTTTGCGCGTCGCTCTGCATCGGTGTATTAATGCGGCAATACACACGGGGAGAGTCCGCATGCTTCGCCTGATCGCCACCGCCCCTCTTCTGCTCGCCGCCTGCTCGTTCGGCAGTGGATCGGACGCGAGCCCGGGCATTCCCGGCCAGGGCAGCGGCGATGCGCGGACCTATGCCGCAGCCGATTTCGACACGATAGACCTGCGCGGATCGGACGATGTCGACGTCGCGGTCGGCAGCGGCTTCTCGGTGCGCGCCGAGGGGGACTCGGACGTGCTCGACCGGCTGCGCATCACCCGCACCGGATCGACGTTGCGCATCGATCGCAAGCCGGACAGCGGCTGGCATTGGGGCGGCGGCAGCGCCAAGGTGATGATCACCATGCCGCGCATCGCCGCGGTCAACGTGGCGGGATCGGGCGACGTCGCGGTCGACCGCGCGGAGGGCGCACGCTTCGACGGCTCGCTCGCCGGATCGGGCGGGCTCAAGGTCGCAGCGATGCAGGTCGACGAGACGCGGCTGCGGATCAGCGGGTCGGGCGATATCGAAGCCAAGGGCAGCGCCGGGCGGCTCGACATCTCGATCGCGGGATCGGGCAATCTCGACGCGGCCGACCTGCAGACGAAAAGCGCGAAAATCTCGGTCGCCGGATCGGGCAACGTCCGCGCCTCGCTCGACGGCGAGGGCGACGTGCGTATCGCCGGGTCGGGCGACGTCGACCTCGGCAAGGCGGCGCGCTGCACGATCCACGCCGCCGGCTCCGGCACGGTACGCTGCGGAGGCTGAGCGTCTGACCTCCCCTTGCGCGCGAGCGCGAGGAGTGGGACGGTGGCATATGCTCCGTTCTTGTCTCGCCCTTGTTCTGCTGAGCGCACCTGCGGCTGCCGCAGAGCGGACGATCGGCGTCGGCAGCTTCGATCGGGTCCGGGTCGACGGCGGCTTCGACGTCAGGATCACCACCGGGCGCTCACCGCGCGCGACGATCTCGGGCGACGCTGCGGCGCTCGACCTGGTCGACCTGCGCGTCGACGGCACCACGCTCCACGTCCACCGGCTGAGCGACACCAGCCGCACCCCGCGCGGAACGCAGCCGGTGGTGGTGACCCTCGCCGCGCCAACGCTCGTTTCCGCATCGCTGATCGGCGGCGGACGGCTGGCGGTGACCGGCATGCGTACAATGCGCGCCGACCTGTCGGTCGCGGGCACCGGCACGATCGCGGTCGAAGGGCTGGCGGCCGAGCAGGCGAATGCGTCGCTGGTCGGCACCGGGCGGATCACGCTGGCCGGGCGTGCCACCCACGCGCGGCTGCTCACCAACGGTCCGGGGACGATCGACGCGAGCGCGCTGGCGGCGGACGACGTGACGGTGCGGCTGGACGGGCCGGGCGAGACCACGGCCCAAGCGCGCTATACGGCGACGGTGTCGTCGACGGGGCTGGGGCGGGTAACGGTCGCGGGCAAGCCCAAATGCACCGTGCAGCCGCCTGCGGGCGGCTCGGTGACCTGCGGCGAGTAGAACAAGTTCAGCTTCAATGCGGTCACCACCGTTCGCCCTGAGCGCAGTCGAAGGGCATGTCCATGTGCTTCGACTGCGCTCAGCACGAACGGTGGTTGGAGTGGCTCAGCGCTGGGCGTGGGTGATGTGGGTCGCGACGAAGCGACCCGCCTCGGCCGGCTGGAGCGCGACGACGCCCAGGGTGCCGAGCAGGAAGCCGGCGGCAAAGCGGTGCAGGAAGCTGGATTTCAGAAGGCTCATCAATCGTCTCGCATATCGCCGCGGCCAAACGCGTCGTGAGCGCAGATCGTTGCCGGCCTGTGTCAGGACGAGGCCACATATGGAAACGCTGCGATGAACGGATCGTGAGGTTGCCGTTCATCGGGGGTTTGGCGTTCAGCGGAGGTTGGCGCACGCCTCCTGGATGCGCGTGCACGCCTCGCGGAGCAGCTCGTCCGATGTGGCGTAGCTGATCCGCATCGCCGGCGAGAGGCCGAACGCCGCACCCTGCACCGCCGCGACCTTCGCGTCGTCGAGCAGATAGCCGACGAACGCCTCGTCGTCCTTGATCACCCGGCCGCTCGGCGCAGTCTTGCCGATCACGCCTGCGACCGAGGGATAGACGTAGAAGGCGCCCTCTGGCGTCGGGCAGTGGATGCCCGGCGTCGCGTTGAGCATCGACACGACCAAGTCGCGGCGGACCTTGAACGCGGCGTTGCGCTCGGCGAGGAACGACTGGTCGCCGTTCAGCGCCGCGGTCGCCGCCGCCTGCGCGATCGAGCATGGGTTGGACGTCGACTGCGACTGGAGCTTCGACATCGCCTTGATCAGCCACGGCGCGCCGCCGGCGAAGCCGATCCGCCACCCGGTCATCGCATAGGCCTTGGAGCAGCCGTTGACGGTGAGCGTACGCTCGTAGAGCTCGGGGCAGACCTGCGCGATCGTCGCGAACTCAAAATTGTCGTAGACGATATGCTCGTACATGTCGTCGGCGAACACCCAGACGTCCGGGTGCCGCGAGATGACCTCGCCCAAAGCCTTCAGCTCGGCCGCGGTATAGGCGGCGCCGGTCGGGTTGGACGGCGAATTGAGGATCACCCATTTGGTACGAGGGGTGATCGCCGCATCGAGCGCCTCGGGCGAGAGCTTGTAATTCTGGTTGGGTCCCGCCGCCACGGGCACGGGGGTGCCGCCGGCGAACTGCACCACGTCGGGGTAGCTGACCCAGTATGGCGCGGGGATGACAACCTCGTCGCCCGGGTCGACGCTGGCCACCAGCGCGTTGAACAGCGTGTGCTTGCCGCCGACGTTTACGCTGATCTGGTCGGGGGTGTAAGTCAGGCCGTTGTCGCGCGCGAACTTGGCGGCGATTGCTGCCTTCAGCTCGGGCGTGCCGTCGACGTTGGTGTATTTCGTCTGACCCTTGCGGATCGCCTCTATCGCGGCCTCCTTGACGAAGTCCGGCGTGTCGAAGTCGGGCTCGCCCGCACCCAGGCCGATGACGTCGACCCCGGCGCGCTTCAGTTCGAGCACGCGGGTGGTGATGGCGAGCGTCGGCGACGGGCTGATGCGTTGAAGCGCGGCGGACTGGTGCATGGAACCCCCTTGGCGCCGCGCGCTATAACGGGGGCCGGATCATTTCGCTATTGCGAAACGACCGCCCGAATCAGCCCGCGAAGGGCATTGCCGATGAGGAACCCGCCGGCGAGATCGGTACGCGTCAGCACCGCCTCGCGCGCGCGGCCGGTGTCCAGCAGCTCGGCGCGCAATACGCCTGGCAGCAGCGGGCCGGCGGGCGGGGTCAGCAGCACGCCGTCGCGCTCGACGAACAGCGAGGTGAAACTGCCCTCGGTGAGCGTCCCGTCCGGCGCTTCGAAGATCACCTCGAACGCACCGCCCCCTCCCTTCTCAAGACGCGCGCAATCGTAAAAGGCGCGGTCGCTGGTCTTGTGGCGCAAACGGATGTCAAAGGGGGCGACCGGCAGCGGCACGACCGCTACCCGCACCGGCTCGGCAGGCGTGGCGGGCGGCGGCGACACCTCGATCGCGATGGCGCCGCTCGGCGAGAGCAGCAGCCGGAGGCGCCTGGCGGCGCGCAGGCGAAAGGTGGCGGCCTGCAGCTCGTTGCGGACCGCGTGGCGATCGAAGGGATAGCCGAACGCCTCGGCGCTCGCCCGCATCCGGGCGAGGTGGCGTTCGAGCAGCGGAATGCCGTCCTCCGGATCGAACGCCATCGTCTCGAGAAGGTCGAACGCGCGTGCGCCGGCATGGAGGAACGCGCCCTTGGCTTGGGCTTCCGCCCATTCGTCGTCCGACCGGCTGTCGGCGACAATGCCCGAGCCGAGGCCGAGCACGACATGGTCGTCCGTGACGGTCAGCGTCCTGATCGCGACGTTGAACTGAGCATTCCCATCCGGATCGATCCGCCCGATCGAGCCGCAATAGACGCCGCGCGGGGAGCGCTCGATCGCCGCGATCGCCTGCATCGCGCGGACCTTGGGCGCGCCGGTGATCGAACCGCCGGGAAACAGCGCCGCAAGCACGTCGACGGCGTCCTTGCCCGGGGCGAGCGCGGCGGTGACGGTGGAGGTCATCTGATGGACGGTCGGGTAATGCTCGACCGCGAACAGCTCGGGCACCGCGACGCTGCCCGCCACGGCGACGCGCGACAGGTCGTTGCGCATCAGGTCGACGATCATCAGATTCTCGGCGCGCTGCTTATCGTCGGCG
>CAXTNG010000158.1:0-1453 GCA_964245475.1 uncultured Sphingomonas sp. | reverse complement strand
GTCCTCCTGCGCATCCTCGCGGCGAGCGGCGGTGCCCTTCATCGGGCGGCAGGTGAGCGTGCCGCCATCGAGCGAGAAGAACGATTCGGGCGCCAGCGACAGCACCATCTGCTCCCCCGTCGCCACAACCGCGCCCCAGCCCGCGCGCGATGCGGCGCGCAGCCGGGCGTAGATCGCGAGCGGATCGCCGAGCAGCGGCACCCGCGCACGGAAGGTGAGGTTCGCCTGATAGAGGTCACCGGCCGCGATCAGCTCCAGCACCTGCCCCAGCTGCGCGTCATAGGCATCGCGGCCGATCTCCGGCTCGATCGCGCCGAGCCAGGCTCCCGCAGGATCGGGCAGCCGCGCGGGCACGTCGGCGAGCGTCTCATAGCCCTCGAACAGCCCGAACCAGGCGAGCGGCCCGGCGCCTGCGTCGAGCGGTCCGGCGGCGGGTTCGAACGCCTCGCCCGCGGCATAGGCCAGGAAACCGGCGGCATGCAGACCCTCCCGTGTGGCCGCGCGCACCCGGTCGAGCACTCGCGGCACCTCCGCGACGCTGTGCGCCTGCACGACCTCCACCGGCCGCGCATAGAGCCGCGCCGGCGCGCCGCCGTTGCGCGCGTCGTCGAGCAGCACGAAGGGCGGTTCGGCCAGCATGCGTCGTCCTTGCACGGGCCGATCACGCCGGCCAAGTGCAATTGCCGCCATGCCGCCGTCCGTTTATCGCAGCCGGCATGACCAGCCAGCCTCCCCAAAGTCCGCCGATGCGCGTCGCCATCGTCCCCGTCACGCCGCTCCAGCAGAATTGCTCGGTGATCTGGTGCACCGCGACGATGAAGGCGGCGGTGGTCGATCCCGGCGGCGACCTCCCCCGGATCGAGGCGGCGATCACGCAGGCGGGTGTGACGGTGGAAAAGATCCTGCTCACCCATGGCCATATCGACCATGCCGGCGAGGCGAAGCCGCTGGCGGACACGCTCGGCGTACCGATCGAGGGGCCGCACGAGGCCGACCGCTTCTGGCTCGCGCGACTGGACGAGGACGGGCGCAACTGGGGGCTACGCGGGGTAGTGTTCGAACCCGACCGCTGGCTCGTCGAGCGCGACACGGTGACGGTCGGCGACCTCGTCCTCGACGTCTACGAGACGCCGGGGCACACGCCGGGGCACGTCATCTTCCACCACGCGCCGTCCAGGCTCGCGCTGGTCGGCGACGTGCTGTTCCAGGGATCGGTCGGGCGGACCGACTTTCCGCTGAGCGATCACCAGGCGCTGATCGACTCGGTCGTGACCAAGCTGTGGCCGCTGGGAGACGACACCACCTTCATCCCGGGCCACGGCCCGGCGAGCAATTTCGCGCACGAGCGGCGAAGCAACCCGTTCGTGGGAGACCGGGTGCTCGCGAGCTGACTCTACCTCCCCGGGGGGGGGGGGGGGGGCGCCCCGGCGCGGGGGGGGGGGGGGGGGGCCCC
>CAXTNG010000157.1:0-7829 GCA_964245475.1 uncultured Sphingomonas sp. | reverse complement strand
ATGCGGGGCCTTGTCGAGCTTGGCCAAGGGCTGCGGCACGGGCGGAGGCGGCGGGGGCGCCTCGACGGTATAGGTTTCGAGCGGGTCATGGGTCACGACCTTGATCGCGGTGGTCGCGAGCCCGGACAGCAGGGCATAGCCCAGAGCGGCATGCACCATGACCACGGCACCGATGGTCCCCGTGCGGTTCTGCCTGGCGTCACCATAAGACATGCGGCATCTCCCAATCCGCATCGCCCGGCCCACCGCCGAGCAGCGGTGTGTGAATGAGATATCATACGTGATAGGTGTCAAGCTGAGGATTATTGAAGGAACGCGGGCCGCCGCGGATTCGCCGTCATCCCGGACTTGTTCCGGGGTCCAGCCATCCGCGAGCGACGCCGCAAGAGGCTCAAGCGAGATCGCTTGCCGAACCCTGGACCCCGGAACAAGCCCGCGGTGACGGAGTACCTGGCTGAACGGGACAACCCCGGAACACGTCCGGGGTGACGCTGGGAGACCGATCAGCGCAGTGCCTTCACCTCGGGCGTATCGAGACAGCGTAGGAGGTCGGCGCCGCCGACGAAGCGCGGAGGAGGGCCAGTCGCAGCCGCAGCGATCGGCGGTATCGTCACAGGCCGCCCCACCTTCACCGGCGCGAACCCGCCGGGCACCCCGCTGCACCGCATCGCAGCCTCCAGCATCCGCGTCGGCGTGTCGCGCGCTTCGTAGGACAGGCGGAACGTGCCCCAGTGGATCGGGATCGCCGTTCCCGCGCCGAGTTCACGAAAGACGTCCACCGCCTGCGCCGGCCCGAGATGTGCGCCCGAGCTCATCTGGCCAGGAACGAAGCGGAACGCGCCGATCGGGATCAGCGCAAGCCGGATCGGCCCGAGCTTGGCGGCCTCGGCAGGCCACTTGCCGTCGCCCCAGCCGGTGTCGCCGGCGAAGAAGAGATTACCGCCGGGCAGCCGCACCACGAAGCTCGACCAGAGCGCGCGGTTGCGGTCGGCGAACCAGCGGCTGCCCCAATGGTGGTTGCGCGTGACGGTCACCTCGAACAGCCCGCCGCTTTTTGTCGATACAGGCAGGCTCTCGCCCCAGTCGGCGGCCTGCGCTTCGATCCCGGCCGAGCGGAGGATCGCGTCGTTGCCGAGCGGCGTGACGATCGTCGGCCGGTCGCGCCGCCACAGCCGCTTCAGCGTCGCGAGGTCGAGATGGTCGTAATGGTTGTGGCTCAGCAGCACGAGGTCGATTGGCGGCAGGTCGTCGAAGGCGACGCCGGGCTGCGTCACGCGCTGCGGCCCGTAGCCGAGCGGCCCGGCGCGTTCGGCGTAGACCGGATCGGTGAGGATATTCATGCCCTGCGTCTGCACGAGCATCGTGGCGTGGCCGATCCAAGTCGCGATCATCGCCTCGCCCTCGACGCGCGGTGCCGGCTTCGACGGCCTGACCGCGACCGACTTCGGCCACGCCGGGCGACCGTCGTTGCCGGTCAGCTGCCGCCAGATGAAGCCCACGCGCCCGCCTCCGCCGGGCACGCCTGCCGTGTCGGCGTCGCCGTCGGTGTTGAAGAACCGCTCGCCGTCGAAATGGTCGCTCGGCGGACCCTTGTAATAGCGGCGATCGAGGAAGCGCGGCACGATCGTCGCGGCGAGCGCGAGCAGGACGACCAGCCACAGCAGCGTCACGCCGATCGTCTTGAGCACCGTTATCAAGCGCGCAGCCTTGCTTTCGAAGTGAGGACCCAACGCAAGCCAAGGTGCAAAGGGTTCCTCGGCGAAGCACGATAGCGGTGCCCTGACATCCCGGGCTTGACCCCGGGTCCGGCTTCTTCTTCTGAATGCAGGCAGGAAGCGGGACCCGGTTCAAGGCCGGAGTGACGAAGGACATTGCCGATGCGGATCATGGTCATGGCAGCGCTGTTGGCGGCGGCAGCACCTGCGGCGGCACGCGACCTCGTCGAAGAGCGCTCGATCGGCGATCTCCAGGCCATGATGACGGCGGGCCGCGCATCGAGCGCCGACCTCGTCCGCGCCTATCTGAAACGCATCGCGGCGATGGACCGCAAGGGACCCGCGCTGCACAGCGTCATCGCCCTCAACCCGGACGCGGTCGCCCAGGCCAAGGCGCTCGACGCGGAGCGCAGGGCCGGCCGGGTCCGCGGGCCGCTGCACGGCGTGCCGGTGCTCATCAAGGACAACATCGAGACGGCCGACCGTGTGCCGACCACCGCCGGCAGCCTGGCGCTCAAGGACAATCTCACCCGCCGGGACGCGCCCCTGGTCGCCGCTCTTCGGGCCGCGGGTGCGGTGATCCTCGGCAAGACCAACCTGTCCGAATGGGCGAACATCCGGTCGAGCCGGTCGATGAGCGGCTGGAGCGCGGTCGGTGGACTGGTGCGCAACCCCTATGCGCTCGACCGGACGGCGTGCGGATCGTCCTCCGGCTCGGGCGTGGCGGTGGCGGCGAGCTTCGCGGCCGCGGCAGTGGGCACCGAGACCGACGGCTCGATCCTATGCCCATCGTCGATGAACGGGCTGGTCGGGCTGAAGCCCACGGTGGGGCTGGTCAGCCGTACCCATGTCGTGCCGATCAGCCATTCGCAGGACACCCCTGGCCCGATGGCGCGCAGCGTGCGCGATGCGGCGGTGATGCTCTCGGCGATGGCGGCCTCCGACCCCGCGGACCCGGCGACCGCCGGCACAATGGTGCGCGACTATGCCGCCGGACTATCGACAAGTGCCCTCTCGGGGTTGCGCGTCGCGGTGCTCAGGCCGGAGATGGCGCCGGAACTGGCGGCGCGGTTCGATGCCGCGCTCGAGGTGCTGCGCGCTGCGGGGGCGGTGCTGGTGCCGGTCGAGCGGCCCTCGCGCGACGGGCTCGGCGCCGCCGAGAGCCTGGTGCTGCACACCGAATTGAAGGCCGATCTCGACGCCTATCTCGCCACCACTCCACCCACGGTCGCCGCGCGGACGCTCGACCAGCTGATCGCGTTCAACAAGGCAAATGCAGCTGCCGAGATGCCGTATTTCGGGCAGGAGACGTTCGAGGAAGCCGCGCAGACGAAGGGCCTCGACGACCCGACCTACAAAGCCGCGCGCGCGAAATCGCTGCGCATGGCGGGCACGGAGGGCATCGACGCGATGCTCGCGCACGCGAACGCGACGGTGCTGGTGCAACCCGCTTATGGCGCCGCGTGGATCAGCGATCCGGTCAACGGCGACCAATATGACGGGCCGAGCGCGAGCCAGTTGCCGGCGGTCGCCGGCTACCCGGACCTGACGGTGCCGATGGGGCTGGTGCGCGGCCTGTCCGTGGGCCTGTCGTTCGTCGCGACCAGCGGCGGCGATGCGGTCGTGCTCGGCGCCGGCTACGCCTATGAGCAGCGCGCGCAGGCGCGGACGCCGCCCAGCTACAGGGCGCGGGCACCCGGGCCGTAGCGGCGGGCGACGCGCCACTGCCACAGCATCAGCAAGGGCACGACGACCGTCTCCATGCCGAGCCCGAGCACATGGCCGGTTGAGGGTACGCCCACCTCCAGCAGCGACACACCGCGCGCCAGGCCGCCGACCACGATCAGAAGTCCGAGGAGCCGGAAGCGTGCGCCCTTGCGCTCGATCGCAGGAATGCACGACAGGAAGCCCAGCCCGGTCGCGAAGAAGATGCCCGAGATGTAGCGGAAGTGGCTATCGAGGTCGCGCGGCACTTCCGTCAAATGCCCGAATGGCGCCGGCCCATGCAGCACGCCCTGCCCGCCGACGATCAGCGGCAGCAGGCAGGCGATCGCCACCACGGCCTGCAGCAAGCGCTTCTCGATCATCGCCGCTCTTCCTCCAGCAACTCGTCACGCACATGGATCGCGCCGAGCGACACGCGCACCTCGACGATGAAACCGATGAGCGCCGAGATCAGCAGCAGCATTGCGAGAATAAAGGCCAGCGCCACCAGCGTGCCGAAGTGGAACTTGGCGAGCTCGGCGACGAACAGCAGCACCACGACGACACAGGTCATCACCGCGCTCGCGACCGCCAGGAACAGCGCCGCGTTGATCAGGCCGATCCGCCGGTCGAGCAGCCGCAACTCGCGGACGTGGCGCTCGTGCTCGGCGCCAGTCGAGCGCGGATGCAACCCCTCCACCACCCGCGCGCGGTCGATCACCCGTGCCAGCCGGCCGGCAAGCACATTGAGCAGCGCGCCGATGCCCGCCAGCATGAACACCGGCGACAGCGACAGCTGGATCGTCTGGGCAATCGTCGAGACGGCGGGCAGCGTCGGCATGCCGGACGCTGTGGCGCGCGCGCCCATCATGGGCAAGGGCTTGGTAACCACGCGCGGGTAAAGCCCGGAGCCATGACCCTGGTGCCCGCCGACTTCGTCGCCGCCGTTCCCGCCCTTCGCACGGCGTTGATCGACGGCTTGCCGCCGGCGATCGACGCCGTCGCCGGGGCGTCGGCACCGACCCACGGCTTCCTTCGCGCAGCCTGGTTCACCGCCGCAGTGGAGGCCTATGGCGGCACCCCGCGCACGATCGTCGTGGCGGAGGACGGGGCGGCGGTCGCGGCCCTGCCGCTGGTGCCGCTCGGCCCGCGCGCCCTCGGCGTGGTGGCGGTGCCGGGTTGCTATTGGCCGTTCCGCAGCTTTCCCGTTTCGCTCGCCGCTAGTCCCGCCGTGGCATCGGCGCTGCTCGACGGTGTCGCCGACACCGCGAAGGGACTGCGGATCGGACCGGTTTACGACGGCGACCCCGGTGCAAGCACGCTGATCGCCGCTGCGCGCGCGGGCGGCTGGGCGGTGCTCGACCGCTTCGTCGCGCAGAGCTGGCTGCTCGACATGGCCGAACAGCGGCGCGACGGCATCTGGCCGCGGCTGTCGACGCTGCGCAAGAACCGCTTTCACGAAAAGCACCTCTCTGCCCACGGTGCGCTCGACTGGCGTTTTCTCGACGGTGCGGACTGGCCGGCGGAGTTCGCTAGCTTGGGCGAGATCGAGGAACGCAGCTGGATCGCTACCCGCACCGACGGCGGCGACGCCAAGTTCACCGACGAGGGCCATCTCGCCTTCTGGCGTGCGGCGGCACGCGATCCGGTGCTGGCCGGCATGTTCCACGCGGCGCTGCTCAAGGTCGACCGCACCCCCGCCGCCTTCTCGTTCGATCTCGACGCGGGCGAGACCAAATATGCGATCGCCAACAGCTATGTGCCCACTTACGCGAAGCATTCGCCGGGCAAGCTGCTCTACTGGCGCAACCTCACCGACGCGCTCGACCGCGGAATCACCCGCGTCGACTGGGGCGCGGGCGACAGCGGCTACAAGCAGGTGATCGGCGCCGAGCCCGGCGCAGCGATCCGCGACTGGCTGCTGCTGCGGCCGAGACTGCCGGCGGCGATCGGCCGGGCGCTCCGCGGCATATGGCGCCAGAGCGGGAACCCGAAGACATAGCAGGAAGGGCCCGTTCGCCGTGAGCGAAGCCGAAGGGCACTCCCAATGTGCTTCGACTTCGCTCGGCACGAACGGCTTTCCCGAACCCCTATTTTGCAGTCACGACCAGCTCGGTGCGACGATTCTCGAACTGACCCTGCGCCGTCGCATTGGTGGCATCGGGGTTGCCCTCGCCACCCGATTCGGCGGTGATGCGGCCCTTGTCGACGCCCTTGGCCGTGAGCGCCGCGGCGACCGATTCCGCCCGCTGCTTGCCCAGCTGCGCGTTGCTCGGCGAAGAGCCGCGCGCGTCGGTGTAGCCGACGATCCTGACCTTGGCTTTCGGGTAGGCCGACAGGATCTGCGCCAGCGCATCGACGTTGGCCTGGTCGGCAGGGCGGATCGCCGCCGAGGCGGTGTCGAAGTTCAGCTTGTCGAAGGTGAACGTGCGCGGCGTCGGCTCGCTCGACGCCAGATAGCGCTGCAGCTCGTAGTTGAGCCCCGCCGTCTCCAGCGAAACCTTCTGCCCGCCCGGCAGCGTTACCTCCTCCACTTTGAGCGGCGCCGCGGTCGTGGTGGCGGTGGTGGTCGTCGTCTCCGCGGTGGTCGCCACGGGCGCCGCAGCCTCGTCCTTGTGGCTCATGCAGCTGCGGAACAGGAGAAGCAGCAGGATCAGCCCGATCAGCCCGACGATCCAGGGCAGGTAATAATTGCCCCGCGGCTTGGCGCCCTCGACCAGGCGGTTCTGGACCGGCGGGAACGGCGCCTCGCCATGGTCCGCAACCGCACCGGTGACGCCCGCCGCCGCGATCAGCCCCAGCGCCGTCGCCGTGGTGTCGACGTGGACGTGGCTGTCGACGCGCGTGACTTCGCTCAGCGGGATGTAATGGTGCTCGCCGTCGTTCGAGTCCTTGCGGGTGAGCTTGATCCGCTCGCCGTCGACATGGTCGACGGTGCCGATGTGGAGCCCGTCGGACCCGAGGACCTCCATGTGCGGGCGGATGTCCGAAGCCTGTGCCATGCGTAACGCTCCTGCGATCTTACGATGCGGCGCAAACGGGCGCGGACGCGCGACGTTCCCGCTTTTCGGAGGACTCACCAGGCAGGAGTGAGCCGGACATCCGTGCCGGCGATCAGCTCGGTCGGCCGGTGACCCTGCTCGACCCAGGCTTCGAGCGCGCGGCGGACGTCATGGCGGGCATCGTCGACAGCGGCGGGCGCGGCGAGCGACTGGCCGATCGCATGCGGCGCCGCGCCACCCTGGCAATGCGCCATGCCGGGAATCAGGAACAGCCGGTAGTCCGGCGAGCGCCCGCCAAGCGCCTGCGCGTCGGAGACGGCAAACCCCGGCGGCAGCACCGCATCCGCCGTACCGAAATAGGAGAGCACCCGCCCGCCACGGCGCAGGAACGGGCGGAGGTCGCCGACGGCAAAGGTCGCACGGACGGCGGGGGGCACGGCGTCGCTATCGGTCAGCTGCCAGCCTTCGCCATAGCCGAACAGGTAGCGATAGCCCTGGGTCGCGAAGGTCAGCTGCGAACGTAGCGCGGGATCGGGCGCGAGGATCCACTGCCGCCACTCGCCCGCATCGGCCTGCGCGCGCGGGTAGCCCGCCGCTTCGATCGCGGCGAGCGCCCGCGTCTGCGCCGGGTTGAGCATCGGCGTGCCGGCGATCTGCTCGGGCGTGACCATGGCGCCTGACACGGTGCGCAGCGCCCGCTGGATGCGCGCGAAGCCCTGCAGCCGATCGACCCAGCGGATCGCAGGCGCGCCCGCGATCACCCCGTCCCAATCGCGCGGCCAGCGCGCCGCCGCGACCAGCGCCTGCCGCCCTCCGAAGGAACAGCCCATGAAATAGCGCCGCCGCGGCGCGCGGCCGTAGTATGCGCGCGCCAGCGCCAGCGAAGCGTCGTGCGTGACCTTGATCGAGCGATACGCGTAATCGGCGACCAGGTCGGGCCGCCCGACCGCCCAGCGCGCGTCGAAGCCGTCGCCGCTATGCCCCGTGCCCGTTGCCGCCGCAGCATCGCCGCGCCGAGCGGCGGCTTCGAGCGTGGCGGCGTCGATGTGCCCAGCGAAGCCGCCGTTGCCCATCTGATAGTAACGCCCGCTCCAGCGCGCAGTGGGCGGAAGCCAGACCTCGATCCCGATCGCCGTGCGCGGGCGAGGCCGTGCAACCGCTTCGATACGGCAGAGGCCGCCACGGGAGGTGGCGCGGACCGACGTGAGGCCAGGAATGCGGACTTGTGCGAGGTTGGCACATAAGTCGGGTTCCGCGGCACTGAGGACGAGCAACGGCAGCAAAGCCGCGATAGCTCGGTTCGGCCACCGCGCCTGCCATCCATCCTCCGTCACCCCGGACTTGTTCCGGGGTCCAGCGTGCGGCAGGCGGTACTGCAAGAGCCTCACAGGTCAGCGCTCGCCGACCC
>CAXTNG010000156.1:0-7847 GCA_964245475.1 uncultured Sphingomonas sp. | reverse complement strand
GTTCATCATCCAGCGCGGTGCTGCTGATGGCTTGCACACGCTTGCGGCGACTGGCGATCCCGCCTTCACGGCCGCGCGGGGTGCGTTCGTCGAGGATTTCGCGAGCGGCGCCAAGCTCGACGGCACCTTCACGCTGCATCCGGCGCTGGCGACCACCGCAGGGCTTTACGCGCAGGGGCAGGCCCTGTTCGCGCACGCGATCGCCTCGCCTTATCGCGACCGCTCGCATTTCGACGGGCAGAACGTGCTGGAGACCGGCGGCGCGTCGGCCTACCAGCTGCGCGACGGCTGGCTCAACCGGCTGCTCGGCGTCGTCCCGACCGAGGATGCGCATGCGATCGCGGTGGCGGCAACGGTGCCGATGGCGCTGCGCGGAACCCATGAGGTGGCTTCCTACGCCCCGTCGCAGCTTCCGGCTGCGTCCGACGACCTGCTCCGCCGGGTCGCCATGCTTTACCAGGGCGACCAGCAGCTTCATGCCTTGTGGAGCGAGGCGATAGCGACCCGCGCGCTGACTGACGACCTGACCGGCGACGGCCGCGACGCTGCTGCGACCGGCACGCTCGCCGCGCAGCTGCTCGCCGCACCCGACGGCGCGCGCATCGCCACGATCGAGACCGGCGGCTGGGACACCCACGCCGGCCAGCGCGGGCGACTCGCCGCGCAGCTCAGAGGCCTCGACGCGATGATCGGCGCGCTCAAGACCGGCCTCGGCCCGCTCTGGTCCGACACGATGGTGCTGGTCGCGACCGAGTTCGGCCGCACCGTCGCGGTCAACGGCACCGGCGGCACCGATCATGGCCAGGCCTCGGCGGCGATGCTGCTCGGCGGCGCGGTCAAGGGCGGGCGCGTGCTCGCCGACTGGCCGGGTCTCTCGCAGGCGCAGCTCTATGAAGGGCGCGATCTCCGCCCGACGATGCAGCTCGACGCCTTTATCGGCGGCGCCGTCGCGGCGCACTTCGGCATCGAGCCGCCCCGCGCGATGGCGGCGCTGTTCCCGGCGAGCGCTCGCGTGGCGGCGATCGGGGGGCTGGTGCGCGCCTGACACGCTCCGCTTACTAGCTCACCCTCACCCTTCTGCGGCTTCGCCGCTCCCTCCCTCTCCCGATGGGAGAGGGAAGGGGCCCGCCGCCGAAGGCGGTGGGAAGGGTGAGGGTGAACCTTTGCGCTTGCGCATCGCGTTAGCCTGAATTGGACAGCGCGCGGGCATCGGCTAGAGCGCGCGCCATGACGCTCTACACCCGCTTCGCCGCCCACCTCGACGCCGCGCTCGACGCGCTGGTCGCCGCCGGCACTCTGCCCGGCGGGCTCGACCGCAGGAACGTGACGGTCGAGCCGCCGCGCGACGCGAGCCACGGCGATCTCGCCACCAACGCCGCGATGGTGCTCGCCAAGCCTGCCGGCGCAAAGCCGCGCGACCTGGCCGAGGCACTGGCGGCGGAACTGGTCAAGCTCGGCGACGTCGCTGGCGTGAGCGTGGCGGGACCGGGCTTCATCAACCTCGCGCTGACCGACGAGGCATGGCGTGACGAGCTGCGCGCGATCGCCGAGGGAGCCGACAATTACGGCCGCTTGGCTATGGGCGAGGGGACGACGGTCAACATCGAGTACGTCTCCGCCAACCCGACCGGGCCGATGCACATGGGGCATTGCCGCGGCGCGGTGGTGGGGGACGCGCTCGCCAATCTGCTCGCCTTCGCCGGCCACCGGGTGATCCGCGAATATTACGTCAACGACGCGGGCGGCCAGGTCGATGTCCTCGCCCGCTCGGTCCACCTGCGCTACCGCGAGGCGCTCGGCGAGACGATCGAGGTGCCCGAAGGGCTCTATCCCGGCGACTATCTTGTCCCGGTAGGTCAGGCGCTTGCGGCCGAGTTCGGCGATCGCTTCGCAGGCGCCCCCGAGGCCGAGTGGTTGCCGCTGTTCCGCGCTAGCGCGGTCGCCGCGATGATGGCGCTGATCCGCGACGATCTCGCGCTGCTCGGCATCCATCACGAGGTCTTTGCCTCCGAGGCCGAGCTGCGGGCGGCAGGCAAGCCGGAGGCTGCCGAGGCCGATCTGCGCGCGCGGGGCCTGGTCTATGACGGTGTGCTCGAAGCGCCCAAGGGGGAGACGCCCGATGACTGGGAGCCGGTCGAGCTGCCGCTGTTCCGCTCGACGGCGTTCGGCGACGATCAGGACCGGCCGATCCGCAAGTCCAACGGCCAGTGGACCTATTTCGGTGCCGACCTCGCCTATCATTACCAGAAGGCGCAGTCCGCGGACGCGCTGATCGACATCTGGGGCGCCGACCACGCCGGCACGGTCAAGCGGATCGTCGCCGCGGTCGCTGCGCTCACCGGGGGGGAGACCCGCTTCGACGTCAAGCTCGTCCAGATGGTCCGCCTGCTCCGCGCCGGCGAGCCGGTGAAGATGTCCAAGCGTTCCGGCAACTTCGTGACGTTGGCTGACGTGGTGAATGAAGTCGGCAAAAATGTCGTGCGCTTCACCATGCTCACCCGCCGCTCCGATGCGCAGATGGATTTCGACTTCGCCAAGGTGGTGGAGGCGTCGAAATACAATCCGGTCTTCTACGTTCAATATGCCCACGCCCGCATCGCCTCCCTCCACCGCCGTGCGGCGGAGGCGGGGATCGGCGGGGGGACTGCCGATTTGTCCCGGCTTGACACGGAGGAGCTTGCGCTGGTCAAACTCGCCGCGCAATTTCCGCGTGTCGTCGAGACCGCGGCGGCGGCGCGCGAGCCGCACCGGATCGCCTTCTATCTCTACGACTTGGCGGCTGCCTTTCACGCGCTGTGGAATGTCGGCAACGACCGGCCGGATCGCCGTTTCCTCCAGCCCGACGACGCGGCTGCGACCGGCGCGCGTCTGTTCTTGGCGTCGGCGGTCGGGCAGATTATTCGTAACGGCCTCTCCATCATGGGCGTGGAGGCGGTTTCGGAGATGCACTGATGGCCGAGCGGATGGATTTGCGCGAGGAGGATCGGCTTCCCTGGCTGGAAACGGTCGAGCCGGACGAGAAGGACGGCGTCGACGTGATCCGTGTGATCGCGCTCGTGCTGATCGGCCTCGCGCTGCTCGCTGCGCTGATCTACGCGATCTACAAGCTCCAGCACCGCACGCCTGCGGGCGAGGGCCAGCTGATCGCGGCGCAGGAGGGCGATTACAAGGTCAAGCCCAACGACCCAGGCGGGCTCAAGGTGAAGGGCGAGGGCGACGCCGCGATCGCGACCAGCGCGGGCAAGGGGGCAGGCACCGGCGCGATCGACCTCAAGGCCGTGCCGGAGAAGCCGGTTGCCGGCCCGCGCGTTGTCGTGACGCCGCGCCCGCGCGAGCAGGGCGGCAAGAATGCGGTGGCGCAGGTGCCCGCCTCGGGCGGCAAGCTGGTCGCGGCACCGCCGGTCACCGCCAGTCACCCGGCGACAGCGGCGCCGGCGGGCGGCTCGCTAGTCCAGCTCGGCGCCTTCCCGACCGAGGCGGCGGCGAACACGGCGTGGGGCAGCTTCTCCAAGCGCTTCAGCTACCTCGCGCCGCTCGGCAAGTCGGTGCAGCCGGTCGCGGCCGGCGGCAAGACGCTCTATCGCCTGCGAGTGAATGCGGGCAGCGCCAATGCCGCCGCAGACATCTGCGGGCGGTTGCGTGTGGCGGGAGAGGCCTGTTTCGTCGCGAGCTGAAGTCCGACCGCTGTCTTGATGCTCCCGTCACCCCGGACCTATTCCGGGGTCTAGGGTGCCGCCAGCCATGCGGATGGATGCTCAAAGGTCATCGCCTGCCGCGCTCTGGACCCCGGAACAAGTCCGGGGTGACGACGGGTTGAAAGCGAGCCGCTGGGAATACCAACTGTACCGCGCTAACTCCCTCCCATGAAGCCCGTCATCTTCGGCCTCTCCGGCCCGGTTCTCACCCACGACGAGCGCGCTTTCTTCGTGGAGGTAAAGCCTGCGGGCTACATTCTGTTCAAGCGCAACGTCGTCGACCGCACCCAGCTTCGCGCGCTTACCGACTCGCTGCGCGAACTGGCGGGCCGGGACGATCTGGCAATCCTCGTCGATCAGGAGGGCGGGCGGGTGGCGCGGCTCGGCCCGCCCGAATGGCCCAGCTTTCCCGCGGGCCCTGTCTTCGACGCGCTCTACGAACTCGCTCCCATCTCCGCGATAGAGGCGGCGCGCGCCAATGGCCAAGCGCTTGCGCTGATGCTGGCGGACGTCGGCATCACCGTGAACTGCGCGCCGATCCTCGACGTGGCGCAGGCGGACACGACCGACATGATAGCCGCCCGCGCCTATGGCCGCGAGCCGATGCGGGTCGGCGCGATGGGCCGCGCGATGCTGGAGGGCATGGCGGCGGAGGGCGTGGTCGGCGTGGTCAAGCACATGCCCGGCCATGGTCGTGCGGTGGTCGACAGCCACCATGTGCTCCCCACCGTCGCCGCGAGTGATGACGAGCTGGAAGTCGATCTCGAACCGTTTCGCGCGCTGGCCAAGGCACCGATGGGCATGACTTCGCACATCGTCTTCGAAGCGTGGGATGCTGTGCGCCCGGCCACGCTCTCGCCCATTGTCATCGAAGAGGTGATCCGCGGCCGCATCGGCTTCGACGGGCTGCTGATGACCGACGACATCGACATGAAAGCGCTCTCCGGCTCCGCGGCGGACAAGGCCGCGGGCGCGATCGAAGCAGGCTGCGACCTGGTGCTCGACTGCTGGGCGCGGTTGGACGAGATGATCGCCATCGCCGACCGCCTCGGCCCGATCGCGGAGCGCTCCCGCGCCCGCCTCGACTCGGCAATGGCGAGCGTTGGCGCGCCTGAGGGCGACTTGGCCGAGCTTACCGCCAAGCGCGACGCGCTGCTCGCGCTGGTCTGAGTGGAGGACGCGCTCACCCTCGATCTCGACGGGTGGGAAGGGCCGCTCGATCTTCTGCTGACGCTCGCGCGGTCGCAGAAGGTCGACCTCCGGCGCATCTCGATCCTCCAGTTGGTCGAGCAATATCTCGACGTGATCGACCGCGCGCAGGCGCTGAAGCTGGAGGTCGCCGCCGATTGGCTGGTGATGGCCGCCTGGCTGGCCTATCTCAAGTCCGCGTTGCTGCTCCCGCGCGAGCCGGGCGAGGAGCCCGACGCGGAGGAGATGGCGCTCCGCCTCCAGCTTCGTCTCGAACGGCTCGCGGCGATGCGCGACGCGGGCGCGCGGCTGATGGCGCGTGACCGGATCGGCCGCGATGTCTTCCGCCGCGACGCGCCCGAGGGGCTGCATACGGTCCGCAAAGCGCTGTGGCAGGTCGGCTATTACGAGCTGATCGAGGCCTATGGCCAAATCTCGGCGCGCAACCGTCCCGTGCTCCACGTCGTCCGCGACCGCCATGTGATGACGCTGGAGGACGCGATGGCGCGGCTCTCCGCGGCGATCGGCGGCATGGTCGCCTGGTCGGCGATCGAGGCGTTCCTGCCGGCTGCCGACGCGGAGCTGCGCCGTTCGGCGCTCGCCTCCACTTTCCTCGCCTCGCTCGAGCTGGCGCGGCAGGGCCGCGTGGAGCTGCGCCAGGCCGACGCCTTCGCGCCGCTTTACCTGCGGGCCTCGGCATGACCCCGCCCGACGACGTGGTCCGTGCGGTCGAGGCGGTGCTGTTCGCCGCCGCCGAGCCGCTGACCGTCGACGCCATCGCCGGCCATGTCGGCGCCGGCGACATCCGCGCGGCCTTGGAGCAACTCCAGCAGGACTATGCCGGCCGCGGCATCGCCGTCGTCCGCCGCGGCGAGCGCTGGCACATGGAGACCGCCGCCGATCTCGCGCACCTGCTCCGCCGCGACCGCGAAGAGCCGCGCCGCCTGAGCCGCGCCGGGGTCGAGACGCTGGCGATCATCGCCTATCACGAGCCGGTCAGCCGCGCCGAGATCGAGGCGATCCGCGGTGTGCAGATTTCCAAGGGCACACTCGACGTGCTGATGGAGGCGGGCTGGATCCGCCCCGCGGGCCGCCGCGAGGTGCCCGGGCGTCCGCTGACCTACGCGACCACCCCCGCGTTCCTTGCGCATTTCAGTCTGGAGTCGCGCCGCGACCTGCCGGGCCTTGAGGACCTGCGCGCCGCCGGGCTGCTCGATCCGGTCGATCTGGCGTTTGCGGAGACGCTAGTGGAAAAGTCCGGCGAGGACGCCTAGATAGCATTCGGTTTCCAGGAGATTTCGCCATGGGCAGCTTTAGCCCCATCCATCTGCTCGTCCTCGCGGTCGTCGCGATCCTCCTGCTCGGCGGCGGGCGTTTCTCCAACCTGATGGGCGATGTCGCCAAGGGTGTGAAGAACTTCAAGAAGGGCATGGCCGAGGAGGATTCGCCTTCCGCCCGGATCGAGGCGAAGAAGGCTGCCGAACCCGCGTTTGATCGCGAGGGCGAGCGGTTGCGGGACACCACGCGCGACGATCGCTGAACCGACCCTAGTCCATGCTGGATATCGCGCCGTCCGAGCTGCTGCTGGTCGCGTTCGTCGCGCTGGTGGTGATCGGACCCAAGGATCTACCCAAGGCGATGCGGGTGGTCGGCTATTGGGTCGGCCGCGCTCGCGGCGTCGCGCGCCAGTTCCGTTCCGGCTTCGACCAGATGGTGCGCGAGGCCGAGCTCGAGGAAATGGAGAAGCGCTGGGCCGACGAGAATGCGCGGATCATGCGGGAGCACCCCGCGACATCGGACGTCTTTGATGCGCCGACCGGGCCGCTCGACGAGCCTGCTGCGGACGCAAGCGCCGAGCCGGTGATGGTCGAGAAGCCTGAGGTTCTCCCGGCGGTCGACGATCGCCCTCCGGCGCGCACCGGCGAGGCCGCATCATGAGCGAGGAGGTCGTCGACGAGATCGACGCGAGCCGCGCGCCGCTGCTCGACCATCTGATCGAACTCCGCCGCCGCCTGCTCTATTGTATCGCCGCGATCGTCCTGGCGTTCGGCGTGAGCTATTGGTTCGCCGAGGACATCTTCGCCTTCCTGGTCCAGCCGCTGTTGTCGGCGGGCCAGAAGACGCTGATCTACACGCAGATCTTTGAGGCGTTCTTCGTCAAGGTGAAGGTCGCCTTCTTTGCCTCAATGATGATCGCCTTTCCGGTGATCGCCAATCAGCTCTGGCGGTTCGTCGCGCCAGGCCTGTACAGGAAGGAGAAGCGCGCGCTGCTGCCCTTCCTCCTGGCGACGCCGGTGCTGTTCACTGCCGGCGCCTCGATGGCCTATTTCCTCGCGATCCCGATGGCGCTGCACTTCCTGCTGAGCTTTCAGGGGAATGTCGGCGGCGTCCGGCAGGAGGCCCTGCCGGCGATCGGCAATTATCTGTCCTTCGTGATGCAGTTTCTGTTCGGCTTCGGGCTCGCCTTCCTGCTGCCGGTGCTGCTGATGCTGCTGGAGCGCGCCGGGATCGTGACGCGCAAAGGGCTGATCGGCGCGCGACGCTATGCGATCGTCGGCGCCACCGCGATCGCCGCGGTGCTGACTCCGCCCGACCTGATGAGCCAGGTCCTGCTCGCAGTGCCGCTGATCCTGCTCTACGAAGTCGCCATCATCGGCATCTGGTTCACCGAGCGCCGCCGGGCGCGCGAGGCGGAAGCGGAAGAGGCGAGCGCCTGACACGCAAACGGGCTCCGCGCGGTCGGCGCGGAGCCCGTCTCTGTGATTCGGCGGCGAGCTATTTGGCGTCGTCGGCGGTCTTTGCGACGGTCTTGCCCGCCGAGCTGACGTCCTTGCCCACTCCCTCGACGGTGTTGCATGCGCTGACCATCAGCGCGCCCGCAACCACCACCATTCCGATCAGCTTGCGCATGAGAAGTCTCCGTTTGAGCCTGAGATAGCGCAAGCGCAATGCACGGCGCTGCCG
>CAXTNG010000155.1:0-7888 GCA_964245475.1 uncultured Sphingomonas sp. | reverse complement strand
TGAATCAGCGCGCGGGTGCACCACCTCATGCTGGCGGTGCCCCTTCGGCGACGATGCGGTTGCGCAGCCGTCCGACGCCCTCGATGTCCACCGTCACGACATCGCCGTGGCGCAGGTAGCTCCGGTTGTCGTCGCCGAAGCACACGCCCGCGGGCGTGCCGGTGGTGACGATCGTGCCGGGCGCGAGCGTCATAACTTGCGACAGGTGCGCGATGATCTCCGCGCAGCCGAAGATCATGTCGGCGGTGCTGCCGCGCTGACGCAGCTCGCCGTTCACACGCGCCTCAATCACCAACGCCTGCGGATCCGCGATCACGTCGGCGGTTACGATCCACGGGCCGAAGGGTCCATGCGTGTCGAAGGATTTGCCCATCGTATGCGTCGGGCTCGCCATCTGCACGTCGCGCAGGCTGAAGTCGTTCACCACTACATAGCCGAAGATCGCGCTCGCCGCCTCGGCTGCGGTCATGCCGCGCCAGGCGCGGCCGATTACGATGCCGAGCTCTCCCTCATAGTCGAGCTGGTCTGACAGTAGGGGCAGCAGCACGTCGTCGTGCGGCCCCGCCACGCAGCTGCGCTGCTTGTTAAAGACCAGCGGCGTGGCCGGGATCGCCAGCCCCGCCTCGGCCGCATGGTCGCGGTAGTTCAGGCCGACGCCGATGAATTCGGGCGGGCACGGCACGGGCGCGGCTAGGACGCAGTCGGCCAGCGCAACACCGGACACGCGGCGAGCGGCGTCGGCGCGGCGTGCCACGTTATCCGCATCGTCCCCGATCACCGCGAGCATGTCCTCGGCAAAGGGGTGAAAGCGCTCGTATTCCACCAAGCCCGCGCGCAGCGATCCATCCGCCTCGCGGCACGTCGCGAGCCTCATCGAAGGTACGCCGCAGACGGCATGCGCGCGAGCGCCGCCGATCCCTTGCCGTCGTGTTGCCGCCTATCGCTCATCCCCCGACGCTATGGCGCGCCGGAAGCTCCCACAATCGCCGAGCAGCGCTTCAGGCCGATCGCGAACCACAATGAACCGCCGCTCCGTCGACATGGCTCGACGGGCGGGCGCGGCGGACCTACGCAGGACGCGACAGGAAGCATTTGTGAAGCCATCGAGCGCCCGCAACGTCGAGGATTTCCGGCGCGCCGCACGCCGCGTGCTGCCTGGGCCGATCTTCGAGTACATCGACGGCGGCGCCGACGACGAGTGGACGCTGCGCAACAACGCCGCCGCGTTCGGCCGGGTGATGCTCCTGCCGGACGTGCTGGTCGACACCCAGACCATCCGCACCGCCACGACGCTGTTCGGGCGGAAGGTCGCGTGGCCGCTGATGCTTTCGCCGACTGGGCTTACAAGGATGTTCCATGCAGGCGCAGAGCTGGCCGTCGCGCGCGCGGCGGCGCGGCACGGCTTGGTCTACAGTCTGTCGACGCTGGGGACGACCACGCTAGAGGACCTCGCCCAGGCCACGGCGGGGCCGAAGGTATTCCAGATCTACGTCTTCCGCGACCGCGGGCTGACCACCGAGTTCGTCGATCGCTGCAAGGCGGCCGGCTATGACGGCCTTGCGCTGACGGTGGATACGCCAGTCGCAGGCAACCGCGAGCGCGACCGCGCGAACGGGCTGTCGGTGCCGCCGCGGCTGACGGCGCGAAGCCTGCTCAGCTTCGCGCTCCACCCGCGATGGTCGCTGCCGGCGCTGGCGGGCGCGAAGTTCGAGTTCGTGAACGTCGCGCACCGGGTGGACGTGCTTGCAGGCGGGCCGACCTCGCTGTTCGACTATGTCGGCGGGCAATTCGACCGGTCGGTAACTTGGGACGACCTCGAATGGCTTGCCGCGCGCTGGGGCAGACCGCTGGCGGTCAAGGGTGTGATGACGCCCGCCGACGCAAAGCGCGCGATCGCGGCCGGCGCCACCGCCGTGATGGTATCAAACCACGGCGGCCGGCAGCTCGACGGCGCGCCGGCCCCGCTCGACCAGGTCGCAGCCGTCCGAGATGCGGTCGGCGACGGCCCGGAGGTCATTTGCGACGGCGGCATCCGGCGGGGTTCCGATGTGGTTAAGGCGCTAGCGCTGGGCGCAACTGCCTGCGCGATCGGCCGCCCCTATCTCTACGGGCTCGCAGCGGCAGGTGAACCGGGCGTAGATCGCGTGCTGTCGTTGCTCCGGGAGGAATTCGAGCGGACGCTGATCCTCGCCGGCGTGCCCGACATTGCCTGCCTGCAGCGCGGTCACGTCCGCCGCGCGTTTCCGCCAATGGCGTGAAGGCTAATACGTGCGGGCGAGCGCCGGCCGAGTTGAGTCCAATCGTGCATCGGCGGCGGCGCGCCGCGCGCGCCGGTATTCGCCCGGCGGCACTTCCCAGAAGCGGCTGAAGCTCGTGATAAACGCCTTCTCGGACCCGTAGCCCACCCCGCGCCCGATCCGCGCGACGTCGTTGTAAGTGCGCTCGAGCTGACGGGCGGCCTCCCACATCCGAGCGCGTGTAACGTAGCTCATCAGCCCCTCGCCCAGCTCGGTGGCCGCGCGGGCGATCAAGCGCGATCGCGACATGCCCGCCTCGCCCGCGATCATCTCTATCGTCCACGGCCGCGCGAGATCGCGATGGATCATCGCCTGGACGCGGGCCAGTTTCGGATCGTCGGTGCCGCGCCACCATCCCGGCACGCGATGCGGCTGCGCCTGTGTCAAGTCGGACACGACCTGCATCATCATCGCTTCGGCGTCGCGCAGCGCCACGGCGTGCGCGCCCGGCGCCGACGAGGTGAGCGCGGATTTGAGGCAGCTCAGCCGGCTGTTCAGCCAGGGGGGAAGCTCGTCATATTCGACTAAAAAATGCGCTGGGAGCGCGCCGAACAAATGGTCGCTCAGACCGCGCTCCACCGACAGGCCGAGCACCTCCACATGCGTCGCGGTCTCCGCCCGCGACGTTTCCGTAGTCGTCAGGTAGCGTCCGACGATCGCGGGATCGGCATGCTGCGCCAGCCGTGGAGTCGACGCGATCTGCCCCTCCACGCTGTGCGATTGCCCGCGGAGCACGACCGCGATGCTTCGCTCGGCCGTGGTTACCGGCGCAGTACCGTCAGCTAGGCTCAGCCTACATCGGGCTCCGTCGAAGACGTAGATCATCACGTCCCACACCGCGGCCGGCATTTGCACTGCCCAAGGCGTGTTGACTACTGTCTCGCCACCGGCGCACCGCGTGCACCGCAAGCTGCCGAACGACGCCGCAAAGCCATCCAAATCTATTCTCTCCTACTGGCACGCTATCGTGCTCTCTGCCAGAAGATACGTCTTCCAACGCCAACTCGCAACCGACTGCTAGGCATTACGTTTGCGGCACGGGTGGTGTTCGCCGCATGGCGACGATGAAGCCGGCGCACGACAGCAACCCGGCGGACACGCTGGTGATGGCGAGCGCCTGCCCGATGTGCTCGGGGCCGCCGAGCGCCTTGCCAATGAGGCTGACCAGGGTCGGTGCGATGCCGAAGCCAGCGATGCCGGTGCAGACGATGATGAGTCCCAGGCACAGTCCGCGCAGCTCGTTGGGTACGAACACCGTGATGGCGGTCGTCGTCGCCAGCGCCGCCACCGCGCCACACAGCAGCAGGATGAACAGGAGCGCGAAGAAAACGGACGGCGACGGCGCGGCGGCGAAGAACCCGGCTGGCACCCCGGCCAGCGACGCGACGACCGCCCCCAGCAGGAACCGGCGAGGGTCGCCGCCCCGCTGGCTCCGGTCGACGACAGCGCCACCAATAACGGCGCCCAGCACGCCAGTCAGCAGCACGACCAGCCCCATCGGCGCGGCGAACTGCTGCGGCGTCCAGCCATAGCTGCGGGTCAGCACCGGCGCGGCCCAGATGCTCGCCGCGGTGTCTGCCATCAGTACGCTGACCTCGCCCGCGAACAGCGGCAGCAGGAAGTCGCGCATGCCCCATAGCGCGCGCAGCGCCGTCCCGAGCGGCAAGCCCGCCGCGGTGCCGACCTCGCGACGCGCCGGCTCACGGAGCAGCAGCAGGAGCGCGGCGATAACGGCCACACTGCCCATCGCGAACGCCAGGACGACGACGCGCCAGGGCTGCAGTCCCGCCACGCCGAAGATATGCCGCTGCGCCAGCCCGAACAACCAGCCGCCGAGAGCGAAGGCGAGCGCCGATCCCGCGGTGCGGCCGAGCACGAGCAGCAGGATCGCGCGGCCCCGGCGCTCGCGTGGCGACAGATCGGCGGCGATGGCGGTCGCGACCGGCAGGCCGCATACCAGGCCGACGCTGGTAAGGATCCTGCCCGCGAAGAGAGCGGCGAACGATCCGGCGAAGACGGTGACGACCGCGCCCAAGGTGGCGACCGTCTCGATCGCGATCAGCAGCCGGACCCTGTTCGTTTGGTCGGTCAACCGCCCGACCGGGATCGATAGGAACAGGATCGGCACGGCGGCGGCAAGTCCTGTCAGAAAACTCATCCGGACATCGTCCAGACGGAACTCGCTGCGCACCGCCTCCTGCAGCGGACTGAAAGCCACGCTCATCGCGACGCCGTTCATCACAGTAACCGCCAGCAGCAGCAGCGCGCCCACATTCATGAGAAACGGGCTTGGCGCCGCCACGCCGGCCCCCTCGCAACCCGACGGGTCAGTCAGCCTCGACGCGCGGATCAGAAGGCGAAGCGCGCGCCGACGCGAAACTCCCGGCCGACCGTGTCGTACAGGGTATAGTTGGTCGGCACTAGCAGGACGGCGCTGCTCGACAGCGACGGAACGGTCGGCGGGTCGCGGTCGAACAAGTTGTCGACGGCACCAAAGAACTCAAACGATGCCGACCCGACCTTCACGCGCTGCGCCAATCGCAGGTCGAAGTAGAACACGTTGGGGACATGGTTGCCCGCAAGGTCCAGCGGACCGTAGTCGCTCTCGATCTTAGCGGCGCCGATATAGCGCGTCTTGACCGAAATCGAACTGCCGCCCCCACTCTCGTAGCTGACGCTGGCCAGCCCGCGCCAATCCGGCACGCCCGTGGCAGCGGAGCCGGATGCGCCGGTCGCGAGGGCGTTGTCGCCAACTTCGCCGGCTCGACTGATACGGGTGGCGCCGACGCCTAGCGAGAGCTCGGTTGTCCGCGTCGCGACGGCCCGCAACGCGAGCGTGCCGTCACCGAGCCGCGTCCGGTAGCCGAGCTCGAAATCGATGCCAGTCGACTTCTCCTGCTGGAAATTGACCGGCAGCCGGTCGATCTGCGTGATCTGGTTGGCGGCATTGCGAAAGATGAAGCCGCAGTAACTCGTATCGCCCGCCGCGCAGCGATTGACAATGTCCTGCGGCGCGATCGCGCCGATCGCACCGCGAATCTTGATGTCGTAGTAATCGACCGAGAATGTGAAGCCGGAGAGGAAGCGCGGGGCGAGCACCACGCCGCCGGTTAGGGTCGATGCGAATTCCGGCCTGAGGTTCGGGTTGCCGGCGCTGCGCGTGAGCACCTGCACGAGAGCGTTGTTGTTGGCCGGGTCGGACACGGGGATGCTGTTGAACTGACCTCCCAGGAACAGGTCATTGATGTTGGGCGCGCGGATGTCGCGCGAGCGCGTCAACCGGACGCGAATGTCGGGCACCGGCTCGTAAACGAAGCCCGCCTTCCAAGTGGTGACGGTGCCGCTGGTGCTGTATTCAGTGACACGCGCCGCCCCATTCAGCGTCAGCGACTTGCCCAGCGCAGAGTCCTTCAGCACCGGAATGTTGAGCTCGCCGAACGCTTCCTTGACGGTCACCGCTCCGCTCAACGGTTTGTAGTTACCGACGAAGAAGTCGTTGACCAGCGAGGTCGCGTCGGCGTCGCCGCGTGCGCTTTCGTGCCGGTATTGGCCGCCAATCGCGAACGATAACGGTCCGGCGGGAAGTTCGAAGAACGAACCGCTCAGGCTGGCTTCGACCACGTCCTGTGTAAGGCTGCTCTGCTGTCGGGCCGTTCCCGTCACATAATCCAACAACGCCTGCGAGGCCGGCTGGGTGCCGAAGATGTTGTACGGGACGCAGCCGTTGGTCGACGCCGTTAGCGTTGATCGGCATACGACCGAGTCGCTCGGGCCTGCGACCGCGTCCGTCGCCAGGTTGAACCGCGAGACGATGGGGTTGTTGCTGGCCGAATTGTCGATGTCGACCTGCCCACGCTCGTAATAAACGTTCCAATTCAGGTCGCTGCCGAATTTACCGTTGGCGCCGACCACGTAGCGCTGCGATTCGCGGACGTTGCGGGGTGTTACCGGCCCGAGGCTTGAGGTGATCTTTCCGAAGGCGAACGATGTAGCGCCCGCCTGCGCAAGACGCGCCTTGGTGACCGGATCGATATACGCGTTGTCGGACCGGACGACGATGTTGCCCAGCCGGAAATAGGGAATGATCGTCTGGTCGACGATCGACTTGCCGTAGCTCGCCTCGGCGAAAACAGTAAACGTATCGGACAGGTCATAGCTGACGCGGCCGAACGCCGTGCCCTGCTTCAGCGGCGATAGCAGTTGCTCGTCGCGTGCCGGATTGTACGCGTCGGGCGACACCGCTATCGCCCCTGAGGTGACGCCGAAGTTGAATGGCAGTGGCTCGCCGTTGGGGCCGAACTGGGTTCCGCGCAGCGGCCCTGCGACGATCAGCCCGCCTGGCGTGCCGAGCCCGAGCCCCGCCCCGGTGGCGATGATCCGGCGCGGCTGGCCGTTGGTCGCCGTATAGGCCGGATTGTTGATGATCTGCGGGTTGGCTCCGAAGTTCCGGTCCCGGACGAAGACCGAGCCGTTGTCCGAATATTGCGCATTGGCGACGAAATGTCCCCGCCCGCCCCCGAACGACGTGCCATAGGTGAGCGACGCGGCGGTGCTCGCGGCGTCGCCGCGCGACGTGATGCCGCGCTGTACCTCGCCCTTCATACCTTCATACTTCGTATCGAGGACGAAATTGACTACTCCAGCCACTGCGTCGGCGCCGTAGGTCGCGGATGCGCCCCCGGTCACCACGTCAACGCGCTTGATCAGGCCGGTCGGCAGCAGGTTCACATCTACCGCGCCGAAAGTGGTCGCGGGGACGACGCGGCGACCGTCCAATAGTACCAGCGTGCGACTGATGCCAAGGTTGCGAAGGTTAAGGAAGTTGGCGCCGGCGATTCCGCCGCCCACCCCGATGTTGGCAGTGCGCGGCGTGACTGAGTTGGAGACCGCCGGCAATTCATTGATCGCGTCGGCGATATTGGTCTTGGCCGACACCTTAATATCTTCCGCCGTGACAAGCGTTAGCGGTGTCGGCGACTGCGCGCCGTTCCGGACGATGCGTGACCCCGTAACAACGATGTCGGCGGAGTCCGGCGTTTTATCTTCTGCCGTCGCCGCAACTTGGGGGGCGGGCGCGGCCTGCGCGAAAGCCGACATCGGGAATAGCACGCCCGCTCCCAGCGCCAGCACGCTGCCCGTCGTCAGAAGCGGCAGTCGGCCGTGGTCTGTCCGCGATCTCGTGCCCATCGATCTCTCCCATGGTTACGTCACCGCTCTCGTCGGCATCCGCATATGAATTCTCAGGTTCGATCAAAGCACCTCGCAGCCGCGAGAGGGGTTCATAAAGGTTCGCAATCAGCCCAGGCGCGCCAAGAATCCGTCGAGCAAGGCGTTGAACTGCTCCGGTTGCTCCTGATAGCTCGCGTGCGCCGCGCCGGCGACGACCGCCACCTCCGCATGGGGCAGCATCGCCGCTGCGGCCTCGAACTCGGCGACAGGCGTATAGTCCCGCTCTCCAGCTAAGACGAGCACGGGCACGTCGATGCGGCCGGCCGCCGCGGCATCGATCGGGCGTGCCGTCTCGAGATACCCGCGCAAGTCGGCGAGCGATGGGCGCGGTCGCGCCGACGCCACAGCGAGCAGCGCTTGGA
>CAXTNG010000154.1:3879-7902 GCA_964245475.1 uncultured Sphingomonas sp. | reverse complement strand
GAACAGCGCATGACCGGATAACCCAGCGTGTCCGCCAAACCCGGGGAAGATCACTACCTCGCTGCCCCACGCTGCTGGCGGCGTTTACGTTCCGCGCCGCGCGCGCCAACGATCCGTTGCTCGGCGCCATCGACGCGCTGCGGCGCATGTACCACGACGGCCGCTCCGTGCTGCCCAAGCGCGTGCCGATCACGTTCCTGGCCCGCGCTGGCGAAGGTCGTGTTCCCGGGCGGAGGATTGATGGACCGGCGCGCCTATTAGGTGGCCGTCGTTGTCCACCTGCGCGATCGGCTTGCGTCGGGGAGCGTGTGGGTCGATGGGAGCCGCGCCTACCGCACACTCGAAGACTATCTCCTGCCCCAACCGGCGTACACGGCTATGCGCGCCGAGGGCGCGCTCGGGCTCCCGATCCCGTCCCAATTCGCCGACTGGATGAGCGAGCGCCGCGCCATCCTGGTCCGGCGCATGGGCGAGGTGGAGCGCGCGGCCGCGGCCTTCGAGTTGGTCGACGTCGTCATCGCGGGCGGCGAGCTCATCGTATCGCCCCTCCGGCGCTCCGTATCGGACGAGGCGGAGGAGCTAAAGACCAAGCTGTACGGGCTGCTGCCTCGTGCTCGCAGCGACCAGCCCGCGGCCGACTAGGCCGCGCTGATGGGCACGATCGAGCCGCGCGGCAGCCAGTATTTCTTGTCGAACAGATTATCGACCGAGGCGCGTAGCGTCAGCGGCGTGCCGCTCACCTCGACGCCGTAACGCACACCCAGGCTAGCGAGGAAGAAGCGGTCGAGCTGCTGCGTGTTGAGCGCATCGTAATAGCTGCCGCCGGTCTAGGACAGGCCGGCATTGATCGCGAAGCGCGACAGCGCGGGCGGCGCGTATTCGGTGAACAGCTTGGCCTGAAACTCGGGCACGTCGGGCGGCTCCTTGCCGACCAGCTCGGGCGAGCTGTCGCGCACCGTGACGTCGAGCACCTGCACCCCGCCGACCAGCCGGATCGCGCGGCCGAGCCTGCCCGACAATGCGAACTCGAACCCGTCGTGCCGCTCGATGCCGTCCTGCACATGGATCGGCAGCTGGCCGGAGACGGAACGGTCGTACTCGAAGCCCTGTTCGATGCGGAATACCGCCGCAGTGACGAGCAGGCCGCCGAGCTCGGCCTTCACGCCGGCCTCTTACTGCTTGCTGGCGATCACGGGAAAGCGCTCACCGGCATTCTGCGTGTCGGGGCCGGCCACGCCGCCCGGCTGGAGCGACTGCGCGTAGGAGATATAGGTCGTGACGTTCGCGACCGGCTTCCACAGCAGGGCCGCGGTCGGGGTGAACTTGCGCGCGTTCTCGTAGAAAGTGCGCGACCCGTCCGGGTCGGTCTCGACATCCTTGCGCCAGACATAGCGCCCGCCGAGCAGCAGCTGCCAATGCGCGCTCAGGCTGAGCGTGTCGCTGGCGAACAGCGCCATCGTCCAGCGCGCCGAGCGACTGCGCCCGTTCGCGGATGCCGGTGACGACGATGGTATCGGCCTGGCCCGGCTCCGCCGACGCGACGTCCTTTGATGCGGGTGAGCCGACTCTGGCGGTGCTCCGCCCATCCTGCGCCACCGCCGGCGAGGCAGCAGCCAGCAGGCCGCGACCGCTGTGCGACCCAGATATTTCGATTGCATAAAGCCCCCGAGACAACCCACAACGAGCTACCCAACTTGAGTTGCTAATGCAAGTCATCATAACGAACTGAGATCGACCGTCATTCGCGAGTGCCATGTGGTTCGATCATCAGTCGGTCACCGCCATCGCCTTGGCGAGCTCGGCGAAGATGCGGTTGAACACGCCCATCCGGCTCTAGCGAACGAAGCGCTTGTAGATAGTCTTACCTGGGCGCTGACGCATTTCATGATCGGTCGCTTCCGACAGCACCCCGAGCAGTTCGTCGGCCTTGTCCGGATCGACCGTAAAGGTGTTGATGAGTACGATATGGCCGCTGTTCAGATCGAGCGTCGTCATTGAACCGCCTTCTAATGATGCCGCGATCGATGAACCCGTATAGAAGCCCTTTTATATTGATTGAGGAGGCTCAAGAAAGACTGCTCGCGATGCGCGTCACGGTGGCCCGCGGCGTCGGGCCATGCGTTGAAGCGCGCTCAGCACGCGATGTGTACCAGTATCGACCGGGCGCTGCGGCCGACCGGGACCAGGTATGGATTAAATTCCAGACTTGAAGGCGGGCGTCTGATCTCGAACGCGGTCGCCGGCGGTGAATCAAGCGCCGGCGACGTCCTTCGCGCAACTATCAAGCCGCCTCGGCTTGAATTTCACGCTCGAACCGATCGAGGAAAGCCTCGCGCCCAATTTCGCCCATGTCGACCGCCTTGGCGTTGCCGGCGGCGACGAACGTCACATCCGTGATTCCGATGACATTCAGGATCAGGCGCAAGTATTGCGTAGCGATGTCGCGATCGCGGATCGGCGAACCTTCGGTGTAGACGCCGCCGGATGCCATCAGCACCGTGGCCTTCTTGTCGTCGACGAGGCCCTGGCCATCGAAGCCGAGTGTCAGGCCCTTGCGCACGATGCTGTCGATCCAGGCCTTGAGCGCGGCGGGCACGTTGTAGTTGTAGACCGGCGTCGCGATGACGAGGTGGTCGCAGGCGAGCAGCTCGGCGACGAGTTCGTCCGACAGTCGCAGCTCCTCCTTCATCGCGGGCGAATGCTGCTCGGCCGGCGTGAAATATCCCTGGAGCCACGGTGCGCCGATGAACTGGAGGTCGGTCTCCATCAGGTCGCGGCGGACGACCGCGCCGTCCGGGTGCGTCGCCTGCCATTGCGAGACGAAGCGGCGGGTGAGACCGCGCGAGATGGAATGGTCGCCGCGCGGGCTTGTTTCGACAACGAGAAGCTTGGTCATGTGTATCCTCCGTGAGAATGGTCAGCCGAAGCGAAAGCCGGAAATCGGCTTGCCGAGCGCGTGACCGTGGAAGTCGACGGCGCCGGATTCCCCCGAGGCGGCGCCGGCCGCCACCATCAGCGGCAACAGGTGATCCTCGTGCGGCTGGGCGTCGTGGGCGCCGGGCGCATCCGCCCAGCGGATCAACGCGTCGTCGCGCGTGCGGCCGTCGATCATCGCCGCACGCAGCCACGTGTCGAAAGCTTCCGCCCCGAGGTCCCCCGACCTGCCGCCGGAGAAGCCGCACATGTTGTGATAGCTCTGGCCGCTGCCGAGGATCAGCACGCCCTCGTTTCGCAGCGGCTTCAGCGCGCGGCCGATCGCGAGATGGGCGGCAGGGTCGAGACCGCGCTGGAGCGAGAGTTGGAGGATCGGCAGGTCGGCGTCGGGCAGCATGACCTTGAGCGGCACGAACACGCCGTGATCCCACCCGCGAGCCGGCTCGCTGCCGCTGGCGATGCCCGCCGCCGACAGCAGCGCGTTGACACGCGCCGCCAGCGCGGGCGCACCAGGCGCCGGAAAGGTGAGCCGATAGGTATATCCGGGGAAACCGCCGTAATCGTAGAGCAGCGGCGGCCGCGCACCGGCATTGACGGTCGGCGCAGGCTCCTCCCAGTGCCCCGAGACGATCAGGATCGCCCGCGGGCGCTCGGCGAGCGTCGTCATGAAGCCGCCCAGATGCTGTTCCAGCTCGCGCCAGCTGTCGCGCATCGGTCCCGGCTCCAGGAAGAAGCAGGGACCTCCGCCGTGGTTGATGAAGAAGGTCGGTTGCATGTCCGGAATATGGCTTCCGGCACACGTCTGCGGGAGCTATGAAGTTGTGATGCTCTTTATCGGCCGGGCTGATAGATGATCGGCAGTCTGACGCTCGACCAGCTCCGCGTCCTGGTGGCGATCGCAGACACCGGCAGCTTCTCCGCCGCCGGACGCCGGCTCGGCCGCGCGCAGTCGGCGATGAGCCAGGCGATCGCCACGCCGGAGCTCTCCTCGAAGAAGGCCCGGGATGTGCTCGCGATGGAGCACCGGCTGGACGAGGAGCTGCTGCGCTACCGGGGGCTCCCCCGCTACCCCGGCGAGCGGAGCCTGGA
>CAXTNG010000154.1:0-3869 GCA_964245475.1 uncultured Sphingomonas sp. | reverse complement strand
AGGCGATCGCCACGCTGGAGGGCATGCAGGGCGTCGTGCTGTTCGACCGCAGCGGCTTTCGCCCCGTCCTTACCGATGCCGGTCGGATTCTCGTCGCCCAGGCGCGGGCCGTGCTGGCCGCAACAGCCCGCTTCGAAGCGATGGCGGCGGGGACGCGCGAAGGGATCGAGCCCGAGCTGGCGATCGCGATCGACCCGCTGGTGCCGACCGAGGCCTTCATCGACAGCCTGCACGCGCTCCGTGCCGAATTCCCGTATTTGCCGGTCAGCTTCTCGACCGAGGGGCTCGGCGGCGCCGAGCGGCGGCTGCGCCGCGGCGAGGCGGCACTGGCCTTGTGTCTGCTGCTGCTGGACGTGCCCGAGGACGTCGTCGCGCTGCCGTTGCTCGCGATCGATCTCGTGCCCGTCGTCGCGACCGGACATCCGCTGGCGCTGCTTGGCCGGCCAGCGACGCGCACCGACTTGGCGGGCCATGTACAACTCGTGCTATCGGACCCGTCCACGGCAGACGGGCCGAGCTATGGCGTGATCGGGCCACGTGCCTGGCGGTTCGTCGATCTGGGCCGTCGCCTCGACTTCCTCTTGGCGGGGATGGGGTGGTGCAGGATGCCCGAGCACCTTGTGGCGCCGCACCTTGCCGCCGGCCGCCTCGTGCCGCTCGCCATCGAGGATGATCCTGCCGCCGCCAAGGGATCGCTGACGATCTATGCCGCGCACCTGCGCGAACGACCGCTCGGACGCGCGGGCTCCTGGCTGCTCGCCAACCTCCAAACGCTCTTCGCATGACGAACGGCCGTGTTGCTCGTCGGGTTGGCGCAGCAGCGTCGGCGTGCCGCGATCGCAGGAAGTCAGGCGTTCAGCGGAGCGCCTCCGCGAACCAAAAATTGATCCAAAGTTTGGATGCTTTTAAGCTTAAAATCAGCCGATCAGGACTAGCATCTGCCCGCCTCGAGGATCGTAAATTTGGTCCATCGGGTCAGCCGGCTGCATCAAGGGCGCCCCTCGCCCACAGCGCCAGTCATAGCGGTCGCACCATACGGCGTATGGACTGCGGCGGTTGCCCGTACCGAGATATGAAGGCACGCCGCATCCGCTCTGGATCGTTGAAACCGACGGCGCGCGCGATCGTTTTCCACCGGCTCCATCCCGCCCTGAAGGCGAAGATAAGCGGCTTCGGCGCGCAACCGGTCGATCGCTTTCGCGGGCGTCTCCCCTGTTTCCCTGACAAACGCGCGTCCGAACTGGCGGGGGCTGAGCCTGGCCGCCTCCGCCAGCCGCTCGATCGGCAGCGGCTCCGACAGGTGCTCACGGGCGAAGGCGAGCGCGATGCGCATTCGATCAGATTCCGGTTCCATCTGCGACAGGGCGGAGAATTGCGACTGCCCACCCGGACGCTGATGGTAGACGACAAGTTTACGGGAAACCCGACGCGCCAGTTCGACTCCGTGGTCGGCCTCGATCAACGCCAACGCGAGATCGATCCCGGCGGTAACGCCAGCCGAGTTCCATAAGGGGCCATCCGCGACGTAGATGCGGTCCACCTCGACCGCTACGTCCGGGTAGTCGGCTTGTAGCTCGCGTGCACGCGACCAATGTGTTGTAGCCCGCCTCCTATCCAACAGTCCTGCTCCGGCGAGCAGGAACGCACCTGTACAGACGCTGGCGATGCGGGTCGCGCAGGCTGCAAGGCGTCGCACGGTCGCAACCTCGCCGGTTGTCGCATGGCATCGAACGCGCCCCCGATCACCAGCAAAGTATCAAGAGAGGCGTCTTCGACCATCGCAGTCGCAATGCACAAACCGGCGCCGCTCGCCATTGGTCCACCCACTCGGGACAGGACACTCCATTCGGAAAGTGGTCGCCCTGCTGCCCCATGCACTACCCAATCGGGCACTCAGATCATTGGATAATTCTGATCGAAGTACGCTGACAACCGTTCGTCGCGATCTGAGTGCTGATTATACCGGCAGGTCTTCGTAGAACGCGTTCGGTGGTCGGCGGGCAAGTCTGATGACCGGGCGAACTCTCGGCTAAGACCCGCACGATGTCGGGCTGACGGCGCGACAAGAGGCAGCTCGCATGTTCGATGGTCGGGCGACACCAGCGCTTACGCGAAGCGATGGTGTCACCGGCTCACGCGGGCGGCCCGGCCACCCCCACCGCGCCGGTAACGAGGACCACGGTCAGACTCGCGCCGAGCGCTGACACTAGGCCGACCCTGCGGATTTCCGAGCCGAGCGGCACCGGCCGCAGCGCGAGCACCGAATGGAGTCACGCAGGTAGCGCGACAGCGGAGCAAGCGTGAGCGCGTCGCGGGCCATTACGGAAAGACCGACCCCCGCAAGGACCAGACGCGGCAGCTGCCCCACGCCGAAGATCAGCGCGGGCGAAAGGGGCAACACCAAGGCGGCAGCGAACAGGCTGATCCGGGCAGGCGCGCGCACCTCGCCGACAACCCGCAGCACCGACGCGACCAGCCCGACAACCCATGAGAGCGGCGCGTTCCAGATACGCAGGGCAAATACGTCAGCGCGGCGTCGAGGGCGCACGGGAGGCTCGATCACGGCGACGCTACCGGTCAGATCGTACTCGTGCATTGACGGGACGAAGATCGGCACGGCCGACATTCTTGTTCCGCCGATCGGCTCCGCGCAAATGGTCGCCGTTGCGACGGCTAGTTCGTCAATAGTCGTTATCAAGCAGCATGAAGTGCGGTGTTCTCTGGCCTGAAGATATCGCGGGTCCTGATCTCTGATACCAGCCGTTCCGTCTTCATGCGGGTCGATCGCGAGGATCGGCCTCCATCCAATTCAGCAACCACGCCCAGGTCGCGTCGTGGCTTCGCACGGCAGGCGGCGGCGGGACGGTGTCGGGAAGCCGCGCGGCCTTTCCGCGATAGCGGTCGGCAAGTGCGCGGAAGCGGAGACCCTGAGGCTTGATCCGTCCACGATCGTCGATCAGCCCGAGCGCATATTCGAAGCCGTTAAAATCGAAACGGCGGCTGACGTCGTGGCTCGACCACCAGGTGAACCAGCTGACCCCGTGCTCGATCCCCTCCTCTATCGCGCGCTCCATGAAACGCGGCACGTCCGCCTCGGGCATCTCGACGTTGCATGCGCCGAACTCCTGCGCCCAGATCGGCTTGCCCGGCGCTTGGCCGATGCTGCGGGCGAGTGTCGCCATACCGGCGAGCAGGTGCGTGTAGGGCTTGTCGAGCGGACCGCCGTATCGCGCCGCGCCCGTCCAATACGGCCAGCAATGCAGCGCCACCATGCGCTGCCTGGCGACCAGCGCCCTGGCCGAAAACGTATCGTCGGAAAACCACGGCGCGTTATCGACGCCATTCACGTGGACGCGGCCGGGCGCCAGCGCCGACACGCGCGCCAGCATGCGCGTCATCCAGGCATCGCCATCCTTGGCCGCAGCCTTCCAGTTGCAGTTCATCTCGTTGCCCAGGCAGATCCCGCCGAAATTGCGGTGCCGGACCAGACGCCGCGCCAGCGCGGTGACATACGCGTCCTGCGCCGCGGCGAACTTGGCGGAGGTGTAGAACGGCTCGGCATCGTAGAAGCACGGGTTGAAGCGGTAGCCGCTCAGCCAGCCGGTGAAGACGCTGGGGAAGACGTCGAGACCGGCCCCGTCGGCGAAGCGCATCAGCATATCCAGGCGGTCGAGATGCGCCTCGCTCATCGCGGTCGGGTTGGGTTGGAACCACGGCCAGATGATCATCAAGCGGATGTGATCCGCGCCGAGTTGCGCGATTCGATCCAGATCGGCCCTGATCGTCTCCGGCTTCCAGTCGTTGTAGACGAAATACCAATTGCCCGACGGCACGTAGTTCACGCCGAAGCGATGGCGCAGCATCGTGTC
>CAXTNG010000153.1:2239-7910 GCA_964245475.1 uncultured Sphingomonas sp. | reverse complement strand
GTCTTCGGCACCCGAGATGGCCGCCTGCTCGCGTTCGATGCCGCCACCGGCCAGCCCTCTGCCGGCTTCGGCACCAACGGCGTCGTCGACATGAAGACGCCCGAGATCATGGGGTCTGGCAATCCGCAATTCTACGGCATGACCTCGCCGCCGATCGTCTGGCAGGATCTGGTCATCACCGGCTCGGCGACGCAGGAGTTCCCGCCAAAGGGCACCGCCGGCGACGTCCGCGCCTGGGACGTGCGCACCGGCAGGCTGGTGTGGACCTTCCACTCGGTGCCGCGCCAGGGCGAGCCGGGCTACGACAGCTGGGAACCCGGCAGCGCGGAAGGCCGCTCGGGCGTAAACAGCTGGGGCTTCCTCACCGTCGATGAAGCGCGCGGGATCGTCTACATGCCTTTCGGTGCCCCCGCGTTCGACCGCTACGGCGGCGACCGCAAGGGCGACGACCTCTACGGCACCTCGCTCGTCGCCGCGGACGCGCGCACCGGCAAGTATCTCTGGCATTTCCAGGTCGTCCACCACGACATCTGGGACAATGACCTGCAGGCGCCGCCGCTGCTGTTCGACGCGCAGGTGCGCGGCAAGACCATCCCGGCGGTCGCGATCACCTCGAAGAACGGGCTGCTCTTCGTCCTCGACCGCGTCACCGGCAAGCCGATCTTCCCGGTCAAGGAGCAACCCTTCCCGGCGAGTGACGTGCCCGGCGAGCAGGCGTCGCCGACGCAGCCGATCCCGCAGGTGACGCCGCCGCTGGCGCGCACTGCCTTCTCGATGAAGGACGTCGCCGCGGTCACACCCGCGCTCAAGGCCTATTGCACGAAGTGGATTACCGGCAACAACATGGCCTTCGGCGGGCTCTATAGGCCGGTGACCTACAATCGCCCGCTGATCAGCTTCCCCGGCCTGCAGGGCGGCGGCAATTGGAGCGGCAGCGCCTACGATCCGCGCTCCGGGCTGCTGTTCACCAACACCAGCGACCTCGGGCAGGTGACCTCGCTCGTCCCTTCCAAGGGGCCGCTCCCTTATGAGCGCGGCAGCCTGAGCGCCCGCTTCCAGCAGGACGATCCCAAGCTGATGTGCCAGGCGCCGCCGTGGGGCCGCCTCACCGCGGTCGACACGCGCACGGGGAAGATCGCTTGGCAAGTCCCGCTCGGCGTCACCGACGGGCTGCCCGCGGGCAAGGAAAAGACCGGCCGCCCCAACATCGGCGGCGCAATCGCCACCGCGGGCGGCGTGGTCTTCATCGGCGCCAGCGACGACAGCCGCTTCCGCGCCTTCGATCCGAAGACCGGCAAGGAGCTGTGGGTGACGAAGCTCGACGCCGCCGCGCACGCAACCCCGGTCACCTACCGCGGCGCAGACGGCCGCCAATATGTCGCGATCACCGCGACCGGTGGCAGCTTCCTCGATTCGCCGCTGGTCGCGGACACCATCACCGCCTTCGCGCTACCGGGAGACGCGCGATGATCCGTTTCGCTCTGCCGCTGATCGGCCTCGCCGCTGCCGCGCTCGCGCAACAGCCGCCCGCGCAGCCTCCGAGCGGCCCGCCGCCGGGCTATCAGGACGTCTACGCCAACAAGAAGCGCCTGCTCATCATCGCCGACATCACCACCGGCCAGCAGACCGCGCATTCCGCGCTGTCGCATGCGGCCGCGGTGATCGAGCAGATCGGCCGTAAATCGGGCGCCTATGTGTCCTTCATCCGCACCGACACCGACCTGATCACCAAGGGAGAGGTGTGGGGCAAGGGCGACTATGCCAAGGGCGGGACCAAGCAGTCCAAGGGCCGCAACCTCGACTATTACGACGCCGTGCTCTTCTACACCAACGGCGAGACCAACCTGTCGGACCAGCGGAAGCAGGACCTGCTCGACTATATCGCCAAGGACGGCAAGGGCTTTATCGGCGTCCACACCGCGACCGCGACCGCCTACAAATGGCCCGCATACGGCGAGATGATCGGCGGCTGGTTCGACAACCACCCCTGGGGGATCGCCGACGCGAAGATCATCGTCGAACGCCCGGACTTCCCCGCGATGAAGCCGTTCCACACCGGCGACACGCTGCACGACGAACACTACCAGATCACTGCGACGCCTTATTCACGCGCCAAGGTCGACGTTCTCGCGCGGATCGACACGTCGAGCGTCAACATGAAGAACCCGAACGTCCACCGCACCGACGGCGACTTCCCGGTCGCCTGGATCAAGTCTTACGGCAAGGGTCGGGTGTTCTACTCCGATCTCGGCCATACCGACGCGAGCTGGGACGACCCGCGCGTGCGGACGATGTACCTCGAAGCGATCAAATGGGCCCTCAACGGTGGCGAGACCCCCAAGCCGCATCCTTTAGAATAGCGTACACCGTCACCCCGGCCTTGTGCCGGGGTCCAGCGGGCGGCGAGCGATACGCTCAGTTGTTCGAGGACAGCACTCAGCCGAACCCTGGACCCCGGGACAAGCCGGGGGTGACGGAGTACTTGGCTGAGCGGGACAACTGCCGAACAAGTCCGGGGTGACGGCGCAGCTACTTCGCATCCCCGTAATGCTTCGTCAGATACGCCACTACGACATCATAATCCGCATCGCTCACCGGCGCGCCGCGGCTGACCATCTGCTGGACCAACTCGTCCCATTTGGCAGCCGAGTATCGCTTGGAGGTCACGATGCCGATCTCGTGGCAGGACGAACATGCGGCCTGCACCTGGTCGTGCCCCGGTCCGGCAGGCAGCGCGGCAGGACCCCGCTGCGCGACGGCAGCGGTAGCGAGCAGCAGGCCCGCGGCGGCGAAGAGCATACGCATGGGAAAACTCCGAAAGATCAGCGCTTTGGCGCGTCGAGCGTTGCATGAAGGAAGTCGAACGTCGCATTAACCGCCTTGAGCGTGGCGGCGCGCGTGTCCGCGGGCGTCTTGCCGATGAAGCTGTGGTCGACGCCGGGGATGACGATCTCGTCGACCGTGAGTCCCGCCGCCTTCATCCGCGCGAAGGCGTCGTTCGACTGCGTGACCGACACCGCGCGGTCGTCCTGGCCGTGGATCAGCAGGAACGGCGGGTCGCTCGGGTCGAGATAGGTGAGGGGGCTGACCGCGCGCACCCTGTCGGCCGGGCAGTCCGCCGCCTTGGCGCAGCCGAGCAGCGCCACCGGGGCGCCTTCGCTGCGCGCCACGATCGGCGCGAAGTCGAACACGCCGTACCAGATCGCCGCCGCCTGCACGCACTCGCTGCCCGCGGGCTGGGGCGTCGCGTCGAAGCCTGGCGCGCCGCACGACAGCGCACCGAGCGCGGCCAGATGCCCGCCCGCCGACCCGCCCCACAGTCCGACCCGCGCCGGATCGATCCCGTACTTGGCCGCATTCGCCTTCAGGAAGCGGATCGCCGCGCGCACGTCCTGCAACTGCGCCGGGAACGGCGCCTCGCCCGACAGCCGGTACTCGAGCGATGCCACCACGAACCCCTCGGCGGCAAGGCTCGCCAGCACCTCCGGAAAGTTCGCCAGCGCGCCCGCCTGACGCGTATGGCCGCCGACCCAGCCGCCTCCGTGGATGTAGATCACCAGCGGCCTGCGCGACTGCTTGACGGCTGGCGGCACGTAGACATCGACCACCGAAGGCCGGAAACCCGGCAATTGGCTGTAAACCACATCGGCATAGCCGGTGACGCCGCCTGGAAAGCGCGTGACCCGATCGGGGTACGCATCGCCGGGCACCGGCTTGTCCGCGACCGGAAACACCCGGTCCTTCGCCGCTGCGGAACACGCAACGGCAGCCATCGCCAATAGCGTAAGGCGAAGCGCCTTCATCATCCTCTCCTTGCCTAACCATTTCGTACACTAAAGGAGAGATCGCGGCAAGCACGCTGTCCTACAAGCCGCAATCGTGTCAGGACAGATGGCGACTCGTAGGCAGCGCCCAAGTAACAAGCCAGCCTTCGAAGATGCGGTATGTCGGACAGCCCGAGAAGAACGGCGGTAAAGATACCCGCGATAGTGTCAAGTTGGTGTCAACTTTGAAGCTCGGGTCAGCCCCGCACGTAGGCCATCACCATCGCCGCCACCTGCTCGAACCGCTTGTCTCGCGCCTCGCGCGCGGTCAGGTCCACCCCGAAGCTGGCCTTCAGCGTATAGCGGTTCGACACGATGTGGAAGCAGAGCGCGCTCATCGACAGGTGCAGGTCGAGCGCATCGAGACCTTCGCGGAACACGCCTTCCGCCACGCCGCGGTCGAGGATGTCCTGCAGCGTCGAGAGCACCCGGCGGTTACGGTCCCTGATGGCCTCCAGGTCGGCGATGTGCGCGCCATGGAGGATATTCTCGTTCATCACCAGCCGGACGAACTCGGGATGCTCGCTATGGTAGTCGAAGGTGTGCGCGACCAGCGCGCGCAGCGCCTCCCCGGCGGGCATCGCGGCGACGTCGAGCTGCGCCTCGCGGTTGCGGATGCCGGCATAGGCCTGTTCGAGCACCGCGCGGTACAGCTCGTCCTTGCTGCCGAAATAGTAATAGATCATCCGCTTGGACGAATGGGTCTTTTCCGCGATAACGTCGATCCGCGCGCCGGCGAGCCCCTTGTCGACGAACTCGGCGGTGGCGACCTCGATGATGTTGGCGCGCGTGCTCTCGGCCAGCGCGGCGCGTCCGGTCTTCGCGGGAGGATCGTCGGTCTTCGCTACGGTCGCCACACGCTGCTTCCTATCGCGCGCGACGCAGAGCGCAAGCGTCAGGCCAGCTCGCTATGCCAGCTCTTCGTCGGGGAGCAGCTCGGTGTCGATCTGCGCCTGCATCGCCGCATTGTACCGCGCGCCCTCCAGCGCATTGGGCGGGAAGATAGCGTCCACCGCCGCGACGAGCTCATCGGAGATCGGCCGCGCCGCGACGTCCTCATCGAGGTGCGCAATGCTGGTCGTGCCCGGCAGCGCGATGACGTGCGGCGCCTTGGCGAGCCCCCAGCCGATCGCCAGCTGCGCAGCCATCAGCCCAGCGCCCGCGGCGACGGCCTCGAAGCGCTGCACGAGCAGCAGGTTGCGGCTGAGCTGCGGCTCGACGAAGCGGGGGAAAGCGCGGCGGATATCGCCCTCCAAATACTCGTCATTCAGCACCGCGCCCGCCAGCAGCCCGCGCGCCACCGGCGAGAAGGCGACGAACGCGATGCCGAGCTCGCGGCATGTCTCCAGCACCGCCACTTCGGGATTGCGCGAGATCGGCGAATACTCGGTCTGCACCGCTGCGATCGGGTGAACCGCGTGCGCCCGCCGGATCGTCGCCGCCGACATCTCGGACAGCCCGATCGCACCGATCTTGCCCGCCTCCTTCGCCCGCACCAGCGCGCCTACCGACTCCTCGACCGGCACCGTCTTGTCGAGCCGGTGAAGGTAATAGAGGTCGATATGATCGGCCCCCAGCCGCTCCAGCGCGCCGTCGAGCGTTCGCGCGATCGCCGCCGGAGATCCGTCGAGCACGCGCTTGCCGCCGACCATGTCGAGCACGCATTTCGACGCCAGCGTGAACTCGGCGCGGCGGTGCATCACCGCCTTGCCGATCAGTCGCTCGTTCCGGCCGCCGCCGTACAGCGCCGCCGTGTCGAGCAGCGTCACGCCCAGGTCGAGCGCCCGATTGAGCAGCGCCGCGCCCGCGTCCTCCGACGGCGGCTCGCCATACGCGTGGTTGAGGTT
>CAXTNG010000153.1:238-2229 GCA_964245475.1 uncultured Sphingomonas sp. | reverse complement strand
CCGATACGGTGAACGGGCCCACGCTGCGGGTCGGCAGCGTTCCGGTGGATGGGGTCAAAGCGGAAGCCCCACGTAATTCTCGGCGATCGCCGTCTGCATCGCCCGCGATTGCGCGATATAGTCGAGCTCGGCAAGCTGCATCCGCCGCTCGAACGCGCCGTCCTCGGGAAAGCGGTGCATCAGCTTGGTCAGGTACCAGCTGAACCGTTCCGCCTTCCACACCCGCGCCAAAGCCTTGGCGCCATAGCCCGATAAGCCCGCTTCGTCGCCGCGTTTGTACCAACCGATCAGCGCATCGGAGAGATAGGCGACGTCCGACGAGGCGAGGTTCAGCCCCTTGGCCCCGGTCGGCGGCACAATATGCGCGGCATCGCCGGCGAGGAAAAGGCGCCCATGCTGCATCGGCTCCGACACGAACGAGCGCAGCGGCGCGACCGACTTCTCGATCGCCGACCCACGCACGATCCGTGGCGCCACGTCCGGCCCGAGCCGGACGCCGAGCTCGTCCCAGAAGCGCTCGTCCGACCAATTCCCGACCCGCTCGTCCGCGGGCACCTGGACATAATAGCGGCTGCGCGTCGGCGAGCGCATCGAGGCAAGCGCGAAGCCGCGCTCGTGACTGGCATAGATCAGCTCATCGTCGCACGGCGGCACGTCGGCGAGCAGCCCCAGCCAGCCGAACGGATAGACCCGCTCGAACTCGCGCCGTACGCTGTCGGGCAAGGCTTGCCGCGCCGCACCGTGGAAGCCGTCGCAGCCCGCAACGAAATCGCACTCCAGCCGCTGGCCGTCGCCATGCACGATCACCGGCTGCTCGCCATCAATGCCTTTGATTGCAACCACCGGCGATTCCCACACGATCGGCAGGTCGCGCGCCTCGGCCGCGTCGATCAGGTCGCGGGTCACCTCGGTCTGGCCGTAGACGGTGACGTGCTGGCCGGTCAGCCCGGCGATGTCGATGCGGATCACCTGGCCGTTGTCGGCCAGCGCGAAGCCGTCGTGCGGCAGCCCCTCCTCGTCCAGCCGCGCATCGATGCCGAGGCGGCGGAGCAGGTCGGTCGTCGTCCGCTCGAGCACGCCGGCGCGGATGCGCTCGATCACCCGCGCCTTTGTCTGGCGCTCGACCACGACGCAGTCGATGCCCTCCGCTCTTAGCAGGTGGCCGAGCAGCAGCCCCGCCGGCCCTGCGCCGATGATGCCGACCTGCGTTCTCACCGCACGAGCTGCTCTTCGAGCTGCCCCAGCACCCGGTAGCATGGCAGCACCTGCGCCACCGAGCTGTTCGGCTCGCGCCCCTCGCGAATGGAGGCGACGAACTCGCGGTCCTGCAACTCGATGCCGTTCATCGACACGTCCACTCTGGACACGTCGATTGGCTCTTCCTTGCCGTTCACCAAATCGTCGTAGCGCGCGATATAGGTCGCGGTGTCGCCGATGTAGCGGAAGAAGGTGCCGAGCGGCCCGTCGTTGTTGAAGCTCAGCGACAGCGTGCAGATCGCACCCGATTCGCTCTTCAACTGGATCGACATGTCCATCGCGATGCCGAGCTCCGGGTGGATCGGCCCCTGCATCGCATGCGCGGCGACGATCGGCCCGGCCTGATAGGCGAACAGATCGACGGTGTGGGCGGCATGGTGCCAGAGGAGGTGATCGGTCCACGACCGCGGCTCGCCCTTGGCATTGATGTTCCTGCGGCGGAAGAAATAGGTCTGCACGTCCATCTGCTGGATATTGAGCTCGCCGACGGTGATCCTGTTGTGGACATATTGGTGGCTCGGGTTGAAGCGGCGGGTGTGGCCGACCATGCAGACGAGTCCGGTCTCCTGCTGCTTGGCAAGCACCGCTTCGGCGTCGGCGAGGCTGTCGGCGAGCGGGATCTCGACTTGGACGTGCTTGCCCGCCTCCATGCACTGGATCGCCTGGGCAGCATGCATCTGAGTCGGCGTGCACAGGATTACCGCGTCGACTCCCGGCATCGCGCACGCCACAAC
>CAXTNG010000153.1:0-210 GCA_964245475.1 uncultured Sphingomonas sp. | reverse complement strand
GTATTTGGCCGCGGTCGCGCGCGTCGCGTCGATGTTGCGGCTGACGAGGCTGACCACCTCGACTCCGTCGATGTTCTTGAGGCCGTCGAGGTGCTTTTCGCCAAATGCACCCGCGCCGGCGAGGGCGATCTTCATCTCATTTCTCCTTCCCTCCCGCTTGCGGGAGGGGCTGGGGGGGGGCCGACGCGCAAGCGGCGGCGACAACCTCGA
>CAXTNG010000152.1:3037-7921 GCA_964245475.1 uncultured Sphingomonas sp. | reverse complement strand
TGCCACGTCGCTGCCGCCGCCGCCGGCGCGTAGCTGCGCCCGCGCCGCCGCGAGCCGGCCCTGCCGCTCCGCAAGCTGCGCCCGCGCCGCTTGCACCTGCTGGTTGAGCGACGACGATTCCTGCTCGGCGAGCGTCGCGCCTTCCGAGCTCATCAGGCCGTGTGCGATCTTGTAGTTCTGCAGCGCCTCGTCGGCACGCTCGGCGTCCGCCCTCAGCGAATCCAGCCGGCTGTCGATCTGCCGGTTCATCTGCTGGCTGGCGGAGTCCTTCGCCTGCTCGATGCTGAGGAGGTACTGCCGGGCATATTCGTTGGCGATGCGGGCCGACTGGGTCGGTGATCGCGTCGTCACCGCGATCTCGATCAGCGAGGTCTGGCCGAAGCGCCGGATATTGACGGCCGAGCGCACGCGCGCTGCCGCGGTGGTGAGGCGCTGGCGCTGCTGCGCGGGCGTCAGCTGCTCGCCTGCTCCCGCGGGCAGCGGCACGCCCAATTGCGCGTCGTCCAGCAAGCCCAGTGCCAGAGCCACCTTGGCGGACAGCTGCGGGGAATCGAACACCAGGATCTGCGTATCGATGAAGTCGGACGGCTGCGACTGGTCCTGAGCGCCTGCCGCCGGCTGCACCGGGTCGCCCCGCCGAGGCTCGATCATCACCTTGGCCACGGCGGTATATTTACGCGGCGTGATCTGCACGTAGGCGATTGCGCCACCGACGATCAGCGCGAAGACGAGCAGGAAAATCCACAGCCGGCGCCAGAAGATAACCAGCAAGATCTTGGGATCGGGCAACAACGAGCTGTTGCCCACCGCTGCCTCGACCGGCTCCGGCGATGCGTCCGCATCCTTGTCCAACGTGGTATCGATCGGCGACGTGAGCAAGAGGTCTTCCTCGTTGGTTGGTAAAGCGGGATGCGACCGGTTTGCCGCTTAGCAGCATGCGGCTGACGGCGCTTTAAAAAAGGGCTGTATTAACTCATTTTGTCCTTCGCTCGTCGCTCGTGCAGCCCCTTCCGGCGCGCGTTCGCACCCCCTAAGCGGTGGTCGGCAGCTATGGAGTAACGCCTTGCTTTCGATCGAACGCGCGCTGCAGCGGCAGGAAAATGCCCTGCCGGGACTGCCGGTGCTGATTGTCGGCGCATTGCTGGTGCTTGTCCTTGCCCAGAGCATCGACGTCAGCGAGGCATTTCAGCTGCTGTCCGCAACGCCGCTCTACGGCCTCCCGACCATCGCCGCCGGAGCATTGGCTACCGCCCTGGGATTCCGCGCGGCACAGCAGCGCTCGGCGACGGCGGCGCTCGCGTACGGGGCGGGCCAACTGCGCCTCGTCGCGCCGGCCTTCATCCTGGTCGTGCTGGGCTCGGTGCTGATGCTCGGCCCTCTCACGACCAATGCGACGTTGCGGGAATACGCGACCGACGGTGAGACCTACGCCTATCTGCTGAACCTGGCCGGGCTGCCGCGCTACACTCTACCGGGCGTGTTCGAGTTCAACAACGTCCCGCGCATCGTCAACGCCAACCTGTGGGTGACGCCCTTCTACCTTCTGCTGGCGCTGGTCGTCGCGCTGCCCGTGCACCGCAGATTGTACCGTGTTGTGCCGCTGCTTCTTCTCGCACTGACCGTACTGGCGCTGCTGCTCGCGGAGGGCCTCGATATTACCTTCGAAGACGCGCGCAACCCTGTCGCGACCGCGCTGCGCGGCGATGGCTCGACCGTGCTGATCTCCGGATTGCTGGGCATCGCCGCGGCACGATGGGACCGCCGCGTGCCGATGAGCGGCCGCTTCGCCATCGCCGCGGCGGCGGCGCTCCTGGTCGCAGAAAAGATCGGCAGCCCCACCGCCCTCAACTCCGGTCTGTTCCAACTCTGCCTGGCCGTGCCGGTGAGCTACCTTACCGTGTACCTGTGCCTGAGACGGCTCCCGCTCGCGTCGATCGCCCGCCGCCTGCTGCCCTATTCGCTTCCCTTTTTCCTGTTCAGCTACCCGTTCCAGCAGCTGGTGTTCGAGCGCGGCCCGCGTGACGGCGGCCTCCTGATCAACTTCGGACTCTCCAGTGTCGCGGCGGCGACCGCTGCAGCTGCCTTCTGGCATCTGATCGGCCGGCGCGTCTTGTCGGAGGCCCAGCGCGCGGAGCCATCGTGGCCCGTGGAGAACCCGCGACCGCCGGCGGCGATCGGGCGCACCTTGCGCAAGCGGCTGGTCGCAGCCGCGCCGAGTCTCCTGATTGGAAGCATCATCGCCATTGTGTTCCTGATCCTCCTGGCCATGCTCTCGCTGGCCTTCACACCTCCGGCGACCGGCATATAGGGCTTGCCGGCTCGATCGAGCGCGGACCACGACAAGACAGGTGCCTTTGTCTACTATCGCCGGCGTGCCCGCACAGTCGCTCGTCCGCCGTCTGCGTCAGAAGAGCCCTTTGTCGCGCGTCTATGCCATCGGCGACATTCACGGTCGCGCCGACCTCTTCATGGACCTGCTCGGCTTGATCGAACAGGACGCGCACGGGCGCGACCCGCGGCTCAATCGGTTGGTCATCCTGGGCGATTTCATCGACCGCGGTCCCGAATCGGCCGTGCTGTTCAGGGCGCTGAAGGCGCTCGACCGCGAGCCGAACGTGATCGTGCTCAAGGGCAACCACGAAGCCGCCATGTCGGACGCGCTGGATGGGAACCACCAGGCGCTTGATCTCTGGCTGGCACATGGCGGGCTCGCTACGCTTCGCTCGTTCGGCATCGACACCGAAGCGCTCGACCCGGACGACACGCACCATGTCCTGCGACTGGCGCGACAGCATATCCGCCGGGGAGAGAGGGAATGGCTACGCCGGCTGCCGACGTCCGCACATTGGGGCCGCTATCATTTCGTGCACGCGGGCGTGATGCCGGGCGTGCCGCTGGACCAGCAGGCGGACGAGCACAGGCTCTGGATCACCGAGACATTCACGAGCAGCACGGCGGATCACGGCGCGATCGTCGTCCATGGCCACACGATCTACGAGGATGGGGTACACGTCGCGCCGAACCGGATCGGCGTCGACACCGGTGCCTACCGGTCGGGCCGGCTGTCGGCAGTGGGCCTGGAAGAGGACGCTTGCTGGGTGGTGGCGACCGATCCGAACGCAGGATAGAGCGCGCCTGCCGGTCGTGGCCGACTTGGGCTTACCCCGTTCAATAGGCTCCGCGGGCGAAGCAGACGGCCGGGATCGTCCGGACCATGATGTTGATGTTCTTCAGCGTGGAGCGGGACCGGACATAGGCGACGTCGCACGCAACGCGTCGGCGGTAGGTTGTGGAGTTGCGGCCGCTGATCTGCCAAAGCCCCGTGATGCCGGGTCGCACCCGGCAATAATCGGTGAAATAGCGACCATAGCGGAACGCTTCCGCTTCCACGATCGGCCGGGGACCAACCAGGCTCATCTCGCCGGCAAGCACGTTGAACAACTGGGGCAATTCGTCCAGGCTCGTCTTGCGAAGCAGCGCGCCGACCTTGCCGACCCGAGGGTCGCGGCGGAGCTTGTGATCGCGGTCCCACTCGGCGCGCGCAGCCGGGTTCTCGGCCAGGTGCTGCATCAGGATCGCGTGCGAATCGGCATGCATGGTGCGGAACTTGAGGCAATCGAACGTCCGGCCGCCCTTGCCCAGACGGCGGTGCCGATAAAGGACCGGGTCGCCCGACGCGGCGATCGCCAGCCCGATCAGGATCATCAGTGGTGCGAGAAAGACGATGGCGAGCAGCGATACCGCAACATCGAGCACACGCGCCGACGTCGAGTCGAACTGCCGATCCATGCCAATCGCGGTGTCGATCTTGACCGTCACCGACCGAACGGTGAGGTCGCCCATCGAAGCCGTCGGTCCGAACGCTTGATACACCCCCGATACTCCGTATCGTCCGATGCGGAATCGTGCCGCACTGCGGAATAAACCTGTCCCACGATTACGGTCACCCGGCAAGGGCGGGCAATCGCGCTTGTAAGGATATTCACCGCAAAGTGTTTCATTTTGGCGAACTTCAGCCACCCGCTGCGCCTGATGACTTGTTACGATGCCCAACCGACTTCCCGACGATGAGATTTTCCGGCTCTTTCTTCCGCGAGTCGGCAGCGGCACGGGCAGTGGCCGATTCGGCGATTTGGCGGCGCCACACGCTCCAACTCGGAGTGGAACGTTCAGCCGGCCACGGTCTGCACCGGCACGCCGGTGACGAACAGCCCCTTGGGCGCTGGTTCACGGGCACGAGCTCGGCTAGAGGCCCGCGACTTCCGCAGGGCTGCCGGCGGGCCAATGCCTCGAGCGTTATAGGGAGCGTTGAATGCGGATCACCATGGTCGGGTCGGGCTATGTCGGGCTCGTGTCGGGCGCGTGCTTCGCCGACTTCGGCCACGACGTCTGCTGCGTCGACAAGGACCAGGGCAAGATCGACCTGCTGCTGAACGGCGTCATGCCGATCTACGAGCCAGGCCTGGACGACCTGGTCGCGCGCAACGTCGCTGCCGGGCGCCTGCGCTTCACTACCGACCTGCCCGCGGGCGTGAAGGACGCCGACGCGGTGTTCATCGCGGTCGGCACTCCCTCGCGGCGAGGGGATGGGCATGCGGACCTGTCCTACGTCCATGCCGCGGCGAAGGAGATCGGCGAGGCGATCACCGGCTTCACTGTGATCGTCGACAAGTCGACCGTCCCCGTCGGCACCGGCGACGAGGTCGAGCGGATTATCCGTGCAGCGAACCCGCAGGCCGATTTCGCCGTCGCCTCCAACCCTGAGTTCCTGCGCGAGGGCGCGGCGATCGACGACTTCAAGCGGCCCGACCGCATCGTTATCGGGACGGAGGACGAGACGGCGCGGCGGGTGATGAGCGAGGTCTACCGCCCGCTCTACCTCAA
>CAXTNG010000152.1:2022-3027 GCA_964245475.1 uncultured Sphingomonas sp. | reverse complement strand
CAACGCGTTCCTCGCGACCAAGATCACCTTCATCAACGAGATCGCGGACCTATGCGAGAAGGTCGGCGCCGACGTCCAGGACGTCGCCCGCGGCATCGGCCTCGACGGGCGGATCGGGTCCAAGTTCCTGCACGCCGGGCCCGGCTATGGCGGGTCGTGCTTTCCCAAGGACACGCTGGCACTGCTCAAGACCGCACAGGATTACCAAGCGCCGCAGCGAATCGTCGAGGCGGTCGTTGCGGTCAACGACCAGCGCAAGCTGGCGATGGGGCGCAAGGTGATCACGGCGATGGGCGGCGACGTCCGCGGCAAGACGGTGGCGGTGCTCGGCCTGACCTTCAAGCCCAACACCGATGATATGCGCGAATCGCCCGCGATCGCGGTCATCCAGACGCTCCAGGACGCCGGCGCCACCGTCCGTGTCTACGACCCCGAGGGGCATGAGCAGGCGAAGAAGGTGCTCGACGACGTAGTGTATTACGGGGGCGCGTACCAGGCGATGGAGGGCGCCGACGCGCTTGTGATCCTTACCGAATGGGACGCGTTCCGCGCGATCGATCTCAAGCGTGCGAAGTCGCTGCTCAGCGCGCCGGTGCTGGTCGACCTGCGCAACATCTACGCGCGTGACGCGGTCGAGGCCGAGGGCTTCAGCTACACCGCCGTGGGGCGCTGAGCCGGATGCCGGAACCAATCCACCCACCTCCGCTTTACGACGGCTGGCGCACCGGCGCGGGGCCGTACGGGGACATGATGGCTGAACGGATCGCGGTGTGTGTGCCGGTGCGCGACGAGGCGCTGAGGCTCCCGCAATTCCTCGATGCCACGGCCGCGCAGCATGGTCCCGCCTTCACCCTCTGTCTGCTTCTCGACGGCTGCACCGACGCGAGTGCAGCGGTGGTCGCCGCCCGCGCCCCGGCGCAGCCAGTTTCGGTCGTGCCCCGCCGCGTCGCGCGTGCCGAACCGACCGCCGGCCGCGCCCGCCCCCCCGCGCTTGCCCGGCGGGCC
>CAXTNG010000152.1:0-2012 GCA_964245475.1 uncultured Sphingomonas sp. | reverse complement strand
GAGCATGGCGGGCGAGGGCATTCTGATCTCGACCGATGCCGATTCGGTGCCGGCGCCCGGCTGGCTCGCCGCCAACCTTCGCGCGCTTGGCCACGCGGACGTCGTCGCCGGGCGCATCGTCCGGCACGGCTCGGCGTGCGCGGTGCAGGACCGGGTCGAGCGCTATTACGACGCGTTGTTCGCGTTACGCCGCCGCCTCGACCCGGTCGCCTGGGAAGCGTCGTTCACCCACCATTACGCCAGCGGCGCCAGCCTCGCTTTTCGCGCCGAGACCTATGCCGCGCTCGGCGGGTTCGAGCCGGTCCCTTCGGGCGAGGACGGGCGCCTCGTCGACGCCGCACACCGCGCCGGCTGGCGCGTCCGGCGGGACGCTGCGGTGGTGGTCGAGACATCCTCGCGTCGCCACGGCCGGGCGCAGGGCGGGCTTGCCGACCATCTCCGCGCGCTCGATCACACCGCGGCGCTGCCGACCATGGCCCACCCGGAGGATCGCGCCTGGCGCGACCGCGCGCAGGCCGCCGCGCGCGGGGCGTTCGGCGGCGACCTGACCCTGCTCGCGCACCGTCTGGCGCGTTCGTTGCACGAGCTCGCCGCCATCGCCGCCGCGTCGCCGAACGCCGAAGCCTTCGCCACTCACGCGGTCGGCGGCATTTCGGGCGGCGAGCGGATCGTATCGCTCGACATTGCCGAGGACGCACTCGCGCGCCTGCAGGACGAGCCGGAGCGCAACGCCGCGTGACCACGCTCGACGCGCTGCTCGCGCTGCCCAAGCCCACACCCGAACAGATGCGCGATCGCATCGCCCAGCTCGCCGCGTGCCTCCCTCGAGCCGGAGACCCGCCGGACGCGGTGGCGCTGCTCACCGTGTTGCGCCTGCTGTATCGGGTCGCGCGCGTCGACCTCCCACTCGCTCGGCTGCTCGAAGGGCATGTCGATGCGGGCCAGATCGTCCGCCGCTACGCCGACGCGCCGCCCGAGAGCGCGGTGCTCGGGGTCTGGAACGCGGCGTTGCCGGGCGAGCCGCTGCGCGTCGAAGACGGGCGCCTGCACGGCGGCAAGGCCTTCGCCTCTGGAGCCGGCATCCTCACCCACGCGCTCGCAGGCGCGGACACGCCAGAGGGCAACCGGTTGGTGCTGATCGACCTTGCGGCCTCCGAGTCCGACATCGACCGGAGCTGGTGGCGCACGATCGGGATGCAGCGATCGGAAACGCACCTCGTCCGCTGGCACGGCACGACCGCCTTCGGCTACGTCGGCGAACCCGGCGACTATGCGCGCGAGCCGTGGTTCAGCGGTGGCGCGCTGCGCTTCGTCGCGGCCCATGCCGGCGGCGTGGCGGCGCTGTTCGACCATGCGCGCGACCATCTCGTCGCGGCAGGCCGCGCGGAGGACCCTCACCAGGCCGCTCGCCTCTCGACCCTGTACCAGCTCGCCCAGAGCGCCGCGAACGCGGTGCGCGGCGCGGCCGAGACTTGGGGCGATGACTCGCTCTACCCGCTTCGCGTCGCCGCCGCCCGTCTCGCGGTCGCGGATGCCGCCGAGCGGGCGCTTGCGCTGGCGCAGCAGGCGGTGGGGGTGCAGGGCCTGTTCGAGGACCATCCGCTCTCGGCGGTCATCGCCGACCTGACCGTCTACCTGCGCCAGCCCGCTCCCGATGCGCAGGCGGCCCGCGTCGGCCGCGCCGCAGCACAAGGCGTTCTGGTGCCGGACCTGTGAAGCCTCTCAACCTCGACCCCGTCCGTTCCGCGCTGGTCGTCGCACCGCATGCCGACGACGAGGCGATCGGCGCCTGGGGTGTGATCCGCCACCTTCGCGGGCGCGGTGCCCGGGTCCGCGTCGTTGTGGTCACCGACGGCGCCGCCTCGCACCCGTCGAGCGCGCGCTGGCCGAGCCGCCGCCTCGCCGCCGAACGCCGCCGCGAGTCGCGCTGCGCGATGCGGCGGCTCGGCGTAGGCGCGGGGGAGGTTCGCTTCCTCGACCTGCCCGACGGTGCGCTGCCCTCGCATCCGCCG
>CAXTNG010000151.1:2542-7938 GCA_964245475.1 uncultured Sphingomonas sp. | reverse complement strand
ACCCCCAACCGGGACGTCACGCCCAAACCATCAAGCTTCGTCGGTGTCCGCAAGCTTCCAGTTCGGGTCGCGGGCCTTGAGCGTCCGCGCGAAGGTCCAGACGTCGTGCGTCTCGACCGCGTCGGTCATCGATCCGGCGATGACATTGCCTTCGGCGTCGCGCGTGACCGCGGCAATGTCCGCGTCGAAGCGCACCGCGATCCGCGCGTCCTTGCCGGCAAGCTGCGCGTCGGCGATCACCGCGCGATCGATCCGTACCAGGCGGTTGTCGAGCGCCTCGCCCGCTTCCCGGCGCGCGGCGATCGCCTCGGCGAAGCTCTGGCGCACGTCGTCCTCGACCAGCTCGGCAAGCGCGTTCTCGTCGCCCTGCCAGAACGCCTCCAGCGTCATCCGATAAGCGGCCTGCGCGCCGGCGAGGAACTGCCCCACGTCGAAGCCCGGCTCGCCTGCGACGATCGCGCGCAGGCCCGTTTCCGCCTTGGGCTCGATGTTGCGGTCCGCAACTTCACGAATTTCGTGCACAGCGTCGATCGTGCGCGGCACGGCGACCGGGGCCGGGCGGTCCTCGGCGGCGCGGGCGAGCGGCTGCTGCTCGTGGCCGGTGCGCTTGCCGAGCACGCTGTATAGCCTGAGCGCGAGGAAGCCCGCGATCATCGCCAGAATAATGACGTAGAATGTCACCGCGCCTCCGATCCGCCGTACAATATAGGCGCCTTCCATCCCCGATACAAACCCGTGGCCGTTGAAACACGGGGGCACCGCTGCTAGGCGCCGCCGCACACACCCGGAGTTGAAACGCCCGCCCGGCGGCTTTGCTCCCGCACCCTCAAGGACTGCATTGCATGGACGATCAGGACAACCAGACCAGCGCGAACGCCCCCCTGCCGAACGGCCAAGACACCGCGCCCGCGGCGGGACTTATCTCGCAATATATCAAGGACCTGTCGTTCGAGAACCCGAACGCCCCGGCGATCTACCAGAACCAGACGCCGCCCGGCATCGACGTTCAGTTCAACATCGGGGCGGCGCAGGTCGGCGACGAAGTGCACGAGGTCGTCCTCAAGATCGAAGCGCGCGCCGAGGTCGAGGGCACGGTCGCGTTCATCGTCGACCTGACCTATGCCGGGCTGTTCGGCCTCAGGAACGTGCCCGCCGAGCACGTCCAGCCCTTCCTCCTCGGCGAAGGCCCGCGCCTTCTCTTCCCCTTCGCGCGCCGGGTGCTGGCGGACGCGGTGCGCGACGGCGGCTTCCCGCCGCTGTTGCTCGAGCCGATAGACTTCAGCCAGCTCTACCTGAGCCAGCAGGAGGCCGCCGCTCAGGGCGCCTCAGGGGTGGCGGGGCAGGCGTAAGTTCCAGATTGTGCCAAAGTCTCCCGTCGCCCCGGTGACGAAGGGATGGGCTCGACCGATGTTCAGCAAGCTCGAACGTCTCGCATGAACCTCACCCGCGCGCTCGGCTCGGTCGGCGGGCTCACCCTCGCCAGCCGGGTGCTCGGGCTGGTCCGCGATTCGCTGTTCGCGACCTTCGTCGGCGCAGGCTTCGCGTCCGACGCCTTTCTGATCGCCTTCCGCCTGCCCAACATGTTCCGCGCGCTGTTTGCGGAGGGCGCCTTCTCCGCCGCATTCATCCCGCTGTTCAACCACAAGGTCGCTGCGGCCGACGGACGCGGCCTGCCCGATGGCATCCGGTTTGCCGAGGACGCGCTGTCGGTGCTGCTGCCCGCGCTGGTCGTCATGGTCGCGGTCATGGAGATCGCCGCCTGGCCGATCACCTGGGCGCTGTCCGGCGGATTCAACGCGGTCGATCGCGAACAGTTCGCTTTCGCCGTCGCGCTGTCGCGGCTGACCATTCCCTATCTGCTGCTCATCAGCCTCGTGTCGCTGCTCGGCGGCATCCTCAATTCGCTGCACAAGTTCTGGGTCAATGCCGCGGCACCCATCCTGCTCAATGCGACGCTGATCACCGCGTTGCTCGTCTTCCATGCCCATGAGCCGCTGCTCACCGCGCGCAACCAGGCGATCGCGGTCACCGTCTCCGGCGCGCTGCAGCTGCTCTGGCTATGGCACGCCTGCCGCCGCGCGGGGATACATCTCCGGATCAAGGCCCCTCGCCTTGGCCCGGACGTACGCAAGCTGCTCGCGCTCGTCTGGCCCGCCGCTGCGGGGACCGGCGCGGTGCAGATCAACCTCGTCGTCTCCACCGCGCTCGCCGCGACGCTGCTGCCCTCGGGCTCGGTGTCGTACATCTATTTCGCCGACCGGCTGAACCAGCTTCCGCTCGGCCTGATTGGCATCGGCCTGGGCACCGTCCTGCTGCCGACGATCAGCCAGGCGCTCGGCCGCGGCGACGAGGCGGGGGCGATGGAGACGCAGAACCGCGGCATGGAGCTCGCGCTCTTCCTCACGCTGCCCGCCACCGTCGCGCTGATCGTCTGCGGGGTGCCGATCGTCGGCGCGCTGTTCCGCCACGGCCAGTTCAAGGCCGACGACGCGGTCTACACCGCGCAGGCGCTCGCCGCCTTCTCCCTCGGGCTGCCGTCGTACATCCTCGTCAAGGTGCTCACCCCCGGCTATTACGCCCGCTCGGACACCCGGACCCCGGTGCGCTACGCCACGATCTCGATGGTCGTGAACCTGTTGCTCAACCTCGCGCTGATCGTGCCGCTCCGCCACATGGGCCCGCCGCTCGCGACCGCGCTGGCGAGCACGGTCAACGTCGCGCTGCTCTACCGCACGCTGGCGAGGCGCGGCCAGTTCACCCCAGACGCGCGGCTCAGGCGCCGTGCCCCGCGCCTGGCGCTCGCCGCGGTGGTGATGGGGGCGGTGATGTGGTGGCTCAACGACTTGTTCGGGGTGCATGTCGCCGGCGCCGCGATCGAGCGCTGGGTCGCGATGCTGGCGCTGGTGACCACCGGCGTCCTCGTCTATGCCGCGGCCACCTTCGCGACCGGCGCATTCAAGCCCGCAGACGTGAAGGCGCTCCTCCGCCGCCGCTAAGGAACCCACATTGCGCGTCGTCTCCGGCATCCAGCCCACCGGCAACCTCCACCTCGGCAACTATCTGGGCGCGATCCGCCAGTGGGTCGCGATGCAGGACGCCATGGCGGCGGGCGACGGCTGCCTGTTCTTCCTCGCCGACCTCCACGCGATCACCGTCGCGATCGAACCTGCCGAGCTCGCGCGCAACACGGTGGAGATGGCCGCCGCGCTCGTCGCCGCCGGCATCGATCCCGACCGCGCGACCCTGTTCAACCAGGCCCGCGTGCCCGCGCATGCCGAGTTGCAATGGCTGCTCGCCGGCTCCGCGCGGATGGGCTGGCTCAACCGCATGACCCAGTGGAAGGACAAGGCCGGCAAGAACCGCGAAGGTGCCAGCGGCGGCCTGTTCACCTACCCCGTGCTCCAGGCCGCCGACGTCCTCGCCTACCAGGCGACCCACGTCCCCGTCGGCGAGGACCAGAAGCAGCACCTCGAGCTCGCCCGCGACATCGCCGTCAAGTTCAACGTCGACTTCGGCGTCGAACTGTTCACCCTGCCGGAGCCCTTCATCTCCCCCGCCGCGCCCCGCATCATGTCGCTGCGCGACGGCACTGCCAAAATGTCCAAGTCCGATCCCTCCGACGCCTCGCGGATCAACCTCACCGACTCGGACGACGCGATCGCGCAAAAGCTGCGCAAGGCCAAGACCGACGCCGAGCCGCTGCCGGACACGCTCGACGCGCTCGCCGCCCGTCCGGAAGCGCGCAACCTCGTCACGATCTACGCCGCGCTCGGCGGCGAGCACGCCGATGCCGTCCTCGCGCGCTTCGCCGGCCAAGGCTTCGGCGCATTCAAGCCCGCGCTCGCCGACCTCGCCATCGCCACCCTCGGCCCGATCCGCAACCGCATGACCCGCCTCCTCGACGACCGCGCCGCGCTTGCCGCCGTGCTGGAGAAGGGCGCCGCGAAAGCCGGCGACGTCGCCGCCCCGACCCTGCTCGCGGCACAGCAGGCGATGGGATTGCAGGTATAGGATTGCGTGAAGGCGCGAAGACGCGAAGAGAAAGGAAGATCTTTCGCGCAGAGGCGCAGAGAGCGCAGAGAAGGGATAGCGCGCGGCAGCGCGCAATCATCACCACAGGCCGAGATCGAAGGGCCGCTGCCGCGGCCGTGCGCAACCTCTCCGCGTCCTCTGCGCCTCTGCGCGAACAAACTCTGCGCGCCTTCGCATTTTCGCGTGAGAAAAGCTAACCTCCGAGCTCGCTCAGCAGCATCCGAACCGCCGCATCTACCTCGCGGTCGCTGTCGCGCAGCTCCTCGATCCGCTTCACCGCATGGATCACCGTCGAATGGTCCCGCCCGCCGAACTTGCGCCCGATCTCGGGCAGCGAGCGCGTCGTCAGCCGCTTGGCCAGATACATCGCGATCTGCCGCGGTCGCGCCACCGCCCGCGCCCGCCGTGAGGACACGAGATCGAGCGGCTTGAGGTCGAAATGCTCGCCTACCCGCTTCTGGATCTCGTCGATCGTCACCCGCCGCTGCGCGCCGCGCAGCGTGTCGCCGAGCGTCGCAACCGCGAAGTCCAGGTCGATCGCCTCGCCGATAAGCTGCGCATAAGCCGCGACCCGGTTGAGCGCACCCTCCAGCTCGCGGATGTTGGCGTGGATGCGCTGGGCGAGCAGGTCGCGCACATCCTCGGGCACCGCCACCCCCAGGCCGCCGCACTTGCGGTCGAGGATCGCGCGCCGCAGCGCCGGCTCGGGCGCGCGGATGTCGGCGACCAGCCCTCCGCCCAGCCGCGAGACGATTCGCGGCTCCACCCCGTCGAGCGCCTGCGGCGCGCGATCGGCGGTAATCACCACGCGCTTGCCCGCGCCCATCACCTCGTTGAGCGTATGGAAGAACTCCTCCTGCGTCGCGTCCTTGCCCGCGATGAACTGGAGGTCGTCGATCAGCAGCAAGTCGCAGCCGCGCAGCCGCGCCTTGAACGCGAACGTGTCCTTCGCGCGCATCGCCCCGACGAAGTCGAACATGAATCGCTCGGCCGACATCACCAGCACCCGCGCGCCCGGGTGGGCCGCGAGGAACTCATGGCCCACCGCATGCATCAGGTGGGTCTTGCCCTGCCCCGTGCCCGCGTGGAGGAACAGCGGGCTGAACCGCGCCGGCCCTGCCTCCGCCATCGCCTGCGCCGCGTTGAACGCCACCCGGTTGGAGGCGTCGACCACGAAGCCGTCGAAGGTAAAGCGCGTGTCGAGCGGCGGGCGCTCGGCAGCCGGGACGACCGCCGGTGCGACGGCAGGCGCGACCGGCACCAGCACGACCGGCTCGGCCCCGCCCACCCGCGTCTCGATCGCGACCGAGCGGACGTGCGGCAGCACCGCGCGGAACTCCAGCACCAGCCGGTCCTGGTAATGG
>CAXTNG010000151.1:0-2532 GCA_964245475.1 uncultured Sphingomonas sp. | reverse complement strand
ATGCAGGATGGGACGTCTCCGTCACCGACCACGGTCAGGTGTCGCTACCCGACGCCCTGAAACAGCACGACCCCTCCGCAGCGTGGACGGACGACGACCTGCACACGGCGATGACCTCGGCGCCCGGCTACGACCCGACGGTGCTCGACACCGCCTGGCGGACGTACGTGCTGCTCGTTCCCGGGCCCATGTCGGGCGTCCGGGGGTGCATGTTCGATCCCTCCGTCCAGAAGCCGAACCCGGTCGCGCGCGAGGGCGTGGCGCTCTTCAGCAACGGCGGTTACCCGTCGAGCGAGTCGACGCGGTACATGAGCAAGAGGTCCCATATCTCCACCCGCGTCTCGATCGCGACCGAGCGGACGTGCGGCAGCGCCGCGCGGAACTCCAGCACCAGCCGGTCCGGGTAATGGTTGCGCACCCAATTGGTCATGAACGCGGAAGGCAGCGCGAGCCGGATCGCGTCCGGGTCGTCCCCCTCGACCAGCGCGATCGGCTTCAGCCACTGGTCGAACACCCGGGCGCCTGCCGATTCGCGCAGATTGGCGCGCACGCGAGCCCAGGCACTCGCCTCCTCGCTCGGCGCTCCTACGCCAACCCGTTCGCCCACGCGCACCTCTCCTTTGCCCGTCCGCAGGTGTGCGGCGGGCGCATTGTTTCCGACGCCTGAGCGCCCCCTGGTGAGCGGCCCCCGCCGCCCACGAACCCGAATCTATGTTCAAGAGCGCCGATGGTCACCGGCACCGTGACCGGCAGTTAGGAGCGGGCCGACGAGTCGATCAAGGTTACATTTTTATGATAGGGGAGTTGACACGCCTTGACCCGCGGAATCCCGTCAAACTTTCTTATAAGCTCCTGATAACGGACGGCTTTTCGGGGCGGTGGAGCGCGGCTGTCACTCGAATCGCCGCGAATCCTAGGGTTTGATCCGACGGTCCCCATCCGTTCCGCCGACGGTCCGGCCGCGCACGCGAAAAGGCCCGCCGGGAGGGTCCCGGCGGGCCTTTGCAATCACATGGAATAATGTCAGGTCAGCGCGGTCAGGCGCTTGGTCAGCCGCGCGAACTTGCGGCTCGCGGTGTTCTTGTGGAGCACGCCCTTGGCGACGCCACGTGCCAGCTCCGGCTGCACAGCCGCGAGGGCGGCGGTCGCCGTCGCCTTGTCGCCCGACGCCAGCGCCGCCTCGACCTTCTTGACGAAGGTGCGGATGCGGCCGACCCGGTTGCCGTTCACTTCCGCGCGACGCTCGTTGCGACGGATACGCTTTTTCGCCTGCGGCGTGTTCGCCATTCTTGCCTCTGAGCTATTGCATGAAGAAAAGGGACGCAGCCGAAGACGGCCGTCCTTTCGAAGGCGTGCCCCTTAGCGGCTCGCCTCCTGCCGGTCAACCACGCTGGCAGGCCGGGCACCAGAAGGTCGATCGCCCCGAATCGACCCGGCGCTTGACCGTGCCCCCGCACCCGCACGGCTCGCCCTCGCGCCCGTATGCGCGCCACTGCTTCGAAAAATACCCGAGCTCGCCGTCCGGCCGCGCATAGTCGCGCAGCGTCGACCCGCCCGCCTCGATCGCCGCGAGCAGGACACTGCGGATCGCCTCCACCAGCCGTACCAGCCGCGCCTTGCCGATCTGCCCCGCCGGCCGGCCCGGCGCAATCCGTGCGAGGTGCAGCGCCTCGCAGACGTAGATATTGCCCAGCCCCGCGACGACACGCTGGTCGAGCAGCAGCGCCTTCACCGGTGCGGTTCGTCCCTCGAACGCGCGCAGCAGGTGTGCCGCAGTGAAGTCCGGCCCTAGCGGCTCCGGCCCCATCGCCGCGAACGGCGGGTAACTGCCGAGTGCATCCGTCCGCACCAGGTCGAGAAAGCCGAACCGCCGCGGATCGTTGAGCACCACGCTCCGCCCCGCCCCCGTCTCGATCAGCAGATGGTCGTGGACCAGCGGCTCCGACGGATCGACCCGCCACCGTCCCGACATGCCGAGGTGGAAGATCATCGTGTCGCCGCGGTCGGTCTCGACCAGCCCGTATTTCGCCCGCCGCCCAAGCGCGGTCACCGTCGCGCCGGTCATCCGCTGCCTGAGGTCGACTGGAATCGCCTTGCGCAGGTCCGCTCGCCGCGGCTCCACCGTCACCAGCCGTTGCCCGGCGAGCACCGGCGCCAGCCCGCGCACGGTGGTCTCGACTTCGGGGAGCTCGGGCATGCGAGGCAGCTAGGTTCGGTTTGCCCGTGCCGCAACCCACGGCTAGAGCGCATCCCAACCTCCGTTCGCCCTGAGCGAAGTCGAAGGGCACTCCCAGGTGCTTCGACTTCGCTCAGCACGAACGGAGTGTCCGAACGCAACGCTGCACGAGTTTGCCCTTTCGATCATGACTGAAACCGTCTCCTTCGGCTACGAGAACGTGGCCCCCGCCGAGAAGACCGCGCGTGTCGGCGGCGTCTTCACCAGCGTCGCCGCGAAATACGACCTGATGAACGACGCGATGTCGGGCGGCATGCACCGGCTGTGGAAGGACCGCTTCGTCCGCCGGGTGAAGC
>CAXTNG010000150.1:0-7961 GCA_964245475.1 uncultured Sphingomonas sp. | reverse complement strand
CGGCGACGGCACCAACCTGCTGATCAGCTCCCGGGAGCTGGGTGCGGCGCTCGCGGAGCGCCGGGGGCAGGCGAACGTAGTCCTGATGCGCGGCCACGGCTCTACGGTCGTAGGCCTCACCTTGCCGCAGGCGGTGTACCGGGCGATCTACACGGAGACCAACGCGCATATCCAGGCGTCGGCGGCAATGCTCGGCCCGATCACCTTCCTATCCTCCGCCGAGGCGGCGGCGGTCGAGGAGGGCGAGCATCTGCAGGTCGAGCGCGCTTGGCAGCTCTGGAAGGAACAGCTTGCCCGCTGATCGGCTTTGGCAAATAACCCAAGCGTGTCCAGCGCACGGCGCTGGAGGATGGCTGACGTTAGGATGACCGTTGCGGCTTAGACAGCTCCTGGGCTTCGTACGGGTATGCGAATTGGGCTCGATTACGCGCGCCGCCGCCGAGCTCAATGTCGCGCAGCCGGCACTGGGCCTCCAGATCCGCAGCCTGGAGCACGACTTCGACGCGGATCTGCTGGTCCGCACCTCGCGCGGCGTGTCGCCCACCGCATCCGGCGAGCTCGTCCTCGCCTGGGCGCGCGACATGTTGGAGCGAACCGGCCAGGTCCGCGAGCGCATCAAGGAATTGCAGGGCAACCGGGCGGTGCCGTCGATCACCATCGGACTGACCGCCAGCCTCACCATCCTGCTTGCTAGGGCGATCGTCGAGGGCACCGCCGAGTCCAAGATGAAGATCAAGATTGTCGAGGGTTTGAGCCAGGCGGTCGCGGAATGGGTGGACAACGGCGTCGTCGATATCGGGCTTGGCTTCGGCGTGCTGGAGACCAAGGGCGTCCAGTCGGTCGCGATCCTGCGCGAGCGCCTGTTCTACGTAAGCGCGGCCGGCGAGCCCAACACGCCGATCACGCTCGCCGAAGTGCTGGACAAGCCGCTCGCGCTGCCGGATGAGCAGAACTCAATCCGCCACATCAGCGAGGCGGCCGCGCGCACGATCGATATGCCGCTGATCGGACGCTACGAGGTCGGCTCGCTGAACGCGGTCCGGGAGATCGCGCGTAGCGGCAAGGCCGGTGCGATCACGCCGTTCGGCGGGGTCGTCGCCGATCAGCGCGCGGGCGAGCTCAGCGTCAGGCTGATCGTCGATCCCACGGTCGAGCGGACGCTCTACCTAATGCGCAAGGCCGCGAATTCGCCTTCGGCCGCGGAGAACATGCTCGCTGCGGTCATCTATCAGGCGCTGGAGGAAGTCGCGCATCGCGACGGCTATAGCGGCGCCTATACGCTGCTCGACGATCCGCGCAACATGTCCAATCTCTGGGGCGACGCGTAAGTGGCTACACAATGTTTGTTCAAGCGGCGATAGAGGATTTGAACTATCGGCCATGTTGACTCGATCCTACCGTCATACAATAGCTGTTTTGCCGATGATGTTGCGTAATTGATGCTTGCTCTGTAGCCGGATATCACGTCCGGAGAGGTCAGGCACGACATGGCAACCGACACGATGCCCGGATCGAACCGGTTCAAGCTCGGCCTGTTTGGCATGAATTGTTCCGGCGGCCTGACCATGACCAAGGCGCCCGAGCGCTGGGACCCGTCCTGGCGGAACAACCTGACGGCGGCCCGGCTGGCGGACAGCGCAGGGCTGGAATTCGTGCTGCCGATCGCGCGCTGGCTAGGCTACAAGGGCGAAACGGACACCGAGGGGACGACGTTCGAGACGTTGACCTGGGCATCCGGGCTGCTCGCTGCGACGGAGAAGGTCGCGGTGTTCGGCACCCTGCACGTCGGCCTGATCCATCCCGTCTTCGCGGCCAAGCAGATCGTCACCGCGCACCACATCGGCGAAGGCCGCTTCGGCCTCAACATGGTATCGGGCTGGAACGAGGGCGAGTACGGCATGTTCAACGTGGCGATGCTCGAGCACGACGAGCGCTATGTGTTCACCGAGGAGTGGATCGAGATCGCCCGGCGCATCTGGACGGAGGAAGAGCCGTTCGACCATGCCGGCAGGTATTTCCGGCTGAAGGGCGTGCTGAGCAAGCCGAAGCCGTACGGCGGCGAGATGCCGATGTTGATGAGCGCGGGATCGTCCGGCGCGGGCCGCGCTTTCGCGATGCGGCACGCCGATTGCCTGTTCATGAGCATCGTCGACATCGACAAGCTGCCAGCGGAGGTTGTGCGGCTCCGGAGCGATGCCGCGCCAAGGCCGATCGGCTGCTATTCCAGCGGCCACATCTTCACCCGGCCGACGGCGAAGGAGGCGCACGAGTTCTACCGCTACGTCGTCCTCGAGAACGGCGACTGGGAAGGAGCCGAGCATATCGTCGCCATCCGCATCCAAGGGGGCGGGCAGTCGATCCCGCCCGAGATGATCCGCCGGATGAAGGAGCGGCACATGGCTGGCATCGGCAGCTTCCCGCTGGTCGGCAGCTACGATGAGGTCGCCGCGACGCTGAAGCAGCTGAGCGATGCGGGGCTGGACGGCATGGCGGTAGGGCTAGTCAACTACATCGGCGAGTTCGCCTCGCTGCGTGACGAAATTCTGCCGCGTCTCGAACGCCTCGGACTGCGCGTGCCCGCGCAGGCAGCCTGACGCGCCGGCAGAGAGGAGCGGATCGTGGAGATCAAGACGGTCGGAGTCGTCGGTCTGGGCGCGATCGGCCGCCCGATGTGCCGGCACCTCGCGGCGGCGGGCTATACGGTCCTCGGGCCCGATCCTGATCCGACGGCGTGCCGCTCGACGGCGGATGGGTGCGCGATGGAGCCGCTCGCGTCGCCGCGGGAGGTCGCCGCCCGCAGCCAAATCGTCATCGTCGTTGTCGGCTTTGAAGCGCAGGTCGAGGAGGTGATCTTCGGCGAGGACGGCATCCTAGCCGCCGCTACGCCCAACCTCGTCATTGGCGTCAGCTCGACGGTGTCGCCTAGCTACGCACGCGGGCTCGCCCGGCGGCTGGAGGGTTGCGCCGTCCGGCTGCTCGACATGCCGACGACGCGCAGCGCCCGCGCGGCGGAGAACGGCACGATGCTCGTCCTGGGCGGCGGCGACGCGGCGGTATTCGAGGTCTGCCGTCCGCTGCTCGAGACCTTTGCTGTCGCGACCGACATCTTCAACCTCGGCCCGTTCGGCAGCGGCCAGGTGGCCAAGATGGTCAACAACATGATCCTGTGGGCGTGCCTGGCCGCCAACGACGAGGGGCTCCGCTTCGGCGAGCGATTCGGCATCGATCAGGAGCGGATGCGCGGCGCTCTGGTACGCAGCAGCGCGGCCAACTTCCCGCTGATCGAGCAGGCCGACACCCGCCCGATACCATGGGCCGAGAAGGACATGACCATCGCCCAGCACGAGGCGGACAGCCTGCGCTTCCCCCTCCCGCTGACCAGCCACGTCAAGGAACTGGTCAAAGACTTCAAGGCTCGCCGCGGCTACCCCACGCCAAGTCAATGACAACCCGCGACATCGAGGAACGAGGTGAACGATCATGACGGCCCCGACCACGCGCATGCCCCCCGTCGTTTCCGGACCCGGCGGGGCTCAGCTGCACCTGACGCTGGCGATCTCGGAATACGAGCATGCCCGCGACCTGGCGAGTGGATTGATCCAGCCCGACGGCATCGCCCTGACCGCGCTGATCTTGCCGATCGAAGAGAAGGCGTTTCGCTGGCTCCGGAACGACGAGTTCGATGTGGCCGAAACCTCCTTCGCCAAGTTCGTCACCTTGGCCGGCACGGGCAAGTCGCCGATCGTAGGCCTTCCCGTCTTCCTCGCGCGCCTTTTCCGGCATTCCTCGATTTATGTGCGCCGGGACAGCGGCATCGGCTCGCCCAAGGATCTCGAAGGCCGCTCGGTCGGCATCCCCGAGTGGGCGCAGACCGCAGGCGTCTATGTGCGTGGCATGCTGTCGGACCATTACGGCGTGGCGCTCGATCGCGTGCGCTGGGTGCAGGCCAGCGTCAACGAGCCGGGCCGGGTTGAGAAGGTCAAGTTCAGCCTACCCGCCGCCATGCACTACGAAGCGCGGCCCCAAGCATCCTTGAGCGACATGCTGGCGTCCGGCGAGATCGACGCGGCGCTCTCCGCTCGACCGCCGAGGAGCTTTCTGGCGGGCCATCCCGATATCGTTCGCCTCTTTCCCGACTTCCGGAAGGACGAGGTGGCCTATTTCGAGGCGACCCGAATCTTTCCGATCATGCACATCGTGTCGATGCGGCGCGCCGTTTTCGAGGCTTACCCTTGGACCGCCCGAAACCTACTGACGGCGTTCGAACGATCCAAGGACGCGGCCGTGGCGCGCATCCGGGAGATCACGACCTCACGCATCCCCCTACCCTGGGGCGCGGCGATCGCCGCGGAGATGGAAGTCAAGATGGGCGGCGATCTGTGGCCGTACGGCGTCGAGGCGAACCGCCACACGCTGGAGGCCTTCTGCGGCTTCGCCCACGCCCAGTATCTTACGCCGACGCTGCTCACGCCCGAGGACCTGTTCCCCAAAGAGGTGATCGCTTCCTACAAAGTTTGAGCCGGCAGGCAGCGCCGCTCAGAATAACCGAATTTTCGCAAAGGAGGCTTCCATGATCCTGGTGACCGCCGCTTACGGCAACCAAGGGCAAAGGTTGATCCCACTGCTCGCCCGCGCCGGCAAGACAGTCCGGGCGATGCGCGCGTCGGGCGATCTCGCGGCGCTGACTGCGCTGGGTGCCGCCGAGGCGATCCACGGCGACGCGAGCGATCCCGCCGCGCTGACGCGCGCGATGGAGGGCGTCGAGACCGTGTACCACGTCGGCCCCGCGCTGCACCCGCGCGAGGAGGAGATGGGCTTCGCGGTAGTCGAGGCCGCCGAAGCGGCGGGGGTCAAGCACCTGGTGTTCAGCTCGGTGCTGCACGCGATCGAGGACCGGCTCCTCCAGCATCGCGCCAAGCTCGCGATCGAGCGGCGGATCATCGTGTCGCGCATTGGCTGGACCATTCTTCAGCCGACCAACTATATGCCGCCTGCGGCTCCGGTGTTCGAGAGCGAGGTATTCAGACTGTGGTGGTCGTCGGACCGCCGCCAGTCGCTGCTCGTGCTCGACGATTACGCCGCAGCGGCTGCTAAGGTGATCTGCGAGGGCGCCAGGCACCACGGTGCGACCTACGAGCTCAGCTCTGGCGACTGCCTGACCGCTTATGAGATCGCCGACCGGTTCACCCGGGTCACCGGACGGCCAGTCCGCGCCGAGACCGTGTCGGCCGACGAGTTCATGGTTAAGTACCGCAGGCACCCGGCGGTCGACGCCTTGCTGGCAGCAGGCAGAACGGTCACCGCGGCGGACTTGCCCTACGAGTTCGAGGTCTTCCGCGCGATCGGCGCCTGCTACGACGCGTATGATTTCGTCGGCAACCCTAACGTGCTGACCTGGCTGCTCGGGCGCGCGCCGACCTCGGTCGAGGACTATATCCGCCAGGAGTATGCGCGTTTTCAGGCAGGAACCGCCTGACGATCGCCTCAGCTCCGATCGGCGGCGCCTCCGATCGCGTCAAGCACCTCGACCTCGTCGTCCGACAGCCTGAGCGATGCCGACGCCATGTTCTCTCGGAGGTGGTCGACCGACGAGGTACCGGGAATCAGCAGGATGTTAGGCGAGCGCTTCAGCAGCCAGGCGAGCGCGACCTGCATCGGCGTCGCACTCAGGCGACCGGCGACTGCGTCGAGCTCGGCCGATTGCAGCGGGCTGAACCCGCCCAGCGGGAAGAACGGGACGTAGGCGATGCCGCCCACCGCGAGCATGTCGATCAGATCGTCGTCGCCGCGTTGCGCCAGATTGTACAGGTTCTGCACGCAAGCGATCTCGCAGATCTTCTGTCCTTCCTCGACTTGGCTGGCGGTGGCGTTGCTAAGGCCGATATGGCGGACGAGCCCGCGCCGCTGCAGTTCGGCCAGCGCGGTCAGCGGCTCCTCGATCGATCCTTCCGCCGGGCCGTGCCGGCTGAACATCAGGCGCAGGTTTACCACCTCTATCGCATCCAGCCCCAAATTATCGAGATTGTCGCGGATCGCGTGCTCGAGCTCCGCGGCGGAAAACGCCGGGTTCCACGACGCATCGTCCCCTCGCCGCGCCCCGATCTTGGTGACCAGAATGAGATCGTTGGGATAGGGATGCAGCGCTCGCGGATCAGCCGGTTGGTGACGTGCGGACCATAGAAGTCGCTGGTGTCGATATGATCGACCCCCAGCTCAACCGCTTCGCGCAGAACGGCCACTGCGGCGGCATGGTCGCGAGGCGGGCCGAAGACGCCGGGACCGGCAAGCTGCATAGCGCCGTAGCCGAGCCGCTTCACCGCCCTGTCGCCGATGACGTAGGTGCCTGCTTCGTCGATCGACATGCGCGCTCCTTGTTCCAATCACCCTAACGTGGCGAGCATAGTCGATCGCAGGTCGAAGAGCACGAGCGCGCTTCTGCCTTCCCGCCAAATCGACTTTGTCTTGGCGAGCCCTGCGTGCCTGCGCCTAGACGGGTTCCGGCCATGTAACACGCGCCGAGGAGAGATCAGCGATGTCCTTGACCGTCGAGCCCATCCTACCGCGCTTCGGCGCCGAGGTGTCGGGCGTGGATATCTCCCGGCAGCTCAGCGCCGAGTGCCGGCGCGAGATCGTCGACACGATGGATCGATGGGGCGTGTGCGTCTATCGCGACACCGGCCTCGATGATGAGAGCCACGTCGCGTTCAGCCGCATATTCGGCCATCTCGAGCTTGCGCCCGCGATCACAGGTCGGGTCTCGCGCCTAAAGCACCGCGAGTTGTTCGACGCGAGCAACATCGACGCGATCACTGGCGAGATCATCCGCGACGACACCGCGCTACTTCGCAAGGCGGGCGATTGGCTTTGGCACACGGACAGCTCATTCATGCCGATCCGCACTTCATATTCGCTGCTCCTGGCGCACGAGGTTCCGCCGGTCGCGGGCGAGACGTCTTTCGCCGACACGCGCTCCGCCTACGACGATCTCCCGCAGGCGAAGAAGGACCAGATCGAGCATCTCGAACTTGAGCATTCCTACTGGTACTCGCGGATGCTCGCCGGCTTTCCGCTGATCGACGACGATGTCGACGCCAAGCCGAAAGCGCGCCAGCCGCTGGTCCTCCCGCAAGCCGCCACCGGCCGCAAGGCACTGTTCGTCGCGGCGCATGCCTGCGACGTCGTCGGCATGCCGCGCGAGGAAGGGCGCGCGCTGATCCGGGAGCTGATCGACTGGGCTACCCAGCCTCAGTACGTATTCAGCGTGAAGTACGAGCCCGGCGACCTGGTGATCTGGGACAACCTGACGACCATGCACCGCGGCGCGGAGTATGACATCCTCAATCATCGCCGCGACATGCGGCGCACCACCGTGCGCGAGGGCACTCCATCGCCGGGGGACGACGACCAATTCTCCGATTATTTCCGAACGGCGGAGAAGTTGTTCAGCGCCGACAAGCGCGAGCCCGCATAGCCGCTTCGCGTCGGAGACCCTCGTGACTCACATTACGTTGGACCAAGCCAATGCCGTAATTGCCGCGGCGCTGGCGAAAGGTGCCGAGATCGGGCTCAAGCCGCTCGGAGTGGCAGTGCTCGATGCAGGCGGGCATCTGCTCGCCTTTCAGCGGCAGGACGGAGCATCGACACTGCGTCCGCAGATCGCCATCGCCAAGGCGAGCGGCGCGCTGGCGCTCGGCACATCGAGCCGCCGGATCGCCGACATGGCCGCCGAACGCCCCACGTTCGTCGCGGCGCTCGGCTCAATCGCGCCGAACGGCCTGCTTCCCGCAGCAGGCGGCGTGATCGTCGTGGACGAGGCAGGCCGGCCGCTGGGTGCGGTCGGCGTCACCGGCGACACTTCGGACAACGACGAGCTCTGCGCGCTGGCCGGCATCGCCGCCGCGGCGCTCGCCGCCCAAGCGCCCGCGCGCAGACCCGCGAGGCGCGAACGAGGCGCGTCGCCC
>CAXTNG010000149.1:2578-7986 GCA_964245475.1 uncultured Sphingomonas sp. | reverse complement strand
CCGCTGAACATCCAGGCGGTAAGCGTCACGCCGCCAAGCAGCCCGGCGACGTGATGCCATCTCATCCAGCCGGCATAGGGCGTCATGCGCCCGCGCTTGAATCGGCGGCGGCCGGGCCTGAGGCGCAGGATACCGATCCACAACCCGGTGACCGCGCCGACGACGCACGGCCCGGAGACCCACATCACCACCTGCCGCCAGACGGCATTGTCCTGCCGCAGCACGGTCGGATAGATCCAGTGCGGCACCGATCCCAGCCAGTTCCAGAACCGCTCACGCGCGTTCGTGTCGAGCACCACCGCGCCGGTTCGCGACGAGACGTAGAGCACGCGCCCGCCCGACCCGGCGAGGTTCGCCTTCCACAGCGGCCGATGCGCGTCGAAGCCGCCCGCCACCGTCCACTGGTCGCGCTCGACGCTCTCCAGCGTAGTCACCGCCGCCCCACCGAACGCCGACGCGATCGCGCGCGCGTCCTCTGCTCCGGCAGGCCCGAGCGGATGCGCGTCCCGCGCGGAGATCACCTGTTGCGGACCGTCCCACGGATCGATCCGCCACACCGGCTCCGCTCCGCGCATCTCCAGCGCCATCGTCTTGGGGAGCGCGGCCGATCCGAGTGCCGCTGCGGGCTGAACGGCAACGCGGGCCCAGTCGACCGCAGGCAGCCCGGCGAGCCGTTCCGCCCGACCGAGCGACGGAAAGGGCACGTAGACCATCACCAGCCCGGACACGAACCAGACGGCGAACAGCAGGCAAGTGACGATCCCCACCCAACGGTGGACGATATACAGCCAGCGCTTGGCGCGATGCCTCCAGCTGCGCGAGTGCCTTGCAGGCAATCCCTTCTCCGTTCGTGCTGAGCGCAATTGAAGCACTTGGGAGTGCCCATCGACTTCGCTCAGGGCGAACCGAGGTTGGACCGAGCTCATCCGATTATTCGTGCCTTAAAACCGCGCACGGAGCGCAAGGTCCACCGATCGCGGCCTGCCGAGAATCCACTGCTCGTCATTGTAGCTGGTGATCGCATAATCCTTGTCGAGCAGATTGTAGACGCGCAAGTCGACCGCGACGTGATCGGTCACTGCATAGCTCACCCCGCCGTCGACCACCGCATAAGCGGGGATGCGCAAGGTATTGGCGTTGTCCGAATACGTCTTGCCCACGTAGCGCAGCTCGGCGCGCGCCTGCACCTTGGCGGTCGCGTCCCAGCGCAGCGACAGGTTCGCCGCGGTTTCGGGGATGTTGGGCGGCGTCTTGCCCGTATAGTTCGTGCCGCCGCTGATGAAGTCGTCGTAATCGGCATCGAGCACCGTCCCGTTGGCGCTGATCGCGAAGCCAGCGGGCAGGCTTACCGACAGGTCCGCCTCGATCCCCTTGGCCGAGCGCTGGCCGATCTGCTCGACCGCACTCGTCGGCGTCCGCTGCGCTACGAGGTTGTGCTTGACGATGCGGTATGCGGCGAAGGTTGCCGAGCCGCGGCCGTTGAGGAAGCTTGCCTTGACGCCGCCCTCGATCTGGTCGCCGGTCGCATTGGTGAAGTAGAATTGCGTGGCGTTGGTGGTGAAGGTGGTCAGCGTCCCGAGCGGATCGACGCCGGTCGAATACTGGCCGTAGAGCGACAGCGTGCGGGTCGGCTGGTATACCGCGCCGACCCGCCAGGTGGTGTTGCGCAGCGTCCGCGAGGCCTGCCCGTTGGGGAAGGCGCTGACCGTGCCCACCTCCTGCCCCTGCGCGTTGCGGACGATGTTGCGGCGGCGGACCTTGTCCTCCTCGTAGCGCACGCCGCCGACCACCGAGAGCTCGGGCGTGAGCTTCAGCCGGTCTTCGGCGAACAGGCTCCACTCGCTGGTGCGGGTGAGATAGCGCGGCGCGATCCCTTGGGTGTCGAAGAACAGGCCGGGGTTGAACGTGTAGGGATCGACCGAATCTTCCTGCGGGTCGGAACCGAAGTCGTTCGAATAGGTCAGCTTGATTGTGTTGACGTCGAAGCCGACGACCAGGTCGTTGCTCGTTTTCTCGCCGATCGGCGTCGACAGCTTGGCGCTGCCCTGGTCGCCGTATTGCGTCTGGTCGTGAACGATGCCGAGGTTGTCGAAGCGGTCGATCCGCCCTGTCGTGCCGTTGTAGAAATAGCTCTCCAGATCCTTGAACAGCCGCTTGCTGGTGAGCCGGTACGCGGCGTTGCTGATCGTGATCGCGTCCGACGGCCGCCACTCGGCGGTGAGCGTCGTCCGGTTGTCGCGGTAATGGAGGTCTGCGTCGGCGACATTGTAGTTGCGCCGCTGGTTGCGGTCGACCAGCCGCCCGGCGATCAGCGGCGTGCCGAAATATTCGGTCGGCCGGTTGTTGCCGTAATCGTCGCGCAGCGTCAGCGCGAAGGCGTCCGAAGGCGCGAAGCGGAGCGCCGCCGACAGCGCGTAGCTGCGCGACTCGCCGCGGTCGACATAACCGTCCGATTGCCGCCAGCTGCCGTCGACGCGATAGGAGAAGCCGCCGCCGATCGGCCCGCCTGCCCCTGCGGCGATGTGCTTGGTGTCCTGCGACCCGTAGCTCGCCTCGGCGTCGATCCGGGTCGCGGCGGTCGGCTGCTTGGTGAGGATGTTGACCGCGCCGCCGAGCGCGCCCTGGCCGTAGAGCACAGAGGCCGGGCCGTTCAGCACCTCGATGCTGCCGACCGTCCAGGGATCGGTCGGAAAGGTGATCGTCCCCGCGACCGGGAACAGCCGGATGCCGTCGACCAGCTGGAGCACCGAACCCTGTCCGCTGAAGCCGCGCGCGGCAAGCGCAGTCCCGCCGTTGCCCGGATTGGCGACGCTGGTGATGCCGGGCGCCCGCGTGACGGCATCGACGACCGAGAGGTCGCCGCGCGCGCGGATCTCGTCGCCCTGCAACACCGCCACGCTCGCTGGGGTCTCCAGGATCGACAGGCCGAGCCGGCTTCCTGTTGCGCTCGGCAGGGTGAGCGTGTCGAGCGTCTCGCCAATCACCAGCACGTCGGCCTGCTGGTCGGCGGGCGGCGCCGTCTGCGCAGCGAGCGGCCCCGCCGGCACCCCCATCGCCGCGCATCCCGCCAGCAAGGCGATTGTCGTCCGCGTCATCGATCCCTCCCTTGACGATGCCTGGCATCGCTCCGGGGTGCTCATCGGGGACGACTTCGGCACCGTCACGTTCATTACGGTACGGCAGGGTTACACGGCGTTACGGAACCGTTGCGGCGCCTTCCAGCTCCGGCGAATATCTGCGGCAGATCTGGCACGCTGGCGGGCGAATGGTCGCCGGGTGGCGTGCGGGGAACGGCCGACGAGTTCATCGCGGCCAGCAAGGCCGGCTGGGCAAAGGGCCAGTGTTGCGCAGCGACGCGGAGCGCGGCCGCATCGCCGAAGCCGACAGCTGGCTGAGGCGAGAGGAAGCGCGCTGGATTTGATGCCACGCGACCATGGCTTCAGAGCAGATGCTCGATCCGGATCGGCAGCTCGCGGAGCCGTTTGCCGGTGGCGTGGAACACGGCATTGGCGATCGCCGCCGCGGCGCCGACCATCGCCACCTCTCCAAGCCCTTTGACTCCGACCGAGTTCGCCAGCGGATCGGGCTCGTTGATGAAGCCGACGTCGATGTCGCCGATGTCGGCATTCACCGGCACGACATAGTCGGCCAGGTCTTCGTTGAGCACGCCGCCGTAGCGCGGGTCGACCTCGGCGGCTTCGCGCAGCGCCGCGCCGAACGCCCAGACGACGCCGCCCTGCACCTGGCTCTTCGCCGTGCGCGGGCTGACGACGCGGCCGCAGTCGGCGATGCTGACCGCTCGCGGCATGCGGATACGCCGGGTAGTGGGCTCGATCCGCACCTCCACGAAATGCGCGATGAAGCTGATCGACGTAAAGCCGGGGTAGCGCGGCCCCCAGATGGCATATTGCCCGGCCTTGAGCGCGTCGAGCGCATCCGGCTTCTGCCCGGGGCCGAGGTGCGACACCTCCACCTCCAGGAACGGGCGGCGGACGGCGGCGAGCTGGCGGTGGAGCGTGCCGCCGACCTTGCGGGTGCCGATCAGCTCGGCCACTGCCGCGCGCATCTTGGCGACCGCCTCCGCGGCGACGGGCACGCTGCTGCACGTCCCCCACGACCCTGCGGTAAGATGCTGAGGCGCTGCGGACGTGTCGCCGATGCGGATGTCGAGCTTGTCCGGGTCGGCGCCGAGCTCCTCGATCAGCACGGCCGCTATGGCGGAGCGGATGCCCTGCCCCATCTCATGCCCGGACGTCGCGAAGCGCGTGCTGCCGTCCGCGGCGATGCGCAATGTCGCGATCGCCGGCGTGACGTTCGACGGATAGAGGCCCGACGCCACGCCCCAGCCGACCTGCGTCCCATCCGACAAGGTCATCGACCCGGGCGCAGGTGAGCGCTTCTCCCAGCCGAAGCGGCGGGCGCCCTCGGTCAGGCATTCCTTCAGCCAGCGCGACGACAGAGGTTGGCCGGTCTCCGCGTCGATCCGGGTGTCGTTCGCGATGCGGAAGGCAACGGGGTCCTGCCCCAGCTTGAACGCGAGCTCGTCGATCGCGCTCTCGAAGGCGAAGCAGGACGGATGCTCGGCGGGCGCGCGCATATACCCCGGTGCCTGGGTGTCGAGCGCGATGTTGGCGTCGGAGCCGCCGTAGTTGGGGATGGCGTAGAGGCCGCGCGGCTTCTGGTGATAGTCGGGGCGGAAGAAGCCGGCGCGCGCCTGCTGCTGCTCGGTGTCGTAGCGCGCCGCGACCAGCTTGCCGCCCGCGTCGGCCCCCAGCCGGACGCGGTGCCGGCTGTTCGGCCGGAAGGTGGCGACGTGGAAGATCTGGCCGCGCGGCACGACCAGCTTGACCGGGCGGCCGGTGAGGATGGCAGCGCGGGCGACGATCGCCGTCTGCCGCTGGACGCCGCCCTTCTGCCCGAACGCGCCGCCGACCGAGGGGCTCTTTACGTCGACCTGCGCAGGGTCCAGGCCGAGCGTCTTTGCCACGACGACCTTGACGGTCCCCGCCACCTGCGAGCCCTCGTGGATCGTCAGCCTCCCGCCCGACCAGATCGCGGTGGTGGAGATCATCTCCATCGGATTGTGGTGCTGCTTGGGGCTCTCATACGCGGCGTCGAGCCTGAAGGTGGCGGCGGCCAGGGCCTTGGCGGGGTCGCCCGCCACTTTCTCCTTCCCCGGTTGCCGCTGCCCGCCGGGCGAGTCGATCGTCGCGGCAAAGCGCTCCGCGGCATAGACCGGCCTCACCGCCTCGGCGCCCTGTATCGCCGCCTCCAGCGTCTCGGCAACGACGAGCGCGACCGGCTGCCCGCGATAGGCGATCGCCGTCTCGATCGTGGGCACGGGATTGGTGGCGGCGGCACGCGCCGACGCGGCCGGCCCGGACGGAGGCAGCGGCGGAAAATCGGCG
>CAXTNG010000149.1:0-2568 GCA_964245475.1 uncultured Sphingomonas sp. | reverse complement strand
GCCTCGCGGCGCAGGAGATAGCAGAAAAACGGCGCGCCGAGGAGCGCGGTGATCGTGCCCTTGGCGATCGTCGCCGGGACCAGCATCGCGTGGAGCAGGCCGGGAAGCGCCACGTCGGCCGCGTAGACGTTGCGCCCAAGCACCTTGTCGCGCGCGTCGATGCGGGCGCGGTCGGCGAATACGGTCACGCGGCGGTCCTCCGCGAAGCGCTGATGAGGGCGTCGGCCACCGTGCGGGCGCAGAGCTCGATCTTAAAGCCGTTGGACTTGCCGGGAGTAGCGCCCTTGAGCGCGATGCGCCCCGCGGCGAGCGCGGACTCGGGGGTGAGCATACGGCCGGCGAGCGCCTGCTCGGCCTCGCCCGCGCGCCACGGCTTGGTCGCGACCCCGCCGAGCGCGATGCGCGCGCTCACGACCCGCTCGCCGTCCATCTCCAGCGCGACCGCTGCGGAGGCCAACGCAAAGGCGTAGGATTCGCGATCACGGATCTTGTGATAGGTCGACAGCCGTCCCGCGGGCGTCTTCGGCACGGTCAACGCGACGATCATCTCCCCGGGCGCAAGGGTAAATTCCAGGTGCGGCGTGTCACCGGGCAGGCGGTACAGCTCGGCGATCGGCAGCGTCCGCGTGCCCGCGGGGCCGAGCAGCTCGACTGCGGCGTCCATCGCGGTCAGCGCCACCGGCCAGTCGCCGGGCGACACAGCGGTGCACGAAGGACTGGTGCCGAGCACCGCCTGACCCCGGTCGAGTCCGCCGATCGCCGCGCAGCCGCTGCCCGGCGCACGCTTGTTGCAGGGGTAGACGCCGACCGTCGAGGTGCTGCCCGCGCCGTTGCGGAAATACATGCAGCGCGTCCGCTGAAGGAGATTGCCGCCGACGGTCGCCATGTTGCGCAGCTGCTGCGACGCCGCCTTCTGGAGCGCTTCGGCGAGCACGGGATAGTCGCGCGACACGACCGGGTCTGCGGCGACCGCGCTCATCGGCGCGAGTGCTCCGAACCGCAGCCGGTCGCCGCCGGTCTCGATTCCGTCGAGGTGCGGGATCGCGGTGACGTCGATCAGGTGCGCCGGCCGCTCGACGCCCAGCTTCATCAGGTCGTAGAGGGTTGTGCCCCCCGCGATAAAGCGGGCGCCGTCGCCGGCCCGCGCGAAGGCGCTGACGGCGTCGGGAGCGCTGGCGGGGCGGGCGTAGCTGAACGGTTGCATCAGCCGTGCCCCATCTTCGCGGCGGCATCCTCGATCGCCGCGACGATGCCGGGATAGGCACCGCAACGGCAGATGTTGCCGCTCATATATTCGCGGATGCTCGCGCGAGAGGTGGCGTGCCCCTCGGCGACGCAGGCGACCGCCGCCATGATCTGGCCTGGGGTGCAATAGCCGCATTGCAGCGCATCATGGTCGATGAACGCCTGCTGCATCGGGTGAAGCGCGTCGCCCTTGGACAGGTCCTCGATCGTGCGCACCTGCTTGCCGTCGACCTTGGCGGCCAGCGTCAGGCAGGAGGCGACGCGGCGGCCGTCGATGTGCACGGTGCAGGCGCCGCACTGGCCGTGGTCGCAGCCCTTCTTCGCGCCGGTCAGCCCCAGCCGCTCGCGCAGCAGGTCGAGCAGCGAGGTGCGCGGGTCGATCTCGACCGTCATGCGCCGGCCGTTGATCGTCGGGCGGATCGTCAGCGCCTGCGGCAGCCTCGCGCGCAGCGGCTCGATCGCGGCAGCGTCCGCCGCAGGCGCCGCCGCAACGGCGACGGCTGCGCCCGCAACCGTGCCGAGCGCAGTGCGCCGGGTCAGCGTCAGACCCGTCGTTCCGTCCTCCGGCAATGTGTCGTCATAGTCGCTCATGCCGCCATAATGGACCGTTCCCGCCCAATCCTCCAGAGTATGATCCGGCCCGTCTGAACCGCCACTGTTATCACAGCTCAAGCCCCCCCTGGGGTAATCGCCTTCTGGGCGCGGCCTCCTTGGGCCAATGGACCGACGAAGTCGGGCCCAGCATGGTCGAAATTGTCGTCGGCGTGATCGTCCAGGAAGACGGCTTGGACGGGCGTGCCGTACCATGTGTTGATTTTTCCTGTCCTACACGCACCCCGTTCGGCAGGAACGGGCAATGCCCGTCATCGCCCCGACCATCGCTTCTCATCCGGCCCACGCCGGCGACCGCATCGGGATCGGCAAGCGTCGCGCACACGCCACCGGCGCGCCGATCACGCGACGCTCCGGCTCCAGGCGCGCACCGTCGAAGCGGCGGCAACGCGCCGCGCAAGCGCCGCAAGCCGGGCCGTTCGTCTCGGCAAAGGCCGAACGGACAGGCGTGATAGTGTCAACCCCGTGTCAACTTCGCAGCCGCCCTTAGGCGCCGGCCAGCCGCGCTTCGCCTTCCGCCCACATATGCGTGCACACCTGCGCCTCGGGCGTGTCGCCGGCCTCCAGCGCCGCAACGGTGACCCAGCCCTCCGCCCGCAGCGCAGCGCCCTCTGCCGCCGGCGTGCCGACCGGGAGGAACAGCCGGCGCCGCTCGGGCCTCGCACCCTGCGCGGCGAGCGCGTCGGCGAAGAGGGAGAAGCCGGTGGCGGC
>CAXTNG010000148.1:7481-8022 GCA_964245475.1 uncultured Sphingomonas sp. | reverse complement strand
GGCTGGGCCGGCGGCCCAATCCTGCCTGGGCGCGGTGCCTTCGGCAACGGAGCGCACCGCCTTGAGGTAGCTGCCCCAGCTCTTCGCCCAGGGCAGGCCGGAGAGCAGCAGGAACAGCGCCATTGCCGAGACCCAGAAGCCGGTGACGCCGTGCAGGTCGCGCCAGAAGCGTCGGCCCTTGGCGGTGAGGCGGGGGTAGAGCACGCCGCCGAGCCCTCCGCCGCGTGGCCACCAAAGGAACAGCCCAGTGAGGATCATCACGATCGTCCAGGAGGCGGCGAGTTCGACGACGTAGGACCCGGGATCGCCCGCGAGCAGCTCGCCGTGCAGGCGGAAGATGATGCGCATGAGGCGCCGGTCCTCGTCGACGGTCTTGAGCACGGCGAGCGTCTGCGGGTGGACGTAGACGCGGACCTCCTGCGTGCCGTCGCCGTGTTTCTCGACGACCGTATACAGGTGATCCTGCGCGCCGAGCGCGTCGCGCATCTCGCCGTCGGCCGGCATGCCCTGTGCTGGGTGCACGCGGAACGGTTGGTGCACA
>CAXTNG010000148.1:5279-7471 GCA_964245475.1 uncultured Sphingomonas sp. | reverse complement strand
GCCCCTGCCGACGATGATCTGAACCGCTTGTTCCGGCGTGTTGGGGAGCTGGTAGCGGTGGAGGACTGAGCCCGGCACCGCGCGCACCGCGGCTTGCGCCTGCGCGGCGGCGGTGGCGCGCGGACCGGAGCCGGCGACGTGAGCATAGGGATGGTCGATCAGCGCCTCGACCTGCGGGCGGAACAGATAGATCGAGCCGGTGACCGCCAGCCAGAGCACGAAGGGCATGCAGAACAGCCCGGCATAGAAATGCCAGCGCCAGACGGTGGCGTAAGCGGGCATGGGTCAGAACCTCGTCTTGACGCCGGCGTACACCGTGCGCGGCTGGCCGGCGTAGATCGTGCCGGTGGTGTTGCTGAGGACCGCCGGGCCGTTTTCGGTGCCGGCTGCGGTCAGGCTGTCGGCTATGACCGAGGCGGAGCCCGCATAGGTGCGGTCGAACAGGTTCTGCACCGAGGCGAACAGGCTGAGCCTCGACCACCAGTCGTCCGAGCGTGGCGGGTCGTAGTGGAGGTTGACGTTGACCAACGTATAGGCGGGGAGCGCGAGCCGGTTGCCGTTGTCGATGGAATATCGGTCGCGATAGGTGACCTCGACGAAGCCGCCGAGGCCCGCGAGGCCGCCATGCGGCTGGTCGTATCCGACCCGCGCGTTGGCGAAGGTCGGGATGACGCCGGGAATGGCGTTGCCGTTGCGGTTCAGCAGCGCAGAGACAGCGCCGGAGGTCAGGCGCTCCTGAAAATCGGTGTAATAATGGTCGTTGTAGCTGTAGCTTGCCTGAAGCTTGATGCCGGCAAGGGGGCGCCAGTCGACACCGACCTCGACGCCGCGGTGGACCGATCGGGGCGCGTTGGCGGTATAGGCCTGCAGGCCGATGCCTGCGGATTGGGTGACCAGCTCGCCCTGGAACCATACGTAATAGCCGGTCGACTCTGCGTGGAAGGTGCCGAGCGTCACCTCAGCGCCGAGGTCGGCGCCGGTGTTCCTCTGCGCCCTGAGCGCGACGTTGTTGCCGAAGGTGCCGGCGGGGGTGACGAACAGCTGACCCGCCTGCGGAATGCCATAGCCGGTGCCGATGCGGGCATGGAGCCTGAGCGGTTCGGCGGCTTGCCAGACCAGCGAGGCCTCGGGCGCGACGTTCCAGAAGCGGCGTAGCGCCGGAATGACGGTAAGCGTCGGGTTGGCGTTGAGCGGATAGGAATACGTCGTCTGGCGGACATGGATGATCGAGCGCTCGGCGCCGACGCCCGCGATCAGTTGGAGCGCAGGCGTGAGCTGGAGCTCCTCGCGGGCGCGGGCGCCCATGTTGCGGACATCGCCAAAGGTGGTGCTGACCAGCGCGCCGAAGCCGTTGCGGCCGGCAGGAGTCTTGTTGAAGCTAAAGCTCTGGTTGTCGAGATAGTTGTAGAAGAGCTGGACGAACCCGGTCGCGGGCAGGCCGAGCAGCGTGCCGCGGTCAGTGACGTCGGTGGTGAGGTTGTAGCTGTCGAGCGTGCCCTTGAAAGGGGTGGCGCTGGTCGGCTGGTTGACGACGCGGCTGTCGAAGGTCGCCTGGGTGCGCCAGGTGGTGCTCGGGCCGAAGTCGTGCTCGTAACGCCCGCCGACGATCGTGCGCCGGTCGTTGCGCGCGAGGTCGCCCTCGGCCGCGGTCTGCGCGATGCGGGCGCCGTTCACGCCGTTGGCCAGCACCGCAATGGTGCCGCAGCCGGGCGCGGCGCTTGCTGCGTGCTCGCAGCCCCGCTGGTACGGGTTGGCGAGATACTGGTTGTACGAGAGGCGAGTGGAGAGGCGGAACTCGCCCTCGTTGTAGATCAGCTTGGCGGCGATGCGGTCGCGCGCGCCCAGCGCATAGGTGCCATAGGCGTTGATCGTGCCGGTCTGATATCCGGTGTGCCCGGTCGCGCCGTCCGCGCCGGCGAGGCTGGCGAACAGGCTGTAATCGTAAGCGGCCCCGGCGTGGCCCAGGGTGGCGTAGACGTTGGCATAACCTTCGCCGCCGACATCGGTGCCGGCTTCCAGCCCCTCAAGGTCGCGGCCGCGGCGGGTGCGGAAATTGACCGCGCCGCCAAGCGCGTAATTGCCGTAGCGCGCCGACGATGGCCCGCGAACGATGTCGACCGCACCATAGGCATGCGGATCGGTGAGGTCGAAGCGGGCGAGGTAGCCGTCCGGGCTGACGGCGTACACGCTGT
>CAXTNG010000148.1:0-5269 GCA_964245475.1 uncultured Sphingomonas sp. | reverse complement strand
CCACCTGGAGGGTGCGGGCGCCGACGCTCTGCCGCGCGGTGGCGCCGCGGATCGACACGCCGACGGCGCGCGGGCCGTTGCCCTGGATGACCGCGACACCCGGCGCGAGCCTGACGATGTCGGCGATGGTGGTGGCCGGCGTGTTGCGGACGGCGCTGTCGTCGATCGTGGTGACGGTCTGCCCCGCGACCCTGGTCGTCAGCGAGAGCGCCCGGCCCGTGACGATGATGTCGCCCGGTGCCGCGGCATGATCGGCGGGCCGGCGGGTGTCGAGCGCGCGGAGCTCGGCGTCGATGGCGGCGCGCTGGCGGAGCAGCTCGGCGCGTCGCGCGGCGGTGTCGGTCTGCGCGCCGGCGGCAGACGGGAGCACGACCGCGCAGGCGGCCGCGAGAAGCAAAGGTCGCATGAGCTCATCCCTGTGGCCCGCGAATGCGGGCGTGATCGGTCGGACGGGATCAGGCGGTGAGCGGCGGCGCGCGCAACGGCGGGCGGAGATGCGCGGGCGCCGGCAAGCTGAGTGGCTGCGGTGCGAGCGCCAGGAGGAAAGCGAAGGCCAGCGCCGCGAGGAGCAGCAGCGCGTCCGCCGAACCCAGTGCGGGGGCGGTCAGCCCCGCAAAGGCGCAGGGCTGTTCGGCTTTGGTCTTGCCGTCATGGCCGCTGCCGTGGTGCATGCCGGGCATGGCGACGGTGGTTGGCTCGGCCGGCATGGTGCCCGAGCACAATGTCAAAGTGATCGTGCCGCCCGCAACCTCGGGCATGTAGCCCGCCGGCACCAGCGCGCGGATCAGCAAGGTGCAGAAGAGCAGCGCGGCGAGCATGGCCGGATGACGGCGCAGGAGGGCGCGGGTGCGCTGCATGTAGGATGCTCTAGGCGCGAGCTGGCGCCGTGTCACGGGTGGAGGATGCCGGGCGGCTCAACATCAACTACTCGGGCCGCCGCGGGAAAGCCGCGTCGTCGGTCGTCGCTGCACGACGCCGGCCGGCCTTCGCAGCCCGCGCTCCTCGCGCGTCCTGCTGCGGCTGGAGCGGGTGAAGGGAATCGAACCCTCGTCATAAGCTTGGAAGGCTTCTGCTCTACCATTGAGCTACACCCGCGCAGATGCGGCGGGTGCCACAGGCGGCGGGGCGGGGTCAACCTTTACGCTCTGCTTACCATCCCCGCCCTAAGGCAGGGAGATGTACCATGACCGACATCTTGCCCGAGCGGTAGCCGCCGAGCGCCCGCGGTCGGCGGTGAGCGCGGGTGCGGGGCTGTCGGGGCTGGCGGGCGTCGGGCTGTGGCTCGCGTTAGCGCGGATGCACGGGCTAGACGGGCCCTATGCGGCTCTGGTCGGCGTCGCGGCGTGCGGCGTGCCGATGGTGCTGTGGTCGCTGCTGGTCGATAGCGTGCATCGCGTGCCGGGCACCGGCATCGACTGGCATGCGGTGCGGCCCTGGCGCGAGACCGTCGACGTCAGCCTGACCAAGGTCGCGGGGCTGTGGGCGACCTGGGCCGGGATCGCGCTGATCTACGGCACCGCGCGCTTCTACTGGCAGAGCAATTTCGCCTTCGCAATGTGGTGTCTCGGCTGGGGCGCGCCGGTGCTGTTCGTCGCCTCGCTGCCCTACGTCCTCTGGCTCGACCGGCGGCTGGTCGAGCCGCGCGACGGCGCGTGGCATCTCGGCGCCTGGCTGACCGCGCAGGCCGGTAGCGAGCCCGAGATGGTCCACGCGCATCTGCGCAGCTGGGCCGTCAAGGCGGTCTTCCTGCCGTTCATGCTGGCGATCGTGCCGGCGGGGTTCGGTCAGTTCGTCCGCTGGGACTGGGCAGCCGATCCGGTGGCGATCGCCGGCGGGCTGATCTGCCTGATGTTCGTGATCGACGTGGCCTTTGCGACCGTCGGCTATCTGCTCACCTTCCGCCCGCTCGATTCGCACATCCGCTCGGCGACGCCTTATGCGGCGGGATGGGCGGCGGCGCTGATCTGCTACCCGCCTTTCATCCTGATGGATGCGGGCGGGCTGCTCGACTACCATCCCGGCACCGCCGAGTGGAGCTGGTGGTTCGCCGGGCATCCCTGGGTGCTGGGCGGATTCGGCGCGATGCTGGTCGCGCTGACCGCGACCTACGCCTCGGCGACGGTGGCGTTCGGGCTGCGCTTCTCCAACCTGACCCACCGCGGCATCCTGACCCATGGGCCATACCGATGGACGCGGCACCCGGCGTATCTCAGCAAGAATCTGTTCTGGTGGGTGTCGACGATTCCGGTGCTGACCACCGGCAGCCTGGTCGACGCCGTGCGCGCGACGCTGATCCTTGCGGCGGTCTCCGGCGTCTATTGGTGGCGGGCGAAGACGGAGGAGCGGCACCTGTCCGCCGATCCGGACTATCGCGCCTACGGCGCCTGGATCGAGCGCCACGGCGCCGTCGCGCGCATCGTCCGCAGCCGACAAGCGCGCGACGTTACAGCGATTTAACTACCCTGCCGCGCCTGCTCTCGCGCACCTTCGGCCTACCGACAGGCAAGGAGCACGGGCATGGACATCATGGGTATCGACATCAACCACATCGCGGACCTGGGCACGCAGGTCGGCCTATCGGGCGCGATCCGCGCGCTCGAGGTCGCGGGTGACGAGATCTTCGAATATCTGATCGCGATCGCGGACGTGGTCCGTCAGGCGGCGCCGCTGACCGGCGCCTGAGCGTGGCCGACTGGCTCGACGACCGCACGAACCTCGCGCGGTCGCAGGACTGGTCGTCCGCCATAGGGAGCGAGTGGACGCAAACGGCGGAGGCGCGGATCAACGGCGCCTTCGCCGGCGCGGCGGCGGACGACGTGGAAGCCACTGCCGCGGCTGCCGAGCGGTTGCTCGGCGAGGAGGGCTGGGTCGGCGAGCTACTGGCGCCGCTGACGCGGGCGTTGCGCGACGATCCCGCCTTCACGCCACCGTTGCGGGTGCATCGCGATGCGCTGCGGACGGCCGCGGTGCTGCACGACGGCGCGCATGCGACGATCTCGGTCAGTGTGCTGTCGGCCGATGCGATGGCGACGCTGCCCGCTCCGGCGACGCTGGTGGCGAGCGGGCGCATGTCGGTGGTGTGTTACCATCGTGCGGGAGGCGCGACGCTCAGGGTGTGGGACGCGCCGGTACCCACAGGCGACCTGGCGGCAGATGCGGTGCCGCGCTGCACGCCGGCCGCGCCCGTCGCGCTGGCGGACGGCATGGTAGCGCGGCTCGACGGCCGCGTCCGCGCGCATCTGATCGAGGGCGCACAGACGGACGTCGTGATGCTGACCGTGGCGCTGCGGGCCGGTGCGGCGGCACAGGTACGCGAATATGCCCGGGACGACGGGCGGCTGGTGCGGGCCGCGGACCTGGTCGACACCCAGTCGCGCATCCGCGTGCTGCTGACCCTGCTGCGCGTGTCGGGGCGGGCGGATGCGGGCGAATGCTTCGAGGGCGCCACCCATGAGCCGGGCTTCGCGCTGCGCTGGGCGGCGATGCGCGAGTGGCTGGCGCTCGACGCGCGCGCCGCTTTGCCGCGGTTGGCGGAGATGGCGAACGATCCCAATGCCGAGGTCCGCTCTGCGGCGCGCGCGACGCTGGCGATGGTCGAAGAGCGGCTCGCCGCCTGATGCCGCTGGTGCTGGAAGCGGGCGCCGAGGAGGCGATCGGCCTCGACGAGCTGGTCGAGACGCTCGACGCGGCGGACTTCGACGTGCGTGACGAAGCCTCGTTCGCGGCGATGGGAGTCCATCTCGCGCGGCTCGGGCGCAACCCGACCTTCCTCGCCGACCTGACGATCGAGGAGCTCAAGCGGCGCTGCGCGGGCCAGGCGGCGACCAGCAGCTATGGTGCGCAGGTGTTCATGTTGAAGCCGCCCAACGGGCGCTATGTGCTGCGCGCGAACTTCTGGCCGGCGCGCGACGATGCGGTGGTGCGGGCGAGCGGGACGGCGCCGTTCTTCTACGACCTGGCGCACGACCACAATTTTCCGTTCCTGACCTACGGCTATCTCGGGCCGGGCTATTGGAGCGACTATTACGAGTGGGAGGGCGCTTCCGACGCGCTGCCCGGCGACGAAGCGGGCCTGCGCTTCGCCGAGCGCTCGCGGCTCGAGCCGGGCAGGCTGATGCTCTATCGCGCGCATCGCGACATCCATGTCCAGCTGCCGCCCGACGCATTCTCGGTGTCGCTCAACATCCTCGGCTACGACCTCGCGCAGCCGTGGCGGAGCCAGTACCGGTTCGACGTCGCGGCGGGCACCGTCGCCGAAGCGCTGACCACCACACCGTCGGAGGCGCTGGCGACGCTGGCCGCCCAGTTCGGCGGCGGGGAAGGGGCCGAGCTGGTCGAGCATCTGCTGCGCCGTCATCCCTCGGCGCGAATGCGGTGCACCGCTCTCGACGCGCTCGCCGGGCTTTCGCCGTCGCCCGAAGGACGCGCGGAGCTGTACGCCCAAGCTGCGCGCGACGGGGACGACAGGATGGCGGCGCATGCCCGCAGCCGCTTGATCCGAAACGGACGTTAATCTCGATTAGGCAGGCGGCGCGCAAGCTATTGGGGTGGTGTGCCCGCGATCCACGTCAGCGGCGTCGACCGCCCCCGGCTCGCGCCTCTGCTCGCCGCGCGCGGGCTGCGCGTCGCGTCGGACGCGCAGGAGGCGGTGGCGCGGCTCGCCTGCGCGCCCGGGCAGGTTCCGACCCTGGTTGAGGCGGCGGACGCGGGCGAAGCGGCGGCGCTGCTCGATGCCGGCGCCGACGATGTGGTGCTGGTGCGCGACCCCGATGCGCTGGTCGCGGCGCGGCTCGCGGCGCTGGTGCGGCGCACGGACGTGGTGTGCGTGGGCCCGCTGACGATCGACACGGCGGTCCGGATCGCGCGCCGCGACGGCCGGGCGCTCCTGCTCCGGCCGAAGGAATATGCGCTGCTGCTCCACCTCGCGCGGCATGCGGGGGAGGTGGTGGACCGGGCGGAGCTGCGCCGGGTGGTGCTGGGCCTCGGCTTCGATCCGGGGACCAACGGCCTCGCAGTACATGTCTCGCGGCTGCGCGCCGAGCTGGACCGCGGGCACGCGCCGATGCTGGCGACCGAGCCCGGGACAGGCTACCGGCTGGCCGTTCCCGAGGAGTGACCGATGACCGCCGATGCATTGCAGACGCTCCGCTCGCTGAACCTGAATCTCATCCCGATCCTCTACGAGCTGCTCCACTGCACGAGCGTGTCGGAGACCGCCCGGCGCCTGCACCTGACGCAGTCCGCCGTCAGCGGTTCGCTGCGCCAGCTG
>CAXTNG010000147.1:0-8043 GCA_964245475.1 uncultured Sphingomonas sp. | reverse complement strand
CGAGTGGCGCGATCCCTATCCCAAGCCCAGCTACCTGTTCGCGCTGGTCGCGGGCGACCTCGCGGTCAATCGCGGGCACTTCGTCACCGCCTCGGGCCGCGAGGTCGCGCTCGGCATCTGGGTGCGCGAGGCCGATCTGCCGCGCACGCACCATGCGCTCGAGGCCTTGAAGGCTGCGATGGCGTGGGACGAGCGCGTCTACGGCCGCGAATACGATCTCGACGTGTTCAACATCGTCGCGGTCGACGACTTCAACTTCGGCGCGATGGAGAACAAGGGGCTGAACATCTTCAACAGCCGCTACATCCTCGCCGACCCCGACACCGCCACCGACTATGATTACGACGCGATCGCCGCAGTCGTTGCGCACGAATATTTCCACAACTGGTCCGGCAACCGCGTCACCTGCCGCGACTGGTTCCAGCTTTCCTTGAAGGAGGGCTTCACCGTCTTCCGCGACCAGGGCTTCTCGTCCGACCAGGGCAGCGCGGCGGTCAAGCGGATCGAGGATGTCCGCGGCCTTCGCGCCGCGCAATTTCCCGAGGATGCCGGCCCGCTCGCCCACCCGATCCGCCCGGAAAGCTACCTCGAGATCAGCAACTTCTACACCGCCACCATCTACAACAAGGGCGCCGAGGTGGTGCGGATGCTCCACACCATCCTCGGCCCCCAGGCGTTCCGGCAGGGGTGCGACCTCTACTTTCGCCGCTTCGACGGCACCGCCGCCACCTGCGAGGATTTCGTCGCCTGCATGGAGGAGGCGAGCCGCGTCGACCTCAAGCAATTTCGCCTGTGGTACAGCCAGGCCGGCACCCCGCGCGTCTCTGCCGCGATCGAGGCGCAATCGGGCCGCGCCACCTTGCGCCTGGCGCAGAAGGTGCCGCCCACGCCCGGTCAGCCGGGCAAGCGGCCGATGATCCTTCCCCTGAAGCTCCGCCTGTTCGGCGCCGACACTGGCCAACCGCTTACCGACGAGCAGCTGATCCTGCTCGGCGACAGCGACGCCACGCTCACCTTCAACGACCTCGCCGAACGCCCGGTGCTGTCGATCAACCGCGGCTTCTCCGCTCCCATCGCGATCGAGAGCGACCGCACCGCGCAGGACCTCGCCTTCCTTGCCGCGCACGACGACGATCCGTTCGCGCGTTATGAGGCACTCCAGCAGCTGATGCTCGATACGCTCGTCGCCGGCGCGGTGGACGGCGCCGCGGATCACGAGGCGGTGATCGGCGCGGTGTCGCGCACGCTGGAGGACCCCGATCTCGACTGGGCGTTCGTCGCCGAAGCGGTGCTGCTGCCGTCCGACAGCTTCGTCGGCGACCAGATGACCGTCGTCGACCCCGACGCGATCTTCCGCGCCCGCGAGGCGCTCCGCCGCGACCTCGGCCGCCGCCTTGCCGGCCAATGGCGGCTCGCGCTCGATCAGGCGCCCCACGGCGCCTACGCATACACCCCCGATGCCAAGGGCGGCCGCCGTCTGCGCAGCGTCGCGCTCGGCTATATCGCAGCCTCGGGCGCCCCTGACGCCGCGGCGTTGGCGTTCCGCCAGTTCGGCCAGGCCGACAACATGACCGACCGCCAGGGCGCGCTGACCACGCTGGCGAACGGCGACAGCGACGAGCGGGTCGCGGCGCTCGACATCTTCTACAACCGCTACGCCGACAATGCGCTGGTGCTCGACAAATGGTTCCAGACGCAGGCGCTCTCCACTCGCGACGACACGCCGGCGGTGGTCGCCGAGCTGGCGCAGCATCGCGACTTCACCCTCGCCAACCCCAACCGCGCCCGCGCGGTCATAGGCGCCTTCGGCGTCAACCAGCGCGCCTTCCACACGCCCGATGGCACCGGCTACCGCTTCCTCGCCGGCCAGCTCATCGCGCTCGACAAATTGAACCCGCAGACCTCCGCCAAGCTCCTGCCCCCGCTCGGCCGCTGGCGCCGCTTCGACGAATCCCGCGCCGCGCTGATGCGGGCCGAGCTAGAACGGATCGTCGCCGTACCCGGCTTGTCGAAGGACCTATTCGAGCAGGCGTCGAAGAGCTTGCAGTGACTTGCATCGCCCCCGAGTTTCTACCGCTCGCGTCGCGCATGGCCCTTCTCCCCGCCCGCGCTTCGATCAGTTGCTGCCGGTGCGCGGATCCTGCTTGTCCGGAAACGTATAGTCCAGAGTCCACCAGGCCGACTCTCCCTCTCCCGATAGGCTCGTTTTCACTTTGTCCATTGGAACGCTAAGGGACTGAGCGTCTTCCGTTCTGATGATTATGTCGTCTATCAAGACAAGCCTCTTTTCGTCCTTCACCGTTAACTTGTCGAACAGGATTTGCATCTCCAGTGTTTTACCCGGCAGATCGAGGTAGCTTGTTATGCCATAGTTTCCTTGGGCGTGAAGCTCGAATTCCATATAGAATTTGCAGTCCGTGGAGCCCTTGCCGTCGTATACCACGCCTTGGGTGATCTGCTTGTCGAAGATGGTCGTGATCGTACCGAATGGGATGTCCTTGTACGGGCATTCATCCGTGTCGGTGGCTTGATCCAGGTGCGCGCGGATGATCACGGTCGGCTTGTTGAATGGCGAGAGCACCCGCTCGATCCGGCTCAATCCCGCCTTCGAAGCGCTCACAGCCTCCGAGGTTCCGCGCGCCACAACCAGCGTGCGCGACGCGGCGATCTGTCCGGCCAGCGCGGCCGATCGCGAGTTGGCGACGCTCTGCCTTGTGCCTGTCGCAATCCTTCTGGTCTCCTGCGAGACGCGCAGTAGTTCGGCGATCAGCTTCTCCGTGTTGTCGGCCGCCTGCTTTGCGCCCGTCGCAGTGTTGCGGGCGATCTCCGCCGACGCGGCGGCTTCTTTCGCCGATTGCCGTGCGCTGTCGATCTTGTGTTGCGAGTCGACCAGTTGCGACAGCACGCCCATCGTCGCCGACAGCACAATGCCGGCGAAGTTGATCTTGCCCCAGATCGTGAATTGCCCTGTGTCCTTGTCCTTGTAGGTGGTCAGCAGGCCCATGATGCCGAACAGGCCGGTGAGGCCGACCGACATCGCCTTCCACACGTCCCAGAAGTCGGGCACACTCCATCCAAGGTCCATGGCCGGCTCCCCCGCCTGTTGCGCGGAATGACCGGAGCGACGGTGGCGGCGCGCCGGTTCGGCCATGCGAGCCACGGCGCGACCGGCGCTGCCCATCCGGTCCGGCGTCTTCCGCCGCCCGGCGACAGCAGAACAAGCCGCATGCCGAGTCAAGCCCGCATCGGCGAGGGGCGTGTGACCCGGCCGCGCTGGACCAGGCTCCCGATGTGCAAGAGGAGAATCGCTGTCCTACAGCCTCCCAATCCGCTACCGAGCCCGCGCGCTCTTTCCCATCGTCAGCCCGTCATACCGCCCGGCCTCGCGTCGCGTCGCCAAGATGTAGCGTCGCGCTCGCCTCGCAGCCGCCCGGTCCCGCTCATAGCGTCAACCTGATGTCAACTTCGCGCTGCAGCACCACCCCGCCATTGGCGCGACCTTCGTGACCTTCGGCGCCCTAACCCCCTCAAATCGCGTTCTTGAGCGCCGAGCGCAGCCGGTCGTGCGCCGCCTTCTTCAGCTGGCACACCCGCGCCGCGCCGACGCCGAGCACCTGGCCGATCTCCTCCAGGTTGAGCTCCTCGACGTAATAGAGCTGGATCACCTGCGCCTCGCGTTCGGGCAGCCGGCCGATCGCGCCGATCAGCGCGCTGCGCAGGTCGCCCTCGGCCAGCTGCGCGAAGGCGTCCGGCCGGTCGTCGGCGAACCAGGGCCGGTCGTCGGCATAGACCTCGTCGATCGACTCGAAGCGCACCGCGTCCGCGGTCGCGTAATCCGTCCGCAGCTTGTCCACGCTCACCCCCAGTTTCTCGGCCACCGCGGCCTCCTCGGGCGCCCGCGCGCCCTCGGCGGTCAGCGTCGCAACCGCCTCGGCATATTGCTTGCGCCGCCGCATCGCGCCGCGCGTCGTCGTCGCCTGCCGCCGGAGCTCGTCGATCATGCTGCCGCGCACCCGCGTCGCCGCATATTGGCGAAATGGCACCTGCCCGCGGTCCTCGAACGCCGCCGCCGCCTCGACCAGCGCGACCAGCCCGACCTGCACCAGGTCCTCGACCTCGACGATCGTGCTCATGCTGCCGTGGACGTGCCAGGCGATCTTGCGGACCAGCGGCAGGTGCTGCTGGACGAGCGCGTTCGCGCCCCGTTGCGGCTTGGGGCTGTACGTCACGGGTTGGGCGCCATCGAACGCCCCCCGCATCGGCTCGGCGCTCATGCCGCCAGCGCCTGCGGCGCGCCGATCACGGCAACGACTTCCACGGCTTTCTCCTCCGGCACTTCAAAGAACGACATGACGGGCGTGTCGGGCAGGCAGGTGCGGACCAGCCTGCGGATCGCCACCCGAATCGCCGGCTGCACCACCAACGCGAAGGACTTGCCTTCGGAGACCAGCGGCCCCGCCGCGGCCTGCAGCGCGTCGACGATGCGGCGCCCCAGGTCCGGCTCGATGATGTGCCGCTTGCCCGCGTCGGCGCGCATCGCCTGGCCGAGCAGTCCTTCGAGCTGCCCCTCCAGCGTCATCACCCGCAGAGGCTCGCGGACGCCGCACAGCTTCTGGATGATCAGCGCGCCCAGCTGCGGCCGGATCAGCTCGACGATCTCGTCGGCATCCTGGCTGCGGTGCGCCGCCTGTGCGATCGCCGCGGCGATCCGGCGGAACTCCTTGAGCGGGATGTTCTCCTGCAACAGCGCCTTGAGCACATGGGTCAGCGTCGTCAGTGCCAGCGGCTGCGGGCACAACGATGCGACGAGCTGCCCGGCGCGGTCTTTGAGTCCGTCGAGCAAGGCCTGCACCTCGTCCGGCCCGAGCAGGTCCGCGGCATTGGCGCCGAGCGCGTGATTGAGGTGCGTCGCGATTACCGTGCCGGGGTCGACCACCAGATAGCCCATGCCGGTCGCCGCATCGGCATCGCCCGGCGCGATCCAGGTCGCGTCGAGCCCGAAGGTCGGATCCTTCGCCGCCTTGCCGCCGAGCGCGCCGAACGCCTGCCCGGTGTCGAGCGCCAGCATCTCGTCCGGGCTCACCTGATCCTCGCCGACGCAGACGCCGTTGACGACGAGGCGATAGGTGTAAGGCGCCAGCGCGATGTCGTCGCGCACCTTCACCTGCGGAACGACGAAGCCGAGCTCCTTCGACAGCTGCCGCCGGACGCCGGTGATCCGCCCCATCAGCGGCGCCCCGCGGCGCTCGTCGGCGAGCGGCACGAGGCCGTAGCCGATGTCGATGTGGACCTGCATGCCCTCGCACACCTCGTCCCAGCCGATCCTTGAGGCGTCGACCGGCTCGGCTGCCGCGACCGGCTCGACCGGCGCCGGGCGGCGCTCGATCTGGCGCAGCTTCCACGCCGCGAAGCCCGCGATCCCCGCCGCCGGAAGGAGAACGAAATGCGGCATGCCGGGCATGATGCCGAGCAGCGCCAGGATGCCCGCCACCGGCATCCACGTCCGCGACCCCGCGAACTGGTGCCCGATCTGCCCGGCCAGATCCTTGTCCGAGCTGACCCGCGTGACGATCGCCGCCGCCGCGATCGACAGCATCAGGCTCGGCACCTGCGCCACCAGCGCGTCGCCGATCGCGAGCAGGATATAGGTCTTGGCCGCGACACCGACCGACAGCCCGTGGCTCACCGGCCCCAGGATCAGCCCGCCGATGATGTTGGCGGCGAGGATCAGCATCGCCGCGACCGCATCGCCCTTCACGAACTTGGAGGAGCCGTCCATCGAGCCGTAGAAATCGGCTTCCGTCGACACCTCGACCCGGCGCGCCTTGGCTTGGTCCGGGGTGATCAGCCCGGCGTTCAGGTCCGCGTCGATTGCCATCTGCTTACCGGGCAGCGCGTCCAGCGTGAACCGCGCGCTGACCTCGGACACCCGCCCCGCGCCCTTGGTCACGACGATCAGGTTGATGATCATCAGGATCGCGAAGACAAAGATGCCGACGACATAGTCGCCGCCGATCAGGAACGTCCCGAACGCCTCGATGACATGCCCCGCCGCCGCCTCGCCCTCGTGCCCGTGGACCAGCACGATCCGCGTCGAGGCGACGTTGAGGCCGAGCCGGAACAGCGTCGCGAACAGCAGCACGGTCGGGAAGGCGGAGAAGTCGAGCGGCTTCTGCGCGTTCAAGGCGACCATCAGCACCGCTAGGCTGATCGCGATGTTGGCGACGAAGAACACGTCGAGCAGCGCCTTCGGGATCGGCACCACCATGACGAGCACGAGCAGCAGGATCGAACCCGGCAACACCGCCTGGCGTGCGTTGGCAAGGAGCTTCATCTCAGAGCCCCGCCAGCATCATGTAAGCCAGCCGCGCGGTGCCGGGCGTCGGGCGGAGCACGTCGATGGCCGGGCGCTCGTTGAGCTGGCTCAGCGTGCTATGCGCCCAGCTCAGCGCGTCCTCGGCGCTCTCGTCGCCATTGACCACGGTGGTGTCGTCGTTCAGCCCGAGCACCCGCGTCGCGAAGTCGCGGTTCGCCGTTGCGGTCTCGCCGACCGAGCCGAGCTTGGCGGTGAACCGGTCGTAGATCTGCTGGAGCGAACGCGGCTGGCCGCTTGCCGTGTAGAAGACGCCGCGGTTGGCACGCGCGGCCTGCGGGAACAGCGCCGCGCCGCTTGCGTCGGGGTTCGCCGCCATCTTGGAAAGGAACTGCTTGGCGCCCCCCAGCCCCAAGAAGTGCGCCATGTAGAGGTCGGTGTTGTTGGCATCGCGGCCGAGCGTCGCCTGCAGGGCATCCCTGTTGTCCGAGGCATGCTCGGCGGCCATCAGCGAGGCGGCAGCGGGATCGTTGCGCAGTGCGAGGATCGCCTGGCGGGTGCCCGCGTCGGCGACGCGGTTGCCGGGGCCGATCGCATCGGCAGCCCAGCCGAGGCCATGCTCGGCGCCGTGCCTCTTGACGACGGCGAGCCAGCTCGACTCGATGAATTGGTACAGCCCCGAGGCGCTGGAACCCGCGGCGCGCGCGTTGGCGCGCAGTCCGCTCTCCAGCTTGGCCTGGCCAAGGAGATAGTTGAAGTCGACGCCGGTGCTGGTGGCAGCGGCGGCGATCGCCTGCTGCACCCGGCCGGCAGTGACGGAAGAAACGGTCATGCCGCCAGCCTCAGCAAGGGCTGTGCCAACCTCTAGGCGTAGGCGCGTCCCGCGCTAGGCCGGTAGCCCGCACCGGCATCGCCGGTCAGGGTTTGCAGGCGGCGGCGAACATTTGCCGCCATCAGGTTGACGTAGATGCGGCAGGTCTCGTTGAGCCGGCTCGCCTCGTCGGCGAGATCGCGCATGTCGTCGCCCGCAGGGCCGGTGCCGGCGGCCGCGACCGCGTCGATGCAGGCAAGCTTGTCGGCGGTGGCGCGCTCCAGCGCGACAACGTCATTGGCCTTCAGCGCCGCGATCTCGGCGTGGAGCGCGTCGATGGTGCGGATCAGCGCATCACGCCTGGTCATCGGCGCTCATCCAATCGTATTTGAGGGCGATCATCCTGTCGGCGATCGTCGCCGGCAGGATCGGGAAGTCGCCGCGCTCGATCGCGCGCTTGACCCGCGCGACCCGGTCGGTGTCGACCGGCGGCGTCGCGGCGAGCGCCTTGGCCACGCCCGTCAGCGCCGCCGTGTCGGCTTGCGGCTCCGGCCGGGAGGGCAGGCTCGCGACCGCCTTGGCGAGCGACACACGCTGCACCTTCGCTTCGCTCGTAACCGGCCTTGGGCCAATTGCTTCCACCATGTCCGCACCTTTCGGGTTTCGTGACAGGGCATGAAACGACCGGGTGCGGCATGGCTTTAGTATTTTTTATTCGCCCCATCCGGGCAGCGTGGCGCGGCCTGCCGAGATCGCCACCGCCTGGACGGGCGTCTTTGCGTCCTCGACCCGGACGGCGAAGCGCGCGCCGGGCGCGGCATCGGCCATCGCGACGCCTTCGCGGGTGATCGAGAAGCCTTTTTATATGTCATGGATTACAACGGGATCGACACGGCGGACGACCGGCTCGGCCTTGACC
>CAXTNG010000146.1:663-8051 GCA_964245475.1 uncultured Sphingomonas sp. | reverse complement strand
GGGTTTGGACGGCCTCTTCGCGGGCAAGTCGAACGTCGTCGCAGGACGGATCAACAAGGCCATCGTATTCAGCTCGCGGCTTTTTTCTAGAGCCTTTGCTGCGAAGACTTTCTACGGATCGTCGAAAGGAGCAGTTGCGCGAAACGGCCGGTAATATCGGCGAACCGAGCGGATTCAGACTTAATGTTACGTGTTGCATACTATAGACGAGCGTGGATCTGTCACCGCGAGCTGGCCGAAGGCCTGTGGCATCGTCTAGGATGTGAGCCACCGCGTAGCGGACAACCGCTCGGTGAAAATCTCGATCTGTCCCACGTCTTTGGCAACCCGTCGCAACTGCATAGTGAACAGCGAAGAACCAGTGACGAAAGCGATCTTGCGGCCTAACATTGACGCATAGGCAGGGTTCGCCATGAAGTCGCGGAAGAGCAGGACAACGTCTTGGGAGGCGACGTCGACGGCGCTGAGATCATAAAGCGTGACGTGGTCCTGCGGATCGCCGCCGAGCTCTGCGATCCCATCGTGGATACCTTGCGCGCCACTAGTCACGTCGTCCAGGCTTAGAAAACCACTAGCGGTCAGGGTCAACATTCTTCGTGACCTATTTGTATTGACGACTAGCATTTGGACCGCCTCCGGTTGAGCTCGTAACGACCCAGACTTTCGATTGTTTTAAGCTTCCGGCGGAATCCCCTTGGACAGGCCACTGAGCTTGCAGCCGGTAGCTCGCCCTGCGGGGCACGGGCGGTCAGCGCAGCGATGCGTTACGTGTTGGCCCAGACGAGCTTTGCATTCGTGAATTCGCGAACGCCGAAATACGATAATTCTCTACCAAAGCCGCTTTTGCGAACGCCTCCAATCGGGACCCGAGGGTCTGACCGCGGCACGCCATTAATGAATACGCTCCCCGCCTCGATCCGGTCCGCAATACCCCGTGCCTTGTGCGCGTCTTGCGTCCAGATGCTGCTCGAAAGTCCGAACTGGCTATTGTTGGCTAGGCGGATGGCGTCCTCGACATCGGCGGCTTCGACGATCGCCGCGCACGGGCCGAATGTTTCCTCGTCGAAAGCAGCCATGCCTGGCCGGACGTTGCCAAGAACAACCGGCCGAAAATAGGCCGTGCCGCGCTCACCGAAGGGTCCGCCCGGCAGTAGTTCTACCGCGCCTGCGGCGATACTCCGTTTCACCTGGTCGGCGAGTTCGTCGCGCAGATCGGCGCGCGCCATCGGTCCGATGACGGTGTCCTCCTTTGTCGGATCGCCCAGCCGAAAGGCCTTCACTTCCTTGATGAACCGGTCGGTGAAAGCTGTTGCCACGGATTGCTCGACGATGATCCGCTTCGCCGCGATGCAGGTCTGTCCCGCATTCTGGAAACGCGCCCACGCCGCGGCCTTGGCCGCCGCGTCCAGATCGGCGTCCGCCAGGATAATGCACGGATCCGAACCGCCCAGCTCCAGCACCGTCTTCTTGACGGCGCCCCCCGCCAGCGCCGCCACCGCCGATCCGGCCCTGACGCTTCCGGTCAGGGTGACGGCGGCGATCCGGTCGTCTGCGATCACCGCGGCGGCATCTTTGTGATGGATGTTCAGCACCGCGACGAGGCCCGGCGGTGCCCCGGCCTCCTCGACGGCGGCTGCGATCAGATCGGCCGTTGTCACACAGTTGGGCGCGGGCTTCAGGACGAAGCCGTTGCCCGCGACCAGGATCGGCACGATCGCCCGGATCGGCTGCCAGCTCGGATAGTTCCAGGGCATGATGCCGAGAACGACGCCGATCGGCGCGTAGGAGATCCAGGCGTCCTCGCCATCGACGACGACCGGCTCGTTCGCGACCGAAGCTGCGCCATGCTCACCATACCAATCGCACGTCGCGGCGCACTTGGCGATCTCCGCGCGCGACTGGGTGATCGGCTTGCCGACTTCCCGCGTGATCGCGAACGCCAGCTCATCGGACTTGGCCCTCAGGATTGCCGCCAGACTCCCAAGCACGGCCAGTCGCCGATCGAGCGGCAACGCGCGCCAAGTCTTTTGAGCGTCCGCGCATCGGGCAAGGACCGCCGCGATAGAGTCGCGCGGCAGGAAGGGATGATCCGCGACGAGTTCACCCGTCGCCGGATCGATGGTGATCGCGCTGAGCGGGGCAGGAGCTTGAACGCCTGAGCGCTTAGATGCCGCGGATGCCAAATCGTCCTCCTGCCGGGTTCTGCAGGCGCTGGCGACCAGCCGGCTTGCATTATGGAGCACACGTTCTAGATTGTCGGCGCTAACTTCACAAGATGCAATTGGCGGCACGAGGAACGGGATGGCGAGACCGAGAGCCTTTGACGAGCACACGGTCCTCGAAGCGGCGGTCGAGCTGTTCTGGGATCAAGGATACCAGGCGACGAGCTTGCGCGATCTGATGGACGGCACCGGACTGACCAGCGCGAGCCTCTACAACGCATTCGGTGACAAGCGCGCGCTCTTCCGGTCGGCGCTCGATCATTTCGTCACGCAGACCATCGACGAACGCATCAATCGCCTCGAGCTCGCGGCGCCGCGGGACGCCATAGTACAGTTCTTCGAAGAAGTGCTCAAACGGTCGCTGACCGATCGCCAGCACAGGGGCTGCATGCTGGTCAATTCGGCTACCGAGATCGCCCCGCGCGACGCCGGGATACAGCGAGAGGTGGCGACCGTGCTTCGCCGTATCGAGATGTTCTTCGTGGCGCAGGTTCGCGCCGGTCAAGCGGACGGCACCGTCAGCGATAGCTGGCCGCCGGAGGAACTCGGCGGTCACCTGCTCGGCATACTGATGGGGTTGCGCGTCCTGGCGCGGGTAAGGCCGGAGGAGCGACTGCTGCGAGCGGTGGTGTCGCCGGCCTTGGCGCTGCTCGATCCCGCGCCCGGCGCGGGCCGCGATGGCGTCTCGAGCCAGACCGTTCGCGAAATACGCGATTGACAGCGACGGATTCGCCGCACAGTTATAGGCTGATCGTTCTAGAACTGATCGCTGAACGGGTAACCCGGCGAAGGAGGGGATGACCTGATGCCAGAGCTTTTCGATACGCCGCTCGAACCCCCTGTCCTGCAGAGGAACACCGACGATTACGCTTATTGCAACGAAATTGCGGGGAGCGATCGCGACAAGCCTGTCCTGATGCTCAACATGAACCGGTACCGGGCGGATTGCGGCTACCCCGACAAGGGCCTCTATAAACAATATATCGAGGGCCTCGGTCCCTTCCTCGACGGAGCGGGCGGCGGTCGGATCCTGTGGCGCATGCCCGTGCTGGGCAAAGCGGTCGGCGACGTCGTGGTCAGCGAGATCCTTGCCTGCTGGTATCCCTCGCACAAGGTGTTCGTGGGGCTGTACGACGCACCCGGCGCCGAGGAGAATTTCAGGTTGAAGGGCCTGTGCGTCCAGTATGCGATGATCCATCGCTGCCCGGGCGATCAGCCGCCGTTCGCGCCGTTCGTCGGCTGCTTCCCATAAGGATTCGACGCGGGCGTCGCAACCGATTGGCCTGGATATCGCCGCTTGTTCCAACGGGGCGAAGCTCCGCTCAGACTGACGACCGGGGTGACGATGATGACAGCCGAGCAGGTGCCGGGCGTTCAGCGCCGAAAGGTCGGCGACATCGTCGTCACCGCGCTGAACGACGGTTACATCATGCTGCCCGATGAAGTGCTCCTCGGCGCGTCGTCTGTGCAAGCCGCGGCGCTTTATCACAAGGCCGGCCGACGGCGTCCGGTTGCGACCGCCATTAATGCATATCTCGTCCAGTCGGCGGGCCGACTGACGCTGGTGGATACGGGGTGCGGGCGGTTCATGGGGCCGACGCTCGGAAAGCTGCCACGCAACCTTGCCGCCGTCGGCGTCACTCCGGCTGACATCGACGTCATCGTCGTCACGCACATGCATCCGGACCATGTCGGCGGCCTGCTGACGGATGAGGGCGGCCGCGCCTATCCAAAGGCGCAGCTGCGCGTCGCGGAAGAGGAACTGGGCTATTGGCTCGACGACGCAAATCGCGCGTCGTCGCCGCCGTCCACGCTTGATTCGTTCGACATCGTCGCACTGGTCATGAGCGCCTATGCCGGCGACGTGGACTCATTTTCGGGCGCGGGCGAACTCGTCCCCGGCGTCAGCGCGGTTCCTCTGCCCGGGCATACGCCCGGTCATACCGGCTTTGCGATCGGCGACCGGCGAACCGACCTGCTGATCTGGGGCGACATATCGCACGCTCCGGAGCTCCAGCTTCCGCGGCCCGAGATCGGCGTCGTCTTCGACGTCGATCCCGCGCAGGCGGCGGCCACACGGCGGGACATTATCGCCCGAGCCGCCGATGAAGACCTTTTAGTCGCGGGCATGCACATCCCGTTCCCCGGTTTCATTCGAATCCATCGCACCGGCGACAGTTACGTATTTCACCCGCAAGTCTTCCAGTATGACCTGGCCGAATGACCGACGGCGTGTCTCTCGAGCAGGCGTGCTGGCTCGTCGAGAGCGTGCGCTACGCCGACACGGACCGCCAGAGACATGTCAACAATGCGGTCTTCTCGACCTTCTTGGAGATCGGGCGCGTCGCGCTGCTCTATGAGGGCGGTGCATCGATCGCCTCGGCCGAGACGGACTTCGTCATCGTCCGGGCGGAGATCGACTATCGCGCCGAGATCGCCTGGCCGGGAACGGTTGCGATCGGCACCTCGGTGGAAGCGATCGGCAACAGTTCGGTGAAGCTTCGGCAGGTGCTGGTGAACAAGGGCGGAGTGGCCGCTTCCGCAAGCTCGACGATCGTTCTGGTTGATCGACACAGCCGACGGGCCACCCCGCTGCCCGCGGCCGCTCGCGACAGGCTGGAGGCATGCCGGATGTTACCGACCGTTCCCCCGCCGTGCATGACACTCCAGGATCAGGCCGTTGCAGGATGAGCAGACGCTACCGAATTGCAGTCATTCCCGGCGACGGCATCGGCCAGGAGGTGATGCCCGAGGCGCTGCGGGTGCTCGACGCGGCAGCGGCGAATTGCGGGTTCGCCATCGAATCGCATACGTTCGACTGGTCATGCGCCACCTATCGACAGACGGGCCGCATGATGCCGGAGGACGGCCTCTCGCGCCTGGCCGATCAGGACGCGATCCTGCTCGGCGCCGTCGGCTTCCCGGGCGTGCCCGACCACATCTCGCTCTGGGGCTTGCTAATCCCGATCCGGCGCTCATTCGATCAATATGTGAACCTGCGGCCCGTCCGGCTGCTCGCCGGCGTTCCCTGCCCGCTCGCCGGCAAGCAGCCTGGGGATATCGACTTCTGGGTGGTCCGGGAGAATAGCGAGGGCGAATATTCGCAGCGCGGCGGCCGGTTCGATACCGGCACGCCCGACGAGCACGTCGTTCAGGAAGCGGTGTTCACGCGGCGCGGGACCGACCGCATCCTGCGCTACGCCTTCGAGCTGGCGCGGAAGCTCGGCCGGCCGCACGTGACGTCGGCGACGAAGTCGAACGGCATTTTTCACTCGATGCCCTATTGGGACGAGCGTTTCGCGGCGGTCGCTGCGGAGTTTCCCGACATCGCCGTCGACCAGTACCATATCGATATTCTGGCCGCGCGCTTCGTAATGTCCCCCGAACGGTTCGACGTGGTGGTCGGGTCGAACCTGTTCGGCGACATTCTGTCCGATCTGGGCCCGGGTGTGACGGGCACGATCGCGCTCGCCCCATCGGCCAACATCAACCCCGAGCGGGTCCACCCGTCGATGTTCGAGCCGGTGCACGGCTCAGCCCCCGATATCGCCGGCCTCGGCATCGCCAACCCCGTCGGGCAAATCTGGTCGGCGGCGATGATGCTGGAGCACCTGGGCGAAGCGGAAGCCGCGGCGCTGGTCATGACCGCGATCGAAACCGCGCTGGCGACGGAGGACGCGCCGCGCACGCCTGACATCGGCGGCACGGCGACGACGCGCGAACTGGGCGAAGCGATCGCGGCGGCCGTCGGGCGGCGCTGATCGCTACCCCGCGCGCAAGCGGATCACGCTGCCTTGTCGTTAGCCATCTGTGGGAGCGGGACGGCCAGACCTTCACCCTGGAGAATCCGATGCGCGTCCGCGTGGCGGGCCAGCGCGCGCTGCACTGCGGGGCGAAGCATCAAATCGTCCTGGTGGCGCTGAAGGTTGGGAAAGTCCGCGGTGGCGAAAGCGGTGCCGCTGATCCGGAACCACACCCAGTTGACATAGGCGTCGACCACCGACCAGTCCTCGCCGTACCACCATTTGGCTACGCCCAGCCGCCGCTCGACCGGCAGCAGCACGCGGCGCATCGCCTCTTCCGCCAGCGCGAAGACGCCGGGGAGCGCCTCTGGCTGCTTCGCGAAGAAGATCGGAAAGCGCAGCCGCGTTACGATCGGGTGGAGAGTCGCTGCGCAGAAGGCGAGATCGGACAAATGCACCGCGCGCTCGAACGGGTCGGTGGACGCCGGCATCAGGCCCGCTTCGGGAAAACGGTCGGCAAGCCATCGGAGAATGGCGACATTCTCCGTCAGCGGCCGGCCGTCCACCACCAAAGTCGGCACGCGCCCCGAGGGGTTGAGGGCGAGGAAATCGGGCGAGCGGTGCTGGCCGGCCATGAAGCGGACCAGTTCCGCACGGTACGGATGGTTCGTCTTTTCCAGCGCGATCATCGACACGCGCGCGCAGGTGTCAGGCGCGAAATAGATCGTTATGTCGGTCATGCGCCGCCTCGTCAGAGAATTGTAGCCGCCTCGTCGAACGCCAGCCGCGGCAGCCGCGGAAACGGCTCGTCGTCCGCGTAGCCGAGCGAGCAGAGGAAGTTCGATTTGAGCGTCGTGCCGGCAAAAAAGGCCGCGTCGACGGCGGCATTGTCGAACCCCGACATCGGGCCGCAGTCGAGCCCCAGCGCGCGCGCCGCGATCATCAGATAGCCGCCCTGCAGCGTGCCGTTGCGGAAGGCGGTCGTTTGCGCAAGCTGCTCGTTCCCCGCGAACATGTCGCGTATCCCGGGCCGGCTCGGGAAAAGCTGCGGCATCGCCTCGTAGAACGCCGCGTCATACGCGATGATCGCGACACAGGGCGCAGCGAGGGTCTTGGCCCGGTTGGCTTCCATGAGGTGGGGCGCCAGCCGTTCCTTGGCTTCGGGCGACACCAGGAACCTGAACCGCGCGGGCGACGAGTTCATGGAGGTCGGACCCAATTTCACCAACTCGTAGAGCCGGTGGATCAGGCTGGTCGGCAAAGTCCTATCCGACCACCGGTTGCGTGATCGCCCGGCGAAGATTGCCTCGGCCATTTCATCCATCGTCGCCATCGATCACTTCCTTCTGGATAACAGCCTTCCGACTGCCGACGCCTGGTCAGACGGCGGCTATTTTCACGGTCGACCGCATGGGTCCGAACG
>CAXTNG010000146.1:0-653 GCA_964245475.1 uncultured Sphingomonas sp. | reverse complement strand
GGGCTTGTCGCGCCTCGTCGATGGCGACCATCTCGACCTGCTAGCCGGCCCCAAGAAACGGCGTCCGCGCCTCGCCCGTCTCGACGATCTCGATCGCCCGCCTCTCCAGGATGCAGCTCGAGCCGACGTCACGATAGCCCGCGTTGGCCACCGTTCCCGAACCGATCAGCGTCGCGGCCGGGAGCCGCCGCGAATAGGCGGCATGGGCGATCAGCGCGTCGAAACCGAATGCCATCTCGCGGCCGTTGGCGTGGCCGAACAGCTCAGCGCCGCGGCGAATCCGTAGGTCGAGGTGGCACCGGCTGTCCCGCCAATTCGATCCCAGCTCGTCTGGGGTGACCATCACCGGCGCGAGCGTGCAGGCGGGCTTCGCATGGACCCAGCCATAGCCGCGTTTCATCTCGTCGCGGCCCTGCACCCGCAGCGACCAGTCGTTGATCTGGGTGACCAGCACGATCGCCGCGCCGGCTTCCGCGACGCTCGCGCCCATCGGGACGGCGCGGGTGACGACGCCGAACTCGCCCTCGAAATCGATCCCGTCGGCTTCCGACGGAAAGGTAACGTCGTCGTGCGCGCCGAGGAATTCGTGCGACATCCCCTGATACATCAACGGCCCGGAGAACCACACGTCCTCGACGGCATAGGCCTTGATC
>CAXTNG010000145.1:6744-8068 GCA_964245475.1 uncultured Sphingomonas sp. | reverse complement strand
GCCAGTCGGCGATGTAGCGGACGTAGCGCTTGATGTCCTTGGGCGTCATGCCGGCGACGGGCCCCTGCTCGAACGTCAGGTCGATGAAGGCATCCTCCAGCCGCACCGTCTTCTGGCACATGTCCATGATGTCGTCCTTGACCGACGGAGTCAGGCAATTGCGCTCCTGGCAGAAGGCGTGGAATAGCTTGATGATGCCCTCGCAATGGAGCGTCTCGTCGCGCACGCTCCAGCTGACGATCTGGCCCATGCCCTTCATCTTGTTGAAGCGCGGGAAGTTCATCAGCATCGCGAAGCTGGCGAAGAGCTGCAGCCCCTCGGTGAAGCCGCCGAACATGGCGAGCGTGCGGGCGATATCCTCGTCGGTATCGACGCCGAACTGGTTCAGGTAATCGTGCTTGTCCTTCATCTCCTTATATTGAAGGAACATGCTGTATTCGCTCTCGGGCATGCCGATCGTATCGAGCAGGTGCGAATAAGCGGCGATGTGCACCGTCTCCATGTTGGAGAAGGCGGTCAGCATCATCTTGATCTCGGTCGGCTTGAACACGCGGCCATATTTCTCGTGGTAGCAATCCTGCACCTCGACATCGGCCTGGGTGAAGAAGCGGAAGATCTGGGTGAGCAGGTTGCGCTCGTGATCGGTGAGCTTCTGCGCCCAGTCGCGGCAATCCTCGCCCAGCGGCACCTCCTCGGGGAGCCAGTGGAGCTGCTGCTGGCGCTTCCAGAACTCGAACGCCCAGGGGTATTCGAAGGGCTTGTACTGCTTGGAGGCTTGGAGGAGGGGCATGGGGCGGGTCCTTACTTCGAGTTCATATATAGGATTGCGAGGACGATCAGCGTACCCAGCGCGCCGATGCGGACGGCGGTGAGCACGGCAGGATCGTTGCCGATGCCGAACAGCGGTTCGCCGCCAGCACTGCGCGCGAGCACTCGCGGGACAAGCGCGACGACGCCTAGCAGGGCGATGAGGACGGGAAGGGCACTCACGGCTCCACGCTCCACCGCCACATCGCGGTCGCGCTCATCGCCAGCACCACGCCGGCGGCGAGCGCCATGATGCCCGCCATACGGAAGACGTAGACCTTCGCCGGGCCGCTCGGGCGGGCGAGCGCGAGCAGCAGGACCACGCCCGATACGCCGAAGATCGCGGCGACCGCGTACATGATGACGGTGCCCCAGGTCATGCGACCTTCTCACTGCCCCTCTCCCTCAGGGAGAGGGGAGGAGCGGCGTAGCCGCGGGCGGGTGAGGGTGAGGCGGCGGTGTCGCCCACACCCATACCCCCCCCCGTGGGCCACCCGGGGCCCTACCACAACCCGGG
>CAXTNG010000145.1:6186-6734 GCA_964245475.1 uncultured Sphingomonas sp. | reverse complement strand
TGTCACCCTCACCCTTCCCACTCGGCTTCGCCGAGCGGGCCCCTTCCCTCTCCCGGCGGGAGAGGGAGTTAGATGCAGCCAATCCGCTGTTCGTCCGTTCGACCGGCGAACCCATCCAAGGAGAACCAGCATGGCCGACCTGTCCCAGATCACCGAGCATATGGAAGTGATCGGCGCCGACGGCGTCCACATCGGCACCGTCGACCACGTCGAAGGCGACAGGATCAAGCTGACCAAGAAGGATTCCGGCGCGCAGATCGAGGGCGCGAAGGGGCATGACGACCATCACCATTTTATCCCCGGCGGGCTCGTCGCCGAGGTGGAGGGCGACACGGTGCGCCTGTCCGCCAATGCCGACGTCGCGGTGACCTTCGAGGAGGAAGCGGGCGGCGAGCCGGTGTAAACAACTCCCTCTCCCTTTGGGAGAGGGAGGGAGCCGCGCAGCGGCGGAAGGGTGAGGGTGACCCGGGTCATGAAGTGCGGCGCTCGGTTCTGCCGTGCCCCGCGCCCATAGCCCACCGCCAGGGGCGGGGGGGGCCCGGACCCCA
>CAXTNG010000145.1:1585-6176 GCA_964245475.1 uncultured Sphingomonas sp. | reverse complement strand
GGTCCCTTCCCTCTCCCGAAGGGAGAGGGAGATTTGGGCGATCACGCCGTCCAGGTTCTGCATCACGTCGGTGTTGTTGAAGCGAACGACGCGGTAGCCATCTCGCTCGATAAAGCGGGTACGCGCGGCGTCACTTGCCTCGGTCTTCGCATGCGTGTCGCCGTCGACTTCGATGGCCAGCCGCTCGGAGAAGCACAGGATATCCGGCTTGTAGCGGCCGACGGGCGACTGATGACGCCATTTCAGGTCCGGAAAGCTCTCCCGCAACGCGCGCAACAAGCGCCGCTCCGGCTCCGGAGCATTACGGCGCAAGCGGCGGAGTTCGTCGACCGCGCCGGAGGGTTGGTTGGCGTAGCTGCGCATGGTCAGTGCAGGCGGACCTGCGCAGACGGGCCGGGACAGCGACGCTCCAGCTCTGCGAGCGTGATGTATGGATTTGCGCGGATGACCGCTTCCATTTCGCGCCGCCACGCCGGTAGCGCTACCTCATCGTAGTGGCGGCGCGCTTCGTCCTTTAGCGCCCATAGCTCCTGCATGGCCGCGCGTTCCGCTTCCAGCTTGGATCGGAAGGTACGCAGTTCGTGGATGAGTTCACGCGTCGCGACGAAGGGCCGCGCGATGCTGCGGAACAGCTGATATAGCTTGCCGATCATATTGCCTCCGCAGTGCCAACCATGTGGTTAGAGACGCGTCTTCGACTTCGCTCAGTCGCTCGTCATCACGAACGGATGTAAGCACCAAACGGTCTCACTGGCACGCCAGGCACTCGTCGTAATCCGTCGTCGCCAGTTCGAACTTGGGCGGGTCGATGGTGTTGTCCGCCTCGACCCCGCCCGAGCCCTCCTGCCCGGCGAAGCCCGCGCGCTGGATCGACTTGGAGCGGAGATAGTAGAGCGACTTGATGCCGAGCTCCCAGGCGCGGAAGTGGAGCATGAGGAGGTCCCACTTCTCGACATCGGCGGGGATGAACAGGTTGAGCGACTGCGCCTGGTCGATGAAGGGCGCGCGGTCGCCGGCGAGCTCGAGCAGCCAGCGCTGGTCGATCTCGAAGCTGGTCTTGTAGGTGTCCTTCTCCTCGGGGGTGAGGAAATCGAGGTGCTGGACCGACCCCCCCTGCTCGAGGATCGAGTTCCACACCGCTTCCGAATTCTTCGACTTCGCGATCAGCAGTTTCTCCAAATAAGGATTGCGGATCGAGAAGCTGCCCGACAGCGTCTTGTGCGTGTAGATGTTGGCGGGGATCGGCTCGATGCAGGCGCTGGTGCCGCCGCAGATGATGCTGATCGAGGCGGTTGGCGCGATCGCCATCTTGCAGCTGAACCGCTCCATCACCCCCATGTCGGCGGCGTCGGGGCAGGGGCCGCGCTCAACCGCGAGGTTCATCGAGGCCTGATCGGCCTGGGCGCGGATGTGCTTGAAGATGCGCAGGTTCCACGATTTCGCCATGGCGCCCTCCATCGGCAGCCCGCGCGCCTGGAGGAAGGAGTGGAAGCCCATCACGCCGAGGCCTACCGACCGCTCGCGCGCGGCACTGTATGCGGCGCGCTCCATGCCGGGCTCGTGGCGGTCGATGTAATCCTGCAGCACGTTGTCGAGGAAGCGCATCACGTCCTCGATGAAGCCCTTCTCGTCCTTCCACTCGTCCCACGTCTCGAGATTGACGCTGGAGAGGCAGCACACCGCGGTGCGGTCGTTGCCGAGGTGGTCCTTGCCCGTCGGCAGCGTGATCTCGCTGCACAGGTTCGAGGTCGAGACCTTGAGGCCCAGGTCGCGGTGATGCTTGGGCATGTTGCGGTTCACATGGTCCGCGAAGACGATGTACGGCTCGCCGGTGGCCAGCCGGGTCTCGACCAGCTTCTGGAACAGCGCGCGCGCGTCGACGGTCGCGCGGGGGCTGCCGTCCTTGGGGGAGCGCAGGATCCACTCCTCGCCGTCGCGCACCGCCGCCATGAACGCGTCGGTGACGAGGACGCCGTGGTGGAGGTTCAAGGCCTTGCGGTTGAAGTCGCCCGAGGGTTTCCGGATTTCGAGGAACTCCTCGATCTCGGGGTGCGAGATGTCGAGGTAGCACGCCGCGGAACCACGACGCAGCGAGCCCTGGCTGATCGCGAGCGTGAGGCTGTCCATCACCCGGACGAAGGGGATGATGCCGCTGGTCTTGCCGTTGAGGCCGACCGGCTCGCCGATGCCGCGGACATTGCCCCAATAGGTGCCGATGCCGCCGCCGCGCGCGGCGAGCCAGACGTTCTCGTTCCAGGTGTCGACGATGCCGTTGAGGCTGTCGGGCACCGAATTGAGGTAGCAGGAGATCGGCAGCCCGCGCCCGGTGCCGCCGTTGGAGAGCACCGGCGTCGCGGGCATGAACCAGAGCTTCGAGATGTAATCGTACAGCCGCTGGGCATGCGCGGCATCGTCGGCATAGGCCGAAGCCACGCGGACGAACAGGTCCTGGTAGCTCTCGCCGGGGAGCAAATAGCGGTCGCTGAGCGTGTCCTTGCCGAAGTCGGTCAACAGCGCATCGCGGCTGTGGTCGACCTCGACCGGGAAGGGTTGCGGGCGGACGGACCTGCTGTCCTGCGCCTCGCGCGGCGGCGCGGCGGCTTCGATCGTGTCGGTCGTCATACGCTCTGCCTCATCACCCTGGAAATCCATCATCCGCGCCCTTCGTTCCCGATCCGTTCGATTCGGAGGGCGAACCTCCTTTCTACACCGGATCACCCCATCGCAAGAGCCGGCGGGAGTCGCCGAACCAAGACCGCGCACGATAGCATGCGGCCTTCGGCTCACCAGTGGTTGCGCCCCCGCAAACCCTCTACCACAAAGGATTGTGGCAAACCGCCGATGGACACAAGCCCCGCCGCTATCATCCGCTGCGGCGTGGAAATCCCTTTCGGATGACTGGACAATGCGCGACGCGTGGACTTCCGCGGATTTTGCGAAGCGCAAGCGGGAAGGTGCCCCGCCAAAATATTTTCTACCCGGCGCCCGTTGAGACGAAACGCACGGCTGATGCGCCGAACCGAACCGAACCGAACCGGGTGCGACGATCGGACGCCGAGCGCCGCGGGCACGCTCTGTCCCTGCCGCCGTGCCGCAAGCCGGGATTGATGCGCCGCATCCCAAGCGGCTACAGGCGCGCCATGACGACGATCATCCGCGAAGCCGACCTGATCGAGAGCGTCGCCGACGCGCTCCAGTTCATCAGTTACTATCACCCGATGGACTATATCCGAGCGCTGGGGGCGGCGTACGAGGCGGAGGTCAGCCCGGCGGCGAAGGACGCGATCGCGCAGATCCTCACCAATAGCCGGATGTGCGCGGAGGGGCATCGGCCGATCTGCCAGGACACTGGCATCGTCACCGTCTTCGTCCAATGGGGGCAGGACTGCCGCCTCGCCGACGGCAGCCGCTCGCTGCAGGAGGTCGTCGACGAAGGCGTGCGGCTGGCCTACCGCAACCCGGAGAACCCGCTGCGCGCCTCGATCCTGGCGGACCCGGCGTTCACCCGGCGCAACACCAAGGACAACACGCCGAGCGTGCTCAACGTCGAGATGGTGCCGGGAAGCCGGGTGCATGTCGATGTCGCTGCCAAGGGCGGCGGCAGCGAGAACAAGTCGAAGTTCAAGATGATGAACCCGTCGGACTCGATCGTCGACTGGGTGCTGGAGACGGTGCCGCAGATGGGCGCGGGCTGGTGCCCGCCGGGGATGCTCGGCATCGGCATTGGCGGCACCGCGGAAAAGGCGATGCTCCTCGCCAAGCAGTCGCTGATGGGCCAGATCGACATGGCGCAGCTGAAGGCGCGGGGGCCGCGCAACGACATCGAGGCCTTGCGCATCCAGCTCTACGACGGGGTCAACGCGCTCGGCATTGGTGCGCAGGGGCTGGGCGGGCTGTCGACGATCCTCGACGTCAAGATCCTCGACTGGCCGACGCATGCCGCGTCCAAGCCGGTGGCGATGATCCCGAACTGCGCGGCGACCCGCCACGCGCATTTCACCCTCGACGGCTCGGGCCCCGCCTACCTCGAGCCGCCCAAGCTGGACGAATGGCCGGATGTGCGCTGGACGCCAGACAAGGCGGCGATCCGCGTCGACCTCGACACACTGACGCCCGAGGTGCTGCGCTCCTGGAAGCACGGCGACCGGCTGCTCCTCAACGGCAGGATGCTCACCGGGCGCGACGCCGCGCACAAGCGGATCAAGGACATGCTCGACGCCGGCGAGCCGCTGCCCGTCGATTTCCGCGGCCGCGTGATCTATTACGTCGGCCCGGTCGACCCGGTTGGCGAGGAGGTCGTAGGGCCGGCGGGGCCGACCACGGCGACGCGGATGGATAAATTCACCCGCATGATGCTCGACCAGGGCCTGCTCGCGATGGTCGGCAAGGCCGAACGCAGCCCCGCGGCGACCGAGGCGATCCGCGAGGCGGGCTCGGCCTATCTGATGGCGGTCGGCGGCGCGGCGTATCTGGTGGCGCGCGCGATCAAGGGATCGAAGGTCGTCGGCTTCGCCGATTTGGGGATGGAGGCGATCTACGAATTCGAGGTCGCGGACTTTCCGGTGACGGTGGCGGTGGACGCGACGGGGGG
>CAXTNG010000145.1:0-1575 GCA_964245475.1 uncultured Sphingomonas sp. | reverse complement strand
GTCCACACCCTCGCGCCGCTGGCGTGGCGGGAGCGGATCAAGGCGGAGCGGCTGTTGGAGGGGGTTTGATAAGTGGCTGGAAACGGCTGCGTCCGGGTTTCAGGCGAGCCGAGTTGGTGGACACGATGACCAGTCACGCCGCGATCGCTTTAGACTTGCGATTTTTCTAACCTTTACGGCATAGCGGATGTGGGAAGGAGCGGCGAATATGATTGCAGCATCTCGCTCTCCCGATGTGAGCGGCGGCTTTTACACGGTCGCCGAGGCGGCTCGCCTCCTAGGCCTGGAAAATCGTCAGCGCATTGTGCGATGGTTTGCGCCGACGCCGAGGGGCGGAGAGCCCATTATCATGCGCGACTATCGGCGGATTGGGAAGGAGCACGAACTCAGTTTTCTTGACCTTATGGAAGTGCGCTTTGTCGAGCACTTTAGACAGGTCAAGATTAGTCTGCAATCTTTGCGAGTTGCATCTAAGACGGCTCGCGAGGAACTTGGGGTTAGCCATCCATTTGCAACGAGTAACGTGAAGTTTCAGACTGATCGTAAAGCTATTTTTCTTGAAACTGCGAGAGAGACCGGTGACAAGGAATTACTAAATCTGATGACAAAGCAATCGGCTATTTACGATGTTATCGAGAGTTCATTTGCCCGCGACCTTGAGTTTGATGTTGACGGGTTCGCTCGACAATGGCGCCCGGCACCAAGTTTGGCGCCAAACGTCATCGTATCGCCTAGCTTAGCATTTGGTCGCCCAGTAGTGGGTAACCGGCTGGTGCCGACACGTGCGCTCTTCCAGTCGTGGATGGCGAATGCTAACGACCGAGATGCCGTTGCAGACTGGTTTGAAGTAACTCCGGAAGCCGTTGACGAAGCTGTTCGCTTCGAGCTTCGGCCGCTGCATTGATCATCTGCGCAGACGAGAACGTCGCGCCGAAACTCTCGGCTCTCATTCGTGAGCAGCTCCTTTCCAAGCAGAACACGCTCGCCGTCGTAGACGATTACCAAGCAAAAGGCGTGGACGACCAAATATGGGTTCGCCATTTCGCAAAAGCCGGGGGACACTCTATCGTCGGCGGCGATTTTGCGATGACCAAAAAGCCTCACGAGATTATCGCAATAGTGGAAACTGGCCTGCGCTTGATATTGCTCGACCAGAAGTGGCCGCAGGCTCAGAAACACGTTCAAATTTCCTACTTATTTTACTGGTGGCCGCATATCGAAGTGCAGCTCGAAAACGAAGGCAGGAAGCTGCTGGAAAGTACCATGGGGATGGGGTGAGACGAAGGGTGCGATCAAGCCGGTGCAACTTGACGTGCAAGAAGCATATCGAAAGGTCAGACATTCGAAACATAAATAGGTTATAGGTGCTCTTGACAAGGGCAGCGAAAAAAGGGGCCTTTTGCGCTTCTCGCCCAAGTACAGCCCATCTAAACCAAAAGCATGCGGTCTGGACCGAGAAAACTTTTGATGTCCGATCGCTCACGTGGGTAACCTGCGATAGGCTTGCCCGTCCCTCCCAAAATTTCCCTGTCCTACACCCCCCGATCGGTGCCTTATCCTGCCGGATGAGCAAGC
>CAXTNG010000144.1:0-8070 GCA_964245475.1 uncultured Sphingomonas sp. | reverse complement strand
GCGCGCGCCTCCAGACCCAGATACGCCACCGTCGACACGATCGCCGCCATTCAGATTACCCCCGTGGCAGAGGGTCATAACGAGATTGCATGCGCGTGCCAGCCCTTCCGGGACAACCTCCACCCGGACCTGGCCGCGTCTTGCAATCGTAACACACCGCCGCCACATCGCCGCGCATGCCCCGCTCGCGCGCTGCCCGGATCACCCAGCTCGCGGCGGGCATAGCGCTGATGATCATCGCGCCGATCACCGCGCCGCTGCCCGGCCCGGCGGCGACCTTCATCTTCGCGGGCGGGCTGCTGCTCGTGCTGCGCAACTCCTCCTGGGCGCGGTTCCGCTTCGCCCGTGCCTTGCACGATTACCCGCGCCTCCGCTCGCTGCTCGACCGCGCGATGCGCCGGAATAGCGCGCGCCGCCGCCGCGAGCGCGAGGAGGCGCGGCGTTGACTTCTCCCGCGCCCTCGCCTACGCGCGCCGCCAGCAAGGCCGTCCCCGTGGCGGCCGTTTTCTATTCAGAACACCGAGGAATGACCCATGAAGCGGACCTTTCAGCCGAGCAACCTGGTGCGCGCCCGCCGCCACGGGTTCCGCGCGCGGATGGCGACGGTCGGCGGCCGGGCGGTGATCCGCGCCCGCCGCAACCGCGGCCGCAAGGTGCTGTCGGCCTAAAAACGCTTGCGCTGCGCCGCGATTTCCTCGCGGCGAATGCGGGCAAGAGGGCGCCGATGCCGGGATTCGTCCTGCTGGTGCGCCCGCGTGGCGACGGCGACGCGACGATGCGCGTCGGCTTCACCGTCACCAAGAAGATCGGCAATGCGGTGGTGCGCAACCGGATGAAGCGCCGCCTCCGCGCTCTCGCCCGCGAACTGCTGCCGGCGAGCGGCGTTCCGGGCGCCGACCACGTCCTGATCGGCCGCAGCGGCGGCATCGAGCGGCCGTTTTCGAACATGCGTGCGGAATTGCGTAAGGCGTTGGGAAGGGTCGCGCGTTGACCCAATCCCTTCCGTCACCCCGGACTTGTTCCGGGGTCCAGCGTTGTTCCGGGCGAAGCCCCTCGACAACGAAGGGAATGGCGTGGGTCTGGCCTGGACCCCGGCACAAGGCCGGGGTGACGAAGGGATGACCCTCGCCGCGCGTCTCCTCATCGCCCTCACCCGCCTGTGGCAGATCGGCCCCTCCGTCGTCCTGCCGCCCTCGTGCCGCTACCAGCCTTCTTGTTCCGCCTATGCAATCGGCGCGGTTCGCCGCTATGGCGCCGCCAAGGGGGGCTGGCTCGCCGCGAAGCGGATCGCGCGATGCCATCCCTGGGGCGGGCACGGCTATGATCCCGTCCCCTAGACTAGGGCAGATGCTTTGAACGAAGACCGTCGCAATTTCGTGCTGTTCGCGGTGATCGCGGCGTTGATCCTGTTCGGGTTCCCGTTGCTCCAGCAGCGCTTCTTCCCGCCCGCCAACCCGCCGGTGACCAAGATCGAGCAGGGCAAGACCGAGGTCCTGCCCAAGCCCGACGCTGGCGCGGTCTCGACGAAGCCCGCCGCAATCCGCGATCGCCAGGCGGTGCTCGGCGAGACCCCACGCGTCCGCATCGCCACCCCCGCGCTCGCCGGCTCGATCAACCTGAAGGGAGGCCGCATCGACGACCTCACCCTCACCGGATACCGCGAGACGATCGCCAAGAACGCGCCGCCGATCCGCCTGCTGTCGCCTTCGGGCGCGCCCGATGCCTATTTCGCCGGCTTCGGCTGGTCGGGCAACGGCGTCCAGGCGCCCGGCCCCGACACGGTCTGGACTCCCGACGCGCCCACGCTCACACCGCAGCGCCCTGTCACGCTGGCTTGGCAGAGCCCGCAGGGTCTGCTCTACCGCCTGCGGATCGCGGTCGACGACAAGTTCCTGTTCACCGTCGAGCAGAGCGTCGGCAACCGCGGCCCTGCGCCGGTGACCATCCGCCCCTATGCGCTGCTCTCGCGCACCGGCGTGTCGAAGGACGTGTCGAGCTGGACCAACCACGTCGGTCCGATCGGCGTGTTCGACAACGGCGCCAACTACCACATCGACTACACCAACCTGCAGGGGAACGAGCCGGGGGTCATCGCGCGCATCTTCGGCACCGGCGCGAAGCCGGGCGAGAACTATTTCGATGCCAAGGGCGGCTGGCTCGGCTTCGGCGACAAATACTGGCTCGCGGCGCTGGCGCCCCAGCAATCGGCGTCGGTCCACTCGGGTTTCCGCGCCGCCGCCGGCGACGTCTTCCAGGCCGATTTCGCGCTCCAGCCCAGGACAATCGCTCCGGGTCAGGCGCTGACCACCACCACCCGCGTCTTCACCGGTGCCAAGGAAGTCGCGACCCTCAACCGCTACGAGGCTGCGGGTATCCCGCTGCTCGGCCGGGCGATCGACTGGGGCTGGTTCGAGATCGTCGAGCGGCCGATCTTCACCTATCTCGACTGGCTGTTCCGCCTCGTCGGCAATTTTGGCGTGGCGATCATCCTGCTGACGATCACCATCCGCGGGCTAATGTTTCCGATCGCCCAGCGCCAGTTCGCCTCCATGGCCCGGATGCGCGCGGTGCAGCCCAAGATGAAGGCGATCCAGGAGCGCTACAAGGACGACAAGGTCAAGCAGCAGCAGGAGGTGATGGCGCTCTATAAGGCGGAGAAGGTCAACCCCCTCGCCGGCTGCGCCCCCACCCTGCTCCAGATCCCGATCTTCTACGCGCTCTACAAGGTGCTGCTGATCACCATCGAGATGCGCCACCAGCCCTTCGTCGGCTGGATCAAGGACCTGTCCGCGCCCGACCCGCTGACCCCGGTCAACCTGTTTGGCCTGCTCGCCTTCACCCCGCCGCACTTCCTCGCGATCGGCGTCGTGCCGATCATCCTCGGCATCTCGATGTACTTCCAGTTCAAGCTCAACCCGCAGGCGATGGACGAGACCCAGCGCCAGGTGTTCGCGATCATGCCCTGGGTGCTGATGTTCGTGATGGCGCCGTTCGCGGTCGGTCTGCAGGTGTATTGGATCACCTCGAACTGCCTCGCCATCCTCCAGCAGCGCCTGCTCTACGCCCGCCATCCCGAGCTGACGGCAGCGCCCGCGAAGTGACCTTCGGCGACGACCAGCTCGAAACGGCGCGGAAAGTCTTCGCCGGGCCGATCGCTTTCCTGAAGTCGGCGCCCAAGCTCGAGCATCTGCCCGCGCCTGTGGTGCCGGAAGTCGCCCTCGCCGGCCGCTCCAACGTCGGCAAATCGTCGCTGCTGAACGCGTTGGCGAACCGCAACGGCCTCGCGCGCACCTCCAACACGCCGGGGCGGACACAGGAACTCAACTTCTTCGACGTCGGTCAGCCGCTCGCCTTCCGGCTGGTCGACATGCCCGGCTACGGCTTCGCCAAGGCGCCCAAGGACATGGTCCGTCAGTGGCGCTATCTGGTCAACGATTTCCTCCGAGGCCGCGATGTCCTCAAGCGCGCGCTGGTCCTCATCGACGCGCGCCACGGCATCAAGGACGTCGACCGCGACATTCTCGAGATGCTCGACAAGGCCGCGGTCAGCTATCGCCTCGTCCTCACCAAGGCCGACAAGATCAAGGCTACCGATCTCGCCGTGGTCACGCAGGCGACCGCCGGCGAAGCCCGCAAGCGCCCCGCCGCCCACCCCGACATCATCGTCACCTCGGCCGAAAAGGGCATGGGCATCCCCGAGCTCCGCGCCGCCGTTCTCGAGGCGATCGGCTGACCGAGCGGCTGTTCTCCTACGGCACGCTCCAGCTCGCCGAGGTGCAGCGGGCGCTGTTCGGGCGGCCGCTGACGGGGACGCCCGATGCGCTGCAAGGCTTTGCGCTCTCCACGATCGCTACCCGCGACCCCGTGGCGGTGGCAACCAGCGGCGTCGTCACCCACCTCGCGCTGGTTCCTGACGCGTCCACGCCGCCGATCGACGGCATGCTCTACGCGCTGACCGACGCCGAGCTCGTCAAGGCCGACGATTACGAAGGCGCGGACTACCGGCGCATCGTCGTCACCTTCGTGTCGGGCGCGGACGGCTGGGTCTACGTCAAGGCGGAGGGCTGATCTCCGTAGCGCCTGTCCTACCGCGCAGCACCGGTCTATGGCGGGCGCCCGCTGAGGATGTGCATCGATGCCCGGATTTTCGTCTACACACGCACGAGAATCCGGAAATTCCTGCGGGACCGTTGCCGCTCTCCACTACGGGCGATAGGTCGGCGCCATGAAGCTCATCATCGGCAACAAGGCCTATTCGTCCTGGTCCTTGCGCGGCTGGCTCGCCTGCAAGCAGTCGGGGCTACCCTTCGAAGAGGTCGTAGTTCCCCTCTACGACGCCGACTGGGACGCACGCCGCCAAGGCGACGAGTTCGCGCCCTCCTCGGGCAAGGTGCCGATCCTGTGGGACGGCGACGCAGTGGTCTGGGACAGCCTTGCGATTGTCGAATACCTTGCCGACAAGGTCGGCCGCGAGCGCTTCTGGCCCGAGGACGAGGCGGCGCGCGCGATGGCGCGGTCGATGGCCGCCGAGATGCACTCCTCCTTCCCCAACCTGCGACGCAAGCACGCGATGAACATCCGCCAGGTGTTCCCGCAGCGGGCACCGGACGAGGACGTGATGGTCGAACTCCAGCGCCTGATGGAACTCTGGGCGCAGGCGCGCGCGCGCTGGGGCAGCACCGGCGACTTCCTGTTCGGCGAATTCGGTGCGGCGGACATCATGTACGCGCCGGTGTGCACCCGCCTGATCACCTATCAGCTGCCGATCGCCCGCTTCGCCGCGCCCTATATCGAGGCGGTTCTCAATCACCGCTTCATGCAGGACTGGATCGCCGGAGCGCAGGAGGAGGAATGGGTGCTCCAGCAATATGAGCAGCCGGCGGACGCCTAGGACCGGTGGGTGTTGTAGTCAGTCCCGTTGTTGTCGGCGATCTGCCCGACCCGCTGCCGCTCGCCAAGGCGCTGCTCCAGGCCGAGAGCGTCACCCCCGCGCGCGGCGACGTGTTCAACGTACTGGAGGAAGCACTCGCCCCCCTCGGCTTCACCGTCGAGCGCTTCGTCGAGGGCGAAGCACCCGACGGCCCCGTGGAGAACCTCCTCGCCGTCCGTCCGGGCACCGGCAGGCACCTCGCCTTCGCCGGCCATGTCGACGTCGTAGCCCCCGGCGAGGGCTGGACCGCGTCACCGTGGAGCGGCGAGGAGCGCGGCGGCCTGCTCTACGGCCGTGGGGCGGTCGACATGAAGGGCGCCGTCGCCGCCTTCGTCGCGGCCGCCGCGACTCCGGGCGCGGCCAGTCTCCTCATCACCGGCGACGAGGAGGGCCCCGCGACCTACGGTACGCCCCGGCTGATCGAGCGCATGGCGGAACGCGGCGTCGCTCCCGACCTCTGCCTCGTCGGTGAGCCGACTTCGGTCCACTGCCTCGGCGACACGATCAAGATCGGCCGCCGCGGCTCGGTCAACATCTGGGTCGATATGCCCGGCCGTCAGGGCCATGTCGCCTACCCGCACCTCGCCGACAACCCGATCCCGCGCCTCGTCGCCGCGCTGACGGCGATCGACGGACTCGTGCTCGACCAAGGCAACGCCTGGTTCCAGCCGTCGAACATCGAAGTGACCGATCTCCACGTCGGTAATTCCGCCACCAACGTCATACCCGCCAAGGCTTCCGCCCGCCTCAGCATCCGGTTCAACGACGAGCAGCGCGGTGCTGCGCTTGTCGAGCGGATCACCGCACTGGTCTACGGCCACGCTCCGCAAGCGACCGTCACGGCCAAGGTCGCCGGCGAAGCCTTCCTGACCCAGCCCGGCGCATTCTCCGCGCTGGTCGCCGACGCGATCCGCGAACACACCGGCCTTGAGCCTGAGCTGTCGACCACCGGCGGCACGTCGGACGCCCGCTTCCTGTCCCGACTATGCCCGACGGTCGAGTTCGGCCTCGTCAACGCGACGATGCATCAAAGCGATGAGGCGGTCGCGATCGCTGATCTGCGGGCGTTGGCGGCGATATATGCGAGCATCATCACCCGCGCATGCGGCTAGGACGTCACCCGATTAACCGCACCGGCTCGCGCCCGTCGACCCAGGCTAGCAGCGCTGCCTCGTCCATCGGCGCCGCCACCGCATGGCCTTGCAGCACGTCGCAGCCGATCACGCGCAGCACCTCCGCCTGGTCGGCGTGCTCGACCCCCGAGGCCACCGCCTCGCAGCCGAGCGCATGGATTAGCCCGATCGCCGCATGCGCCACATCGCGCGCGCCATGCGTGCGCGTCAGCGGCTCGATCAGGCTGCGGTCCAGCTTGATCCGGTCGATCGGCAGTTCCTTCAAGCGGCCGATGTTGGAATAGCCGGTGCCGAAATCGTCGACCGCGATGCGCGCACCCTCGCCGCGCAGCGCCGCGATCGCCGCCAACGCGGCATCGCTGCACTGCATTGCCAGCGTCTCGCCGATCTCCAGTTCGAGCAGCGCTATCGGCGCCGCCGTCTCCTGCATCGCCACGCGCAGGTCGGCGATGAAGCCGGCATGATCGAGCTGCCGCGCGCCGACGTTGACGCCCAGGCGGTACCCCGCGCCGATCCGCGCCCAATGCGCGATCGTCCGCGCGATCTCGGCGACTTCCCAGCGGCCGATATCGACGATCAGGCCGTTGTCCTCGGCGCGTGCGATGAAGCTGCCCGCCTGCCGGACGCCGTCCACCGGGTGCCGCCAGCGCAGCAGCGCCTCCGCGGCGACGACTTCGCCATCGCGCACCCGCACCTGCGGCTGGAACGCAAGCGCGAACTCCCCGGCGGCCACCGCCGCGCGCAGGTCCGCGTCGACCCGCTCGCGCGCGACCAGCGCCGAGGCAAGGGACGGGGTGAACGCCTCAGCGCGGCCGCGGCCCTGCTCCTTGGCGTGGTACATGGCAACGTCGGCCGCCTTCATCAGCTCAGTCAGCGTCGTGTCCGGGCCGGGCCGGGTCGCGATGCCGATCGAGGCGCCGACGCAGGCCTGCGCCCCGCCGACGTCGAACGGGCGGACCAGCGTCGCCAGCACGTCGCGCGCGACCACATCGGCCGCCGCATCGGGCAGCCCCGGCAGAAAGACGGTGAACTCGTCGCCCGCAAGCCTGCCGACCAGTGGCCGCTCGATGCCGTGCACCGTGGCTGCACCCTCGGCCGCCGCACGCAGCCGCTGCGCCACCTGCGCGAGCAGCATGTCGCCCGCAGCATGGCCGCGGGTGTCGTTCACCGCCTTGAACCGGTCGAGGTCGATGAACAGCAGGGTTCCCGACATATCCGGCGCCATCCCGGCGAGCGCCTGCTCGCACATCCGGCGGAAATAGGCGCGGTTGGGCAGCCCGGTGACGATGTCGTAGAGCGCCAGCCACTCGATATCGGCGAGGTTTACCGAGAGCTGCCGGAACAGCTTGGCCATCGCGTCGGACAATTGCGGCACGACGGCCCCGACCTGCTTCGGGATGGGGCTGGCGAGATCGCCGCCGGTCGCGTCGACCAGCCGATTGATGGCAAGGTCGATGGCAGTGGCCGTGCCAGCGACCCGCCGCTCGGCAGTCGCCCAGCAGAAGACCGCGCAGACGATCGCCGGAATCAGCGCGGGCACCGCGCTGACCAGTTCCAGTTTTCCGCTCGATGTCGCCAGTAACGCAAGCACGAACGCCACTCCGCCCACGCCGAGCGCGAACACGAAGGCGCGGCCCCTGAGCGTCCTGTCGATCACCGAGTCCCTGCCTCCGCGCTGCCGTCGTCAGCAGCCCGATTACCGGCCATCCGTTAAGATTTGACAGCCGCGCATAAGACTTGATCCGGAATGAACCGATGATTTCGTACAACAGTAAACGTTGTCACAAGCATTCGTGACCCACCAGCCCCGATCCGATGCAGGCGATCAGCGGTTCCGCCGCAGGATGATGTAGAGCGCACCCGTCCCGCCGTGCCGCGGATGCGCGGCTCTCACCGCGGCGATCGACCCAGCGTGGCGCGACGCCGCGAGCCAGTCCGCCACCGCCGCGCGGATCGCGCCCCTCGCGTGCGGGCGCTCGCTCTCGGGGCGCGGCGGCTTGCCGGTGA
>CAXTNG010000143.1:0-8084 GCA_964245475.1 uncultured Sphingomonas sp. | reverse complement strand
GAGGAGCAGCGCCAGATCGGCAAGCGTGATCAGCCACGGTGCCTTGGGCGGGGCAATGTCGGGGAAGTCGCTCATGCGGCGAGCCTGCGCGGTTCCTCGCGCCCGGCGAGCGCCGCGAGGGGAGCGACGAGGCGAGCGCGCTCGAAGGCTTCGGCGCGGGCGGCGGTGCGCAGGCGGGCAGCGATCGGACTCGCGACGAGATTGGCGAGCAGCGCGCCGTAAAGCGTGGCGAGCAACGCGACCGCCATCGCGGCGCCGATCGCGCCCGCATCGGTCATCGTCGCGAACATCGCGGCGAGTCCGACGAGCGTGCCGACCATTCCCATTGCCGGCGCCGCCTCGGCCGCGCCGCACCAGACCTCGGCGGCGGCGAGGTGCCGTTCGACGCGCGCGCGGCGGCGGTGGTCGAGCATCGCCGCGACACCCTGCGCGTCCGCCCCGTCGACGATGTCGGCGACCGCCGCACGCACATCGGCATCGGTGATGATCGCGCGGTCGAGCGCGAGCACGCCCTGGCGCTGCGCAGCCTTGGACAGGACCGCGACCTGCGCCACTAGCGCGTCGCCGTCAAAGCGGCGGCGGCCGAGCGTCTTCAGCGCCACGACCGCGCGGCCGACGTCGGCGAACGGCGAACGGAGCAGCGTCACCAGCGCGGTACCGCCGCCGACGATGGCGAGCGCGGTGGGATCGAGGAACTGACCGAGAGTGAGCATGTCGGCAGGGCATCTGCAAGGCGCGGGCCAAGCGGGACGGTGCTGCCGAAGTTGACACCGGGTTGACACTATCGACGATCGTTTCGGGAGATCGCGGGTGTCGCTCGGTGGGACACGCGATAGCGCTGAGCGGCGCAACAGCCTGCCGCGGCGGTCGTTCGGGCTGACGATGGAAAAGAGCGAATTGGTTATATGGCGCACGTTGGGGCTGTAGGACAGCCCTCAACCTTGTTTCCTATCAGCCCGGACTTGTTCGGCGAATATCCCGCTCAAGCATGTAAGCCTCGCTGCGTCATCCCGGCCTTGTGCCGGGGTTCAGTGGGCCGCGAGCGATAGGGCTGGAGCCTCTTGCCGTATCGCCTGCCGCACGCTGGACCCCGGCACAGGGCCGGGGTGACGGAGGGAGGGTCGTGTGGCGACCGGCAATCCATGCCCCAAAGCTTGCCGCTCCCGGCAACATCTTGCCGTCCGGATGGCCGCCGACACAGACCCGGCCGCCGCAGCGCGACTTGGCACATCCTTTGCAGAGACCCGACCGCGTAATCAGGCGCTCGGGAGTATGGCAGTGGCCGACACGTTGTTCGGGGTTCATGGCGCGGCGCTGGAGGTTCGCTCGCAGCGGATGGGCGTGCTGGCGTCGAACATCGCCAACGCGTCCACGCCCGGCTTCAAGGCGCGCGACATCGACTTCCGCGAGGCGATGGCGTCCATCGAGGGCGGCTCCGACGGGATCGGCACCGATCTGAGTGGGGCGACCAAATACCGCGTGCCGACGCAGACCTCGATGGACGGCAACACCGTCGAGCTTAGTCAGGAGCAGACCGCCTTCGCCGAGAACGCCGTCCAGTATCAGACGACGCTCTCCTTCCTCAACGGCCGCATCGGCCAGATCACCCGCGCGCTGAAGGGGGAGTAAGATGTCCGGTGAGCCCCTCTCCGTCTTCCAGGTCGCCGGACGCGCCATGTCGGCGCAGTTCGTGCGGATGAACACCACTGCCTCCAACCTCGCCAATGCGGGCGTGGTCGCGGGCTCCGCTGACGCCGCCTACAAGACGATGAAGCCGGTGTTCCGCACGCATTTCGATGCGGCCTCCGGCATGTCCACCGTCGATGTCGAGCGGGTCGTCACCGCGGGCGAGGCGCCGGTCAAGCGCTACGACCCCTCCAACCCGCTGGCCGACAAGGACGGCAACGTCTTCGACGCCGCGGTCGACGAGACGCGCGAGCTGGTCGACATGATGGAGACCGCGCGCACCTATCAGAACAACGTCGAGGTGATGCAGACCGCCAAGTCGCTGATCATCGACACCCTCAAGATGGGCCGCTGATCATGACAGTCGCTTCCACCTCTTCCGCGTTCGACGCCACGCTGGCCAACCTCGGCATCACGCGCACATCCACGTCGGCGACCGCCGCTGCCGCATCGTCGTCGAACACGACGCTCGGCCAGTCGGACTTCCTGAAGCTGATGACCGCGCAGATGCAGAACCAGGATCCGTTCAACCCGGTCGACAACACCCAGATGGTCGCCCAGATGGCGCAATTCTCAAGCCTTGCGGGCATCAGCGAGATGTCTTCCACGCTCAAGGGCATATCCGAGAAGCTCGGAACGACCAGCGTGTCGGACGCATCGAGCTACATCGGCAAGACCGTGCTGACCGCGGGCGACACCGCTTACGGCCGCACCGGAGGCGGGATCGCCGGCGCGGTCGAGCTGTCTGGCGCGGCGTCGGACGTCAAGGTGACGATCGAGTCCGAGAGCGGCGAGGTGCTCAAGCAAGTCTCCCTCGGCGCCCAGCCGCAGGGCACCGTCGCCTATGACTGGGACGGCAAGACCGAGGCGGGCGCCGACGCCGGCAGCGGCCCTTTCAAGGTCAGCGTCAGCGCGCAGAACAAGGGCGCTACCGTCGGCGCCACCGGCCTGGTCTGGGCGCCCGTCCAGTCCGTATCGGTGCCCACGTCGGGCACCCCTACCCTCAACGTCGCCGGGATCGGCACCGTGGCGGTCGCCGCGGTGCGCGAGATCGGCTGACCCCCCTTTCGGTACAGGAGTAAGTCCCCATGTCCTTCTACACCGCGCTGTCCGGCCTCCAGGCTTCGCAGACCGAGATGTCGACCATCTCGCACAACCTCGCCAACGTCTCGACCAACGGCTTCAAGAAGAGCCGCACCGAGTTCGCCGACATCATCGCCTCGTCGGTGTCGTTGTCGCCGACGCAGATGGTCGGATCGGGCACGGTGGTGAAGGCCAACCGCCAGCAATTCGGCCAGGGCAACCTCGTCCAGTCGGCAAACAGCCTCGATCTCGCGATCTCGGGCGACGGCTTCTTCGCAGTCAAGACCGACATCAGCACCTCGAAGGTCAACTTCACCCGCAACGGCGCGTTCCAGGTCGACAGCGACCGCTATGTCGTGGATTCGAGCGGCGGCCACCTGCAGGTCTATCCGGTCGACGGGTCGGGCGCGGTGGTCGCGACGGGGCTGGACTCGGCGGTGTCGCTCCGCTTGCCGCAGACCAGCGGCACCGCGGTGCCGACGACCGCGACCAGCCTGACACTGCAGCTCAACGCCAACACGGCGATCCCGACGACGACGACCTTCGACCGCTTCGACCCGACGTCGTACAACCAGTCGATCCAGAACACCGTCTATGATGCGAACGGCAATGCGCTGACCATGACGACCTACATGGTCCGCGAGACGGTGCCGGGCACGGCCAACGGCAACACCAGCACCTGGGGCGCGTACAGCTTCATCGGCGACAAGGCGCTGACGAGCGGCAACGGCGCGAGCGACAAGGTGAGCGTGGTGTTCGATTCGACCGGCGCGATGACCGCGCCGACCGCCGCGACCACCTTCGATCCGGTCACGCTCGCCACCACGCCGACCCAGTCGCAGATCACCTTCACGGTGGGCGCAGGCACCACCCAGCTCGCCCAGCCGTTCAGCGTCGTCGACAAGACCCAGGACGGCAAGGCGGTCGGCCAGCTCGAGGGCGTGACGATCGGCGATGACGGACTGGTCAAGGCGACCTTCTCCAACGGCGAGACCAAGGCGCTGGGCCAGGTGATGCTGGCGAACTTCTCCTCGCCCGAAGGCCTGCGCCAGCAGGGCAACAGCTACTGGTCGGCGACCGGCCTGTCGGGAGACCCGACGCTCGGCACCGCGGGCTCCAACGGCTTCGGCAAGCTGATGACCTCGACGATCGAGCGGTCGAACGTCGACATCACCGAGGAGCTGGTCGGGCTGATCGCGGCCCAGCGCAACTTCCAGGCGAACGCCAAGGCGCTGGATACCGCGAGCCAGATCTCGCAGACCATCTTCAACATCCGCGGCTGATCCGGGCGGAGGGCCGATAGATGGACAAGCTCGTCTACACCGCGGCGACCGGGCTGCGCGCGCACATGGCGGCGCAGGCGGCGATCGCCAACAACATGGCGAACGCGTCCACCACCGGCTTCCGCGCCGACCGTGTCGTGTTCGACCAGATCGCGCTGAAGGGCGGGGGGACCGAGCTCGAAGCGCGCTCGCCGACGTCGGAGGAGATGGTCGACGCCGACCGCACCGCCGGCGCGGTGCAGCAGACCGGGCGGCCACTCGACGTCGCGATGAGCGGGCAGGACACCTGGCTCGCCGTGCAGACGTCGGACGGGACCGAGAGCTATACACGGCGTGGCGACCTGGCGGTGGCGCCCTCGGGCGTGCTCCAGACCGGCGACGGCTTCGTCGTGCAGGGGCAATCGGGGCCGATCACGCTGCCGCCGTACCAGTCGTTGACCATCGCGGCGGATGGCACCGTCTCGATCGTGCCGCAGGGCGGCGACGGAGGGCCGCAGATCGTCGACCAGCTCAAGCTGGTCAGCGCCAAGGGCACCGACACGATCAAGGGCCTCGACAATCTGCTCAAGGTGCGCGGCGGCGGGACGCTGCCCGCGGACCTCGATGCCAAGGTGACCGCGGGGGCGCTAGAAGGGTCCAACGTCAACATGACACAAGCGCTGGTCGACATGATCGAGAACCAGCGAAGCTACGAGGTGCAGGCGAACATGATGAAGGAGGCCAAGTCGATGGATGAAAGCGCCGCCTCATTGATGCGCCTGCCGGCATGAGCACCCCAACCCCGTTCGTGCTGAGCGAAGTCGAAGCACCTCTCCCGAACGGTCTAGCGTGCCCTTCGACTTCGCTCAGGGCGAACGGATGTATGGGCGTAGGCAAGATAAGGAACCGAACATGACCACCGCCGCCATGCACATCGCGCGCACCGGGCTCGACGCCCAGGACATGCGCATGCGGGTGATCTCGAACAACCTCGCCAACGTCAACACCACCGGGTTCAAGAAGGACCGCGCGGCGTTCGAGACGCTGGCGTACCAGACGGTGACCGCCGCCGGGGCGCAATCGACGTCCGAGAGCAAGTACGCGACCGGCCTCAACCTCGGCACCGGCGTGCGCGTGCAGGGGACGGCGCGGATCGACACCCAGGGCTCGGCCAACCAGACCGGCAACGCGCTCGACCTGATGATCGACGGCGACGGTTATTTCCAGGTGCAGATGCCGGGGGGGACGCTCGGCTACACGCGCGCCGGCAATTTCTCGCGCTCCGCCGAGGGCCTGCTGGTCACCAGCGAGGGCTATCAGGTGCAGCCGGGGATCACCGTGCCCGAGGGCGCGACGCAGATCACGATCGGCAACGACGGCACCGTCTCGGCGACCGTGGCCGGACAGACCGAGCCGACCCAGCTCGGGCAGATCCAGGTGGCGAGCTTTCCCAATGCGGCGGGGCTGCAGCCGACCGGCGACAATTATCTGACCGAGACCGCGGCGAGCGGCGCGGCCAATGTCGGCGTGCCCGGCGCGGACGGGCGCGGGCGGACGCGGCAGGGGATGCTCGAGGCGTCGAACGTCAATGTCGTCGAGGAGCTGGTCGACATGATCGAGACGCAGCGGGCCTATGAGGTGAACTCGAAGATGATCTCCGCGACCGACGACATGCTCAAGTACGTGAACCAGAACCTGTGAGGTGCTTGGCTCTCGTTCTCGTGCTGGCCGCGGCGCCTGCGCCGGCCGGCATCCTCGGCAAGAAGAAGCCGCCGGAGGACTTTTCGGTGATGCGCGCGCCGGTCGCCCAGCCCGCGGCGACGCCGGCCACGGGCGCGATCTTCCAGGTGTCGGACGGCTATTCGGCGCTCTACGAGGGCTGGCGCGCGCGCCGCGTCGGCGACCCGCTGACCATCGTGCTGGTCGAGCGGACGGCGGCGTCCAAGTCGTCGAGTTCGAAGCTGGACTCTGCCGGCGGCTTCTCGCTGACGCCGCCGACGACGGGTGCGCTGTCGCTGTTCGGCAAGACCGATGCGTCGGTGAGCGGCGACCGCAACTTCAACGGCAAGGGCTCGGCGGACCAGTCGAACTCGCTGTCGGGTGAGGTGAGCGTGACGGTAGCCGAGGTCTACCCCAACGGCACGATGCTGGTGCAGGGGCAGAAGCGCGTGACGCTCAACCGCGGCGACGAGTTCGTGCGGATCAAGGGAATCGTGCGGGTCGCCGACGTCTCCGCGGACAACCGCGTGCTGTCGACGCGCGTGGCGGACGCGCAGATCGCCTATACCGGCAAGGGCGACGTCGCGCGTGCCGGGCGGCAGGGATGGCTCAGCCGCTTCTTCCAGGTCGTAAGCCCGTTTTAACCATGTTCGCGCAAACCCGGACCATGTTCCGCACCCTCCTCGCCACGCTCGCCGCCCTGTTGGTCGCCGCGCCTGCACACGCCGACCGGATCAAGGATCTGGGCGGCTTCCAGGGCATCCGGTCGAACCAGCTGACCGGCTACGGCATTGTCGTCGGGCTGCCGGGGACGGGGGACGACAACCTCGAATATACCGTGCAGTCGGTTAAGGCGGTCGCGTCGCGGTTCGGGCTGCAATTGCCCGCCGGTGCCAACCCGGGGCTGAAGAACGCGGCGGTGGTGATGATCACCGCCGAGCTGCCGCCCTTCGCCACGCCGGGGCAGCGCCTCGACATCACCGTCGCGTCGATGGGCAAGGCAAAGTCGCTGCGTGGCGGCTCGCTGATCCTGACGCCGCTGCTCGGCGCCGACGGGCAGGTCTATGCGATGGCGCAGGGCAACCTCGCGGTCGGCGGGCTGGGCGCGGAAGGCGCCGACGGGTCCAAGATCGTCGTCAACGTACCCTCGACCGGGCGCATTCCCGAGGGCGCGACGGTGGAGCGTGCGGTCGCGACCGGGTTCGAGACCGCTCCTACCCTCACCTTCAACCTCGCGCGCGCCGATTTCACCACTGCGCAGAACGTCGCGGGCGCGATCAACAGGACATTCGGTGCCGGCACCGCGCAGGCGATCGACGCGGTTTCGGTGGCGGTGCGTGCGCCGGCCGGCGCCGACACGCGCGCGACGATCATGTCGACGATCGAGAACCTCGACGTCGTCGCCGCCGAGCCGCCCGCCAAGGTCATCATCAACGCGCGCACCGGCACGGTCGTGATCAGCTCCGCCGTCCGCGTCGGCCCGGCGGCGGTCACCCACGGCAAGCTGACCGTCCGGATCGACGAGAGCCAGCGGATCAGCCAGCCCGCACCCCTCAGCCAGGGGCAGACCGCGGTCGAGCAGCGATCGGGCGTGTCGGTCGAGGAGGAGAAGAAGCCGATGTTCCTGCTCACCCCCGGCCCGCGGCTCGCCGACGTGGTCAAGGCGGTGAACGCGATCGGCGCCTCGCCCGCCGACCTGGTCGCGATCCTGGAGGCGCTCAAGGAAGCGGGCGCGCTCAAGGCGGAGCTGATCATCCTGTGACTCCGATCGCTACCCCCGCGACCGTCGGTGCCGTCACCGCAGACTCCAGCCGCCTGGCCGGCAAGGAGAACCTCGCCAAGGCCGGCGAGCAGTTCGAGGCGGTGTTCACCGGCATGATGCTGAAGGCGATGCGGGCGACGCATCTGGCGGACCCGCTGTTCGATTCGAAGGCGCTCGACACCTTCCGAGACATGCAGGACCAGCTGACGGTCAAGGCGATGGCCGCGCATACGCCACTCGGCATCGGCAAGGCGATGACAGACTTCTTGTCGCGCGGTCAGGATGCTGCGCCGCAACCAGACGTTAACGGATCGCCGACTAAGCTCTGAAAATGAGCGACCTTCTTGCCATCGGCGCCTCGGGCGTGCGCACCTATCAGGGCGCGCTGACGACGACGTCGGAGAATATCGCCAATGCGGGCGTCGAGGGCTATGCGCGCCGCTCCGCCACGATCGCGGAAGTGGGCGCGGCCTCGGGTTTCTACGCGTCGCGTGGGCACGACGGCCTAGGCGCCAAGATAACCCGCCTCGCGCACCCCAGCCCCGGCCGCCAGAACCACGCGGTCCGCACCC
>CAXTNG010000142.1:4986-8117 GCA_964245475.1 uncultured Sphingomonas sp. | reverse complement strand
GTGCTCAAGGACGCGCAGTTGGCAGGCGCGCTGCTCGCGGCGGGGGGGCTGGTCGCCTGGTTCCGGCTACAGGGCCGAGCGATGCCGCCGCTCGCGCTGCTCGGCGTGGCGGTGCTGGTCGGCTATGCGACGCTGGTGCGGGCCAACGCCGTTTTCGCCTCCGTGCCGCTGGCGGTTCTCCTCATGCCCCGACCGCAGCGGCCGGTCGCTCGCGCCGGGCTGGCCGTGACCTGTATCGCGGCGGTGCTTGCCGTGGCTCCGGCGATCAATCACCGGCTTCTCGGGGCGGCACCGACCGGGGTCGAGAAGACGCAGGCGCTGTACGACCTTGCGGGGATCGCGGTCAGGACGCGCGGCGGCGATGCCGGGGTCACGGCGCAGGAAATGGCGGCCCTGCGCGCGCGGGGCTGCGTCAAACCGTTCTTCTGGGACCCGCTCGGCGACCCGAACCATTGCGGACCGATCATGGCGCGGCTGCATAAAAAATCTGCCGTGCGCCTCTACCCGATGCTCGCCGTCGCGGCGCTCCGCCATCCGCTGGCCTACGCGGCGCACCGGCTCGCCCATCTCAACAGCACCGAGCGATGGCTGGTGCCATACCGCTGGCCGGCCGCGGCGCCGCCGCAGGACGATGAGCCGAACGGCCTCGGCCTTCGCTTTCCCGGGAGAGCGGCGCGGGAGGTTCAGCGGATTGGCGGATGGCTGGTCGAGACGCCGCTGGGCTGGCCGTTCGCCTGGGCGATCGCCGCGGCGACGCTGCTCGCCGGGCTTCGGCGTGCGAGAGGCGCCGCGCCCGACCTGGCGGTCGCGCTGCTCGCGTCCGCGCTGGCGCTGGAGGCGAGCTTTGCGGTGATCAGCATCGCGTCGGACCTGCGCTATCATCTGTGGCCGATGATCGCGACCGCGCTGGCGGCGGTGCTGGCAGGTCGTGCGGTGGAGCGGCGTGCCGCCTATGTCGGCGGAGGGATCGCAGGCTTTGCTCTGCTCGCTGCCTGCGTCGCGCGCGTGCTGCTGCCGATGTCGCCGCAAAGCTATGCCGGGATGCTCGGGTGACTTGGCGAAGCGCGGCGGGCAGGGCAGGGTGGCGGCAAAGGACAAGGGGTTGCACGATGCGGATCGGATTGGCGCTGGCGATGCTGGCTTGGGCAGCGCCCGCGGCAGCGGACTCGGTGGTCGTGACGGCGGCGCACCTGCTCGATCCGGCGAGCGGGCGCACGCTCGACGATCCGGTGGTGGTGATCACCGACGGCCGCGTCGCCTCCGTCGTCACCCGCGGCGGCGCGCGCCCGGTCATCCCGGAGGGCGCACGGCGGATCGACCTACCGGGCAAGACGATCCTGCCCGGCCTGATCGACATGCACGTCCATCTGACCAGCGACCCGACGCTGTCGGGCTACAAGCACCTGCAATATACCGACAGCTTCTGGGAGGTGGTCGGCGTCGCCAATGCTAAAAGGACGCTAGAAGCGGGCTTCACGACGGTGCGCAACGTCGGCTCCAGCCGCTATGCCGATGTCGGGCTGAAGCAGGGCATCGAGGGCGGCTACGTACCCGGCCCGCGGATTGTGCCGGCGACCTTTGCACTCGGCGCGACCGGCGGGCATTGCGATGGATCGGGAGCGTTCCCCCCGTCCTTCGCCGCCTTCCGCACCGACACCTTCCCGTACAAGAGCATCGGCGACACGCCCGAAGATTACCGCAAGCTGGTGCGGACGGTCCGCAACTTCGGCGCGGAGGTGATCAAGCTGTGCGTCACCGGCGGCGTCCTCTCCAAGACCGACGCGGCGGGCGCGCAGCAGATGACCTATGAGGAAATCAAGGCGGCGGTCGACGAGGCGCACATGCTGGGCATGCGGGTCGCGGCGCATGCGCACGGCACCAACGGGATCAACGCGGCGATCCGCGCTGGCGTCGACACGATCGAGCACGCCAGCCTCGCCGACGCGGAGAGCTTCCGCCTCGCCAAGGAGCGCGGCGCCTGGTTCGGCATGGACATCTACGACGACGACTACATCCTGGCGGAGGGCGAGAAGAACGGCGTCTATCCGGAGAGCCTCGCCAAGGAGCGCGAGATCGGGCGCAAGCAGCGCGAAACCTTCCGCGCTGCGTACAAGGCGGGGGTCAAGATGATCTTCTCTACCGACGCGGGGGTCTATCCGCACGGCACCAACGCACTGCAGTTCGCCAAGATGGTCGAATGGGGGATGCCGCCGATCGAGGCGATCCGCGCAGCGACCACCAATGCCGCCGATGCGCTGAACAGGAAGGGGCAAGTGGGCGTGATCGCGCCGGGCGCCTGGGGCGACATCGTCGCTTGTCGACGGCGATCCGCTGAGCGACGTGCGCGTGCTCGAACACCCCGCGGCCGTGATCAAGGGCGGCGAGCGGGTGCGCTGACCCGTCGCCCGGGCCGCTACGCCGCCGCCGCCTCGTTCGCCCCGCGGCACGCCAGCCGGCGCGCTTCCTCGACGGGGAGCGGTCGGCCGAAGTAATAGCCCTGCACCTTCGAGCAGCCGAAGTCCTGCACCATGGCGTGCTCGGCCTCCGTCTCGACGCCCTCGGCGGTGGTTGCCATGCCGAGGCTCTTGGCGAGCGCCACCACCGCGCGGATGATCGCGATCGCCTCGCGCACGCCCCGGGATGCGGCCGTGACGAAGCTCCGGTCGATCTTGATCGACGAGAACCGGGTGCGCGACAGGTACCCCAATGATGAATAGCCGGTGCCGAAGTCGTCGAGGCTGAGGCGGACGCCCAGGTCCATGATCCGGTCGAGCACCTTGGTGGCTTGGTTGCCATGCAGGAATACGCTCTCGGTGACTTCGAGCTCGAGCCGGTCCGCGGGCAGGCCGCTGCCGGCAAGCGCCGAAGCGACGGTGGCGGCGAATTGCGGTCCCTGGAGCTGTTCGGCCGAGACGTTGACCGCGATGCGGATGTGCCCGGGCCAGCGTGCCGCTTCGTCGCACGCGGTGCGCAGCGCCGCCTCGAAGCCGGCCTTGCCGCCGACCCGCGCCAGTCCGTTCCGTGCCGCCTCGTCGGTCGGCCGCAGGCTGACCGCGCGGCCATAGCAGGTGGCGGCCTTGGCGCGGTCGCCGAGGCGCTCATAGGCCAATCCGCGATTGCTCCAGATCTGG
>CAXTNG010000142.1:0-4976 GCA_964245475.1 uncultured Sphingomonas sp. | reverse complement strand
GCGGCACGAACTTGGCTGGGCTGACGCTGCCGAATTGCTGATTGTCCCAGCGCAGCAGCGCCTCGAAGCCGGTCAGCGTGCCGGTGCCCGCATCGACGACGGGCTGGTAGGCGAGGTGCATCTCGCCACGCTCCAGCGCGGTGCGCAGCGCCATCTCGAGCACGCGGCGTTCCTCGGCCTGAGCGTGGAGCTGGGGCTCATAGGCGTGGAACACCCCACCGCCCGCGTCCTTGGAGCGGTAGAGCGCCAGATCGGCCGAGCGGATCAGCATCTCGGCGGTGCGCCCGTCGCGCGGGGCGATGGCGACGCCGACGCTGGCGCCGACGTGCAGGGTGTGATTGTCGACTTCATAGGGCCGCGACAGCGTGTCGATGATCCGGTGAGCCAACGCCTCCACCGTCTCGGTGTCGCTCGCGTCGCGGACGACTACGGCGAATTCATCGCCGCCGAGCCGCCCGCACATCTCGTTAGCGCTCATCAGCCGGGCGAGCCGCTCTGCGACACGCTGGAGCAGGCGGTCGCCGACAGGGTGACCGAGCGTGTCGTTGACCGCCTTGAACCTGTCGAGGTCGAGCATCATGAAGCTGCAACGGGTGCCCCACTTGTCCGCCTCGGCCATCGCGCGGACGAGCGTCTCGTTGAGCAGCAGGCGGTTGGGCAGGCCGGTCAGCGTGTCGTAGCGCGCCATGCGGTTGATCTTGTCGGCGGATGCGCGCTGCTCGGTCACGTCCGAGCCGACGCCGCGGAAGCCGCAGAAGCTCCCGTCCTCGGCGAAGCGCGGGCTGGCGGCGATCTCCCACCAGCGCTCGGCGCCGTTGACGATCACCGGCAGGCGCAGGTCGCGAAAGCTCTCGCGCGCCTTCAGCTTTTCGGAGAGCGTGCGCAGGCCGGGCGCGAAGTTACCGCTTTCCCAGCCCGGGCCGGCGAGCACCTGTAAGAACGGCATCCCGTTGATCGCAACCGGGTCGAGCCCGCAGGCGAAAGCGAAGCGGGCGTTCGCGCGCACCACGCGGCGGGCGGAATCGGTTTCCCACAGCCAGTCGGCGCCGCCGTCCTCGAATTCGCGGAGCAGCAGGCTGACCGTCTCGTCGCGTTCCTCCAGCGTCAGCCGGGTGCGGCGGATCGTCACCAGCGCGCGGGCGCGGGTGACGCAATTGGCGCAGAGCAGCGCGGCGATCGCCGCCACCGCCACCGCCGCCGGGTAATCGCCCGCCAGCGCGAGACGCGCTGCGATCGCGCCGCCAAGCGTCGCGATAAAGGTACAGGCAGCGAGCGTGAGCGGTGCAGCGGCGATCGCCGCGCGTTCTTTTATCTCGCCCGGGCGGGGGGGGGGGGGGGCCGGCGGCCCCCCCCCCGCCGCGGTCATCAGCAGCGACAGGACCAGCCAGAGACCCGCACTGGGAGTATGGCCGTCGTAGAAGGCGAGCGGCGGCACCGCCCAGGCTGCTGCGAGCGCCAGCCCTTCGCACGCGGTCGTGCGCAGCTCGGAAGGGACCGCCTCGCCGCCATGACGGCGGGGCGCCCGGGCCCGGCGGAGGGCGACGAGCCCGGCGGCGGCGGCCGCGACCGCACACCAGCCGGCGAGCGCAAAGGCGGCCACCCGGTGCGCATAAATCCAGCTGACGACGGCTGCGCAGACCAGTGTGGCGCCGAGCACCGTCAGCCCGAGGTGCCGCGCCGCGTGGAGCTGATCGGCCCGCATCCGCGCCGCCTCCGCAGGGTCCGCTCCTTCGCGAAGGCCCAGAAGGACGAGCAGCGGGACGGCGGTCAGGGCCGGATCGGGTGCAGGCTGGTTCTTCACGCCTGCCCGACTAGCAGGCGGTAGTTAGCGGAAGGTTGTCGTGGTCTCGATGAACCATATCCGTCCACCCTGAGCGAAGTCGAAGGGCATGCCCGAGCGCGGGCGAAGGCTCCTCGGCTTCGCTCGGAAATGTGCTTCGACTTCACCGTAGAGAAGTTTATCCTGAGCGTCTGCCTTGGCAGGCAGCCGAAGGGCTCAGCACGAACGGAGCAGGAAAAGCACGGTGCGCTGGCCGCTCAAGCCGCCAGATCGTACGGCTTGATCTCGCCCGCCAGATAGAGGTTGCGGGCCTTGGCGCGGCTGAGCTTGCCGGACGAGGTGCGGGGCAGGGTGCGTGGCGGGATCAGCTCGATGACACAGTTCATGCCGGTGACCGCGCGGACCCGCTCGCGGATTTCCTCTCGCAGGCGCACCCGCTCGGCCTCGTCGGAGCTGCGGCACTGGACGAGGACGGCGGGCGTCTCTTCGCCGCCGGGGGTGGTGATCGCAAAGGCGGCGATGTCGCCCTGCTTGAAGCCGGGCAGCTGCTCCACCGCCCATTCGATGTCCTGCGGCCAATGGTTGCGGCCGTTGACGATGATCATGTCCTTGGCCCGGCCGACGATGTAGATATAGCCGTCGCTCACATAGCCCATGTCGCCAGTGTCGAGCCAGCCGTCCTGCATGCAGGCGGCGGTCGCCTCCGGGTCGCGGAAATAGCCGACCATCACCGAGGGACCCCTGCACCAGACCTTGCCGATCGCACATTCGGGAAGCGGCGTGCCGTCCTCCTCGCGAATTTCGACGGTCATGTCCCTGACCGGCTTGCCGCAGTTGACGATCGCGCGGAAGCGCTGGGGCCGGTCCTGGCCGTGGGCGCTGCCCGAAAGGTCGGTCTCGGCGACCAGCTCGATGCGGATGCCTTCACCCGGCGGCATGATCGACACCGCGAGGGTTGCCTCGGCGAGGCCGTAGGAGGGGAGGAACGCCGATGCCTGAAACCCTGCGTCGGCGAAGGCATCGACGAAGCTCTGCATGACGTCGGGGCGGATCATGTCCGCGCCGTTGCCTGCAACGCGCCAGCGTGACAGGTCGAAGCGGTCGGATGCCTTGGTCTGCGACGACATGCGCCGCGAACAGATATCGTAGCCGAAGGTGGGGGAATAGGACAGGCTGGTGCCCTGGTGCCGGCTGATCAGGTCGAGCCATGCGAGCGGACGGCGGGCGAAATCCTCGGTCTTGAGGTAGTCGGTCGAGACCTGATTGGCGACCGGCGACAGGAAGCAGCCGACCAGGCCCATGTCGTGGTACCACGGCAGCCAGGAGATGCAGCGGTCGCCCTCGCGGATCTCCACGCCGTGCGAATGCGCCGCGAGGTTGTTCAGCAGCGCCGCGTGGGTGATCGCGACGCCGTGCGGGAAGCGGGTCGAGCCGCTGGAATATTGCAGATAGGCGATGTCGTCGGGCTTGGCCGCCGGGAGCGGCGTGTCGGACGCGGGCCGTCCGGCGAAGCTCGTCCAATCCATGCCCGTGACGCCTGCAGCCTCGGCGCTGGCCGCGACCATCTCGCCAATGTCCGGCGGGTAGAGAATGATGCGCGGATCGCAGCTGCCGAGCTGGACGCGGAGCTGCTCGACATAGGACTCCCGCCCGCCGAACGACGTGGGCAGCGGCAGCGGGACTGGCCAGGCGCCGGCATAGACCGCACCGAAGAACAGCGCCGCGAATTCGGGCCCGGTCTCCGCCACCAGCGCGACGCGGTCACCGGGCGCGATCCCTTCGGCAACAAGACGGCGTGCCGCGGCAAGCGCGTCGTCGCGCAGATCGGCGTAGGTGTAGGCCCGGGTCAGCATTCCCCGAGCGTCGTGGAAGTTCAGGCCCCGCGCACCGGCCGCGGCATAATCGAGCGCCTCGCCCAACGTGGCGAAATCGGCGTAGCGGCGGGTGGTGCCGTCCTCGGTCGGTGTTCCCTGAAGCCCGGCGATCGTCATGCGGTTCGTCTGTCCTCGTCGCTCGTCACGCACACCCCGGGCGTGCGCAGCCGTGTCAGCGTGCGACGATGGTCTCCCGTGACGTTCAAATTCCGATCCCAGTGTGGCACAAACATGGCGCATGCCCGAAACGATCCGCCCCAAGAACCGGCAGCGCCCGCCGCCCTTGGACACTGCCGCACTCGACCGGCTGGCACTGCGCTACGTCGAGCGCTTCGCCACCACGCGCGGGCGCCTGGCCGATTACCTAAGCCGCAAGGTGCGCGAGCGCGGCTGGGAGGGGACGCCCGCCGACCCGCAGGCGGTGGCCGAGCGGATGGCGGCGCTCGGCTATATCGACGACCGCGCCTATGCCGAGGCCAAGGCGACGGCGATGACCCGGCGGGGGCTGGGCGGGCGGCGGATCGCGGGGGCCTTTCATCAGGCGCGGATCGGCCAAGCGGATGCGGAAGCGGTCGCAACGACGATCGCGGAGGGTGCGACCGAGGCCGCGCTGCTCTTCGCACGGCGGCGCAAGATCGGGCCATGGGCGCGCGAAGTTCCCGACCGGTTAACTGCTGCGAAGCACCTTGCCGCTATGCTGCGCGCCGGTCATCGCATCGATCTGTCGCGCCGGATTGTTGCCCTGCCTCCTGGAGAACCACCAGAACCAGACGATTTTTATTAGTCACAGGGCCCTTCGCAACCGCGGCACGGATTGCGGCGCGCCCGAAGCATGCTAGGGCATTCGGACAGGGGAAAAGGCCATGCGTGCAGAGGAGCAACGCGCCGGCGAAGTGGCGATAGACGTCGGGGGCGACGCGATCCCGCTGAGCGGCACGATCAAATGGTTCGACATGACCCGCGGCTTCGGCTTCGCGGTTTGCGACGACCTGTCGATCGGCGACATCCTCGTCCATTTCTCCGTACTCCAACCGCACAACCGCCGCAGCCTGCCCGAAGGCGCGCGGGTCGAGACGCTCGCGATCCGCCGCGGGCGCGGCTACCAGGCGCGCGAGATCGTCAGCATCGACCTTTCAGGCGCGGTCGAGGAGCCTGCGCCGCGCCGCGCGCGCGACGACGACCGGGTCGATCCGGTTGCGCTGATCGACGAGGCAGGCCCATTCGAGCGGGCTACCGTCAAATGGTTCAACCGGCTCAAGGGCTATGGTTTTCTGGTGCGCGGCAGTGACGGCAGCGACGTCTTCGTCCACATGGAGACGCTG
>CAXTNG010000141.1:0-8144 GCA_964245475.1 uncultured Sphingomonas sp. | reverse complement strand
ACCATGCGAAGCATGGTGGAGGGGCAGTTCCACAGGCAGCACTGCTTGGGGCTGCCCCTCCACCACCGCGCTCTGCGCGGCGGTTCCCCTTCCCGTTCCGGGGAGGTATAGCTGCTTGCCTTCGTGACTCCCTCGCGGCATGGGCCGCGCATGGTTCCCTTTTCGTTCGGCGGACATGACTGGCTGGCGCTCCGCGGCGGTGCCTTGTTCTGGCCGCGGCGCCGCGCCCTGCTCGTCGCCGACCTGCATTTCGAGAAGGCGAGCTTCTTCGCGCGTTTCGGCCAGATGCTGCCGCCTTACGACACGCTCGCGACGCTTGCCGATCTCTCCGCGCTGGTCGCCGCCACGTCGGCGGTGGAAGTCTGGTGCCTGGGCGACAGCTTCCACGACGTCGGCGGCTGCGATCGGTTGCCCGAAGACGCCCGCTCAGCCTTGCGCGCGCTGACCGCCGCCACCCGCTGGACCTGGATCACCGGCAACCACGACCCGCAGGTCGCCGATCACTGCGGCGGCGAGGTCGCCGGGGAGGCGCTGGTCGACGGCCTGATGCTCCGCCACGAAGCGCAAGCGCGCGAGCCGCGCCCCGAGCTCTCCGGCCACTTCCACCCCAAGCTGCGCATCCAGGTCCGCGGCAGGCAGGTCGCACGGCGCTGCTTCGTCGCAACCTCCGCCAAGCTGATCCTCCCCGCCTTCGGCTCGTTGACCGGCGGCCTCGACGTCGATCACCCGGAGATCATCCGCGCCGTCGGCCGCCCGGCGGAGGCGCTGGTGCCGGTCGAGGACCGGATGCTCCGCTTCCCGATCGCGGCGTAGGCTTTTCCTAGACGCTGATCCTAATCCCGTTCGTGCTGAGCGAAGTCGAAGCACATGCCCCAAGGTCAAACCCTTGCCCGTGCCCTTCGACTTCGCTCAGGGCGAACGGAGGTGGTCGCAATCGTCGTTACCGCGCCAGCTGCGGAAATCCCGTGCGGAACGCCGCGACCTTGGGCTTGTCCCACGTCACGATATACGGGTGCGTCGGGTTCCGGTCGAAGAAGTTCTGGTGATAGGCCTCGGCCGGGAAGAACTGCCCCTGCTCGATGCGCGTCGCGATCGGCTCCTTGAACGCGCGGGCGGCAGTCAGCTGCGCGATATAGGCGCGGGCGATCTTCGCCTGATCAGGCGTCTGCGGGAAGATCGCCGAGCGATAGCTGGTGCCGCTGTCCGGGCCCTGCCGGTTCACTTCCGTGGGATCGTGCGCAACGGAGAAATAGACGCGCAGCAGCGTCGCATAGCTCACCTTGCGCGGGTCATAGGTGACGCGGATCGCCTCTGCATGGCGCGTCGTCTCGCTGGAAACCGCGTCATAGGTCGCGGTCTGCGCCGTCCCGCCGGCATAGCCCGCGGTCACGCCGGTCACGCCCTTCACATGCTCGAACACCGCCTCCATGCCCCAGAAGCAGCCGCCCGCGAGCACCGCCACATGAGGCCCGTTGCCCGGCGGCACGTCGACCTGCGCGGCGGGGATCGGCACGGCGCGCTCGGCGCTGGCATTGGTCCAGGACAGGGCAAGCGCCGCGACACCGGCGGCGGCGAGGAGAAAAGTGCGCATGCCCGTGATATGGGTGCCCGGTGGCGCGTTGCCAGTCTGCCAAGCAGAGATTGGTCCCCGGCATCCGACTTGCTAAGGGCGCGCGCATGGCTCTGATCGACCGGTTTCTCGCGCGCGCCGTCAAGCGCGGCGAGCTCATCGTCACCTATCACGACGGCAGCACCCGCCGTTTCGGCACGCCCGAGCCCGGCTGGTCCCCCGTCGCGATCCGCTTCACCGACAAGGGCGCCGCCAGTTCGATCGTCCGCCACCCTGCGCTGGGCGCCGCGGAGGCGATCATGGACGCGCGCCTCGTCGTCGAGCAGGGCGACATCCGCGATCTGGTCGAGCTGCTCAAGCGCAACGCGCCCTGGGTCTCCCGCCGGGGCGAGCTCGATCCCTCGCCTCTGGTTAAGCTGCTCTCCAAGGTGCTGCGCCGGGTCGACCGGATCAACCTCGCGCGCCGCTCGAGGAAGAACGTGGCGCATCATTACGACCTGTCCGACCGGCTCTACGACCTCTTCCTCGACGCCGATCGCCAATACAGCTGCGCCTATTTCACCGATCCGGCGAACAGCCTCGAACAGGCGCAGGCGGACAAGAAGGCGCACATCGCCGCCAAGCTCGTGCTGCGACCCGGCATGAAGGTGCTCGACATCGGCTGCGGCTGGGGCGGCATGGCGCTCTACCTGCACGCCAAAACCGGCGCCGAGGTGGTCGGCATCACCTTGTCCGAGGAGCAGCTCAAGGTCGCCCGCCAGCGCGCCGCCGACGCGGGCGTCGCCGACAAGGTACGCTTCGAGGCTGTAGACTATCGCCACGTCACCGGCCGGTTCGACCGCATCGTGTCGGTCGGCATGTTCGAGCATGTCGGCCCGGCGCATTACCGCACCTTCTTCCGGAAATGCCGCGACCTCTTGACCGAGGATGGCGTGATGCTGATCCACACCATCGGCCGGATGGGCAATCCGGGCGTCACCGACGGCTTTGTCGCCAAATACATTTTCCCCGGCGGCTATAATCCCGCGCTGTCGGAGATCGTCCGCGGCTACGAGGGGTTGAAGCTATTCCCGACCGACATCGAGGTGTTGCGCCTCCATTATGCGCTCACCCTCGACCAATGGTACGACCGCACCACCGCCGCGAGGGAGCAGATCGTCGCGCTTTACGACGAGCGCTTCTTCCGCATGTGGCAATTCTACCTGGCGGGCGCCGCCGCCGCCTTCCGCCACGGCGGGCTATGCAACTACCAGCTCCAGTTCGCCCGCAGCCGCCTCGCCGTACCGATCACCCGCGACTATATCGCCGAGGCCGAGGCGAAGCTGCGTTGAGGCGCCAGCCGCCTCACGTCGAGCGCATCGACGCCCGTCACCGTCACCCGCCCGAACCGCCGCTCGCCGGTGTCGACCACCATGCCCTCGCCGCTGGCGCGCACCGCCGTCCAAGCGACCTCGCGTACCGCGACCCGCGCCCCGTGCCGCTTGCAAACCGCTACCCGGCCGCCGCGATCCACGACCAGCGCCCCCGCGCCATCCGCGCCAACCACCGCGCCCACCGTGTGGAAGCCGGCCAGTACCGCCTCCGCCGCCTCCGCCGCTTCCTCCGGCGATCCGATCCGCTTGTCGCGCCCGAGCTTGAGAGCCCAGGCCGCTCCCGCCAGCGCCAGCACGGCAGCGACCGAACCCGCCAGCACAATCCAGGTCATTGCCCGCTCGCGAGTGCGTCCAGAACGGGGCGGATGCCCGACAGATCGTAGCCGGCCGTCGCCGCCTGCTTGACCAGCAGGTCCGGGTTACGCCCTGCCTTCGCCGCGGCGAGCGCCCACAGATTGCACGAGCGCGTCCCCGACCGGCAATAAGCGAGCACCGCCCCGCCCGCCGAGACCAGCGCCGCCGCCATCGCATCGAGCTGCTCGTGTGAAAACCCGGCATGCGTCACAGGGATCGCGGCATAGCCCAAGCCCGCCTCCTCGGCCGCCTCCCGGATCGCGTCGCCGTCCGGCTGATCCGGCTCCTCGCCATCGGGCCGGTTGTTGACGATCGCCCGGTAGCCGGCCGCCTTGATCGCCGCTACGTCCTCGGGCGCGATCTGCGAGGACACGGCGATGCTTTCGTTGAGGACGCGCAGCTGCATGGCGGCGCGCTCTATCGGATGTCGCGGCAGCGCGAAAGCGCCGCGATGGTAAACACCCCTTTACCACAGCGACGCTAGGCCGGGCCGCCATGCCGCGCTCGACACCCGCACGCTTGCTGCTCGCGCTCGCGACGATGCTCGCGGCGCTCGCCTGGGTCTGGCGGTTCCAGCTGGCGAACGGATTCGCAGCGACGTTCGGCGACCGCTACGATGCGGTGATCGAGATCGCGCTGCTCCAGCATTGGGCGAACGTCCTCGCAGGTGCCGAGGCGTGGAACCGGGTCGCGTGGTTCCATCCCGCGGCCGGCACGCTCGGCTACAACGACGGCTATCTCGTCTCCGGCCTGCTCTACGCGCTCGGCCGAGGCTTCGGGCTGTCGCCGTTCGCCGCGGCCGATCTCGCCCATACGGCGCTCAAGGCGCTGGGCTTCGCCGGCATGGCGCTGCTGCTGCGCCGCGCAGGCCAAGTCCGGTTCGGCTGGGCGCTGTTCGGCGCGGCGCTGTTCACCGTCGCCGACCTGACCGTCCAGCACGCCAACCACGGCCAGCTGTTCACTCTCGGCCTCGCTCCCTGGGCGGCGCTGGCGGCCTGGGCGGCCGCGCAGGCGGTGGGCGCGGGCGACCGGCGCGCCGTGCTGCGCCATGGCGTCCTGTTCGCCGCCGTGTTCGCGCTGTGGATCTCGACCGGCTATTATCTCGCCTGGTTCTTCGCGCTCTACCTGCTGGTGCTCGCGGCTTTCGCGGCTAAGGGCGCATGGCGGCCGCTACTCGCATCGTGGCAGCCGCTCGCCATCGCCGCCGCCGCCGCGGTGCTGCTGATGCCCTTTCTGCTCGTCTACCTGCCCAAGGCGCGCGAGACCGGCATGCATGCGCCTGACATCGCGCTCCACACGACGCTGTGGCCGATCGACCTCCTCAACACCGGCTCCGCGAACCTGGTCTGGGGCTGGCTCCCCGGCGCGATCCGCGCGAGCGTTGCGCCTGGGCTGACCACCAACCCCGATGCCGTCTTCGGCATGCCGCCGCTGTTCCTCCTCGGCAGCATCGCCGCAATCCTCTGGGCACAGCGAAGCGCAGAGCGCCGGCTCGCGCCGATCGGTGCGGCGCTGCTGGTCTGCTGGCTGCTGATGCTCAACCTCGGCGGCGTCTTCCCCTGGCGCGCCGTCCAGCTCCTCGTCCCCGGCGCCGGCGGCATCCGCGTCGTCGGCCGCTTCGCCATCCTGCTGCTGCTGCCCGCCACCTGCCGCAGCTTCGCGGTGATCCAGGCGACCCAGCCTGCCGAGCTCGATCCGGCGCTCGACCGGCTCTACAACGGCAACGTCGACGCCATGCTGCTGGCGAGCCTCTGGCGCATGCCGACGGTCGACGGCGTCTCGACCTTCGCGCCGCCAGGCTGGGACTTCGCCGACACGATTGCGCCGGATTACCCCGCCCGGCTCCGCCGCTACGCAGTCCGCTTCGGCCTGCGCGGACTGTGCGTCCTCGACACCCGCCGGCCGCAGCCCTGGTCCAGATTATAGGAATGTGGGGAGCTTCTGTTGCCCGGTGCTCCCCGTACCGCTGGTATCCCCTTCTGTTGCCCGGTGGGGTCCGAACCGCGCTATCTTGGAGTAACCTTAGGCCGTGAGGCCCTCAGTTACGCCGCAATCGCGAGTGCTTCGTTATCGTTGGCACTTGTGTAATGGGCCGTTGCGGTGGTCCCATTCCGAGCGAAGAGCAGCGTTTTTCAGCACACGTCGATCCTGGTTCGGCCCCGTCAGAAGCGGCCCTGAAAGGGTCGCTTATGGTGGAGCCGCCGGGTACTGCCCCCGGGTCCGCTGCGCCTATTGCGCGCCGCCTTTTATCGCCATAGCCGAGCAAGCCCGGCGGGACCGATATAGGCGCGGGACAGGCGCAAGAAAAGACCGTCTTTCCCTCGCCACGTTTAGGGTGCAAGACAACCTGCATCATGTTGACCCAGCGTTCCCGCTACGCGCTCCGCGCGATGCTGTTCCTGGCCGAAGCGCCCGCCGGCAGCCCGCCCATCCCGATGACCCGCATCGCCGCCGAGGCGCGCGTGCCGCGCAAGTTCCTCGAGCTGATCCTCGCTGACCTGCGCGAGGCCGGGTTCCTCCACTCGACGCGCGGCAAGATGGGCGGCTACCGCCTGTCGCGCCCGACTCACCTGATCTCGCTGGGCGAGATCATCCGGGTGATCGAAGGACCGCTGGCGCTTGTCCCCTGCGTCAGCCGCACCGCTTACCGCGCCTGCGGCGACTGCAAGGACGAAGCGAGCTGCGCGATTCGCCATGCGATGCTCCGCGTCCGTGACGAAACCGCGCGCATCCTCGACGGCACGAGCCTCGCCGATGCGGCGGTCGAGGAGCTGGCGGCTGCCTAAATCCTCATCCTCCCCGAGCTTGTCTCGGGGAGGATGAGGATCAGGGCCGCCGTCCGCGCAGTTCGTCCCTTATCTCGCGAAGGAGCACCACGTCCTCCAAATCGGGCGGCGCCGCCGCGACCGTGACCGGGATCAGGCGGTTCACCGCGCGCACCAGCAGGAAGATGATGAAGGCGACGATCACGAAATTGACCGCCTGGGTGACGAACGCGCCGTAGCCGAGCAGCGGCACCCCTGCCTTCTTGAGCGCGGCATAATCGGTCGAGCCCGCGAGCGCGGGCGGCACCGCGCCCAGCACGACGAAATAGCTGGAAAAGTCCAGCCCGCCGAAGAGCTTGCCGATGACCGGCATGATCACGTCCTCGGTCAAGGACGTCACGATCTTGCCGAACGCTGCGCCGATAATCACCGCAACAGCGAGATCGAGCACGTTGCCGCGCATGATGAAGGCACGGAATTCCTTGAACATGGCGACCCCTTCGTTGCCCCAAATCGTTCCTGGCACGAAACTATCGCGCGAAAGCCCCTTCGCCAAGGCCCCGGACTGTCCTATATGGGTAGCACAGACACAGGAGGCTTTGTTCGCATGCGCCGTTTCGCTCTCGTCCTCGCTCCCGCCGCGCTCCTCGCCGGCTGCGGGATCAACAGCGTGCCGACCGCCGAGGAGACCGCCAAGGCGCGCTGGGCCGACGTCCAGGCCGCGTACCAGCGCCGCGCCAGCCTGATCCCCAATCTGGAGGCGACGGTGAAAGGCGCCGCCGCATCGGAGAAGGCGATCCTGGTCGGCGTCACTGAAGCGCGCGCCAAGGCCAACACCGTGCAGGTCTCGGGCGACCAACTGACCGATCCCAACAAGGTCCAGCAATATGCCGCCGCGCAGTCGGGCTTGAGCGCCGCGCTGGTGCCGCTGCGCCAGCTCCAGGAGCAATACCCCGATCTGAAGAGCCAGGCGAACTTCTCCACCTTCATGTCGCAACTGGAGGGGACGGAGAACCGGATCAACGTCGCGGTGCTCGATTACAACAAGGCGGTGCAGGACTATAACACCCGCATCCGCACCTTCCCCGACGCGGTCGGCGCCAAGATCTTCTACGGCGCCAAGCCGCTGACGCCTTTCCAGGCGACGACCCCGAACGCGGATCAGGCGCCCAAGGTCGATTTCGGCAGCTGAGCTGGAGACATTGACCCGCTCCATCCCCCGTTCGTGCTGAGCGAAGTCGAAGCACATGAGACTCCTGCCCTTCGACTTCGCTCGGGGCGAACGGAGTAAGGTGTTGCCGCGCTTCTGGCTCTTTGTCCTGCTGCTCTGCACCGCCCTCCCGGCGCACGCGCAGACCTTTCCCAAATTCACCCGGCTGGTCGTCGACGCCGCCAACGTGCTGCCGCCCGAGGTCGAAACCGACCTTACGGCCAAGCTGGAAGCGCTGCAGAAGGACACCCACCGCCAGCTGGTCGTCGCGACCATCCCCGATCTGCAGGGACACCCGATCGACGACTATGGCTATCGGCTCGGACGCGCGTGGGGCGTCGGAATGAAGGACGTCAACAACGGCGTCATCCTGTTCGTCGCGCCGAACGAGTCCGCCGGCCAGCGCGGCCCCAGGATCGAAGTGGGCCGCGGGCTGGAAGGCATCGTCACCGACGCCTTCGCCAGTCAGGTCATCCGCACCGAAATGCTGCCGCGCCTCAAGGCGAACGGGGACGTTGCCGGCGCGATGACCGCAGGCACCGACGCGCTCGTCACTCAGCTGCGCGCCGCTCCCGAGGAGGCGCAGGCACGCACGGATGCCGCGATCAAGGACTTCGACAAGGAGCATCAGCGCAGGCAATCGTCGGGCGGCGGCGGCTTTCCGATCGGGCTGGTCTTCTGGGGCGTGATCTTCGCCTTTGTCGTCCTGCCGGCGGTCTTCGGCGGCCGGCGCGCCCGTGGGCAGCTCTATCGCGGCAATGGCGGCGGGGCGCTGCCCGTCGTGCTGTGGTCGATCGCCAACGAGTTGAGCCAGCATAGCCGCGGCAGCGGCTGGCGTGGCGGCGGCGGGTTCGGCGGCGGATCCTCGGGAG
>CAXTNG010000140.1:0-8157 GCA_964245475.1 uncultured Sphingomonas sp. | reverse complement strand
GCGCGATGATCGGATCGGCGCTGGTCGGCACCTTCATGGGCGTGCTGCTCGCCTATGGTCTGGTCGCACCTTTGGCATCGCGGCTGAAGCAGGTGATCGACGCCGACGGAGCGATCTACCACGTCGTCAAGCAGATCATCATCGCGTCGCTCCACGGCCACCCGCAGCCGCTGGTGATCGAGGCGGCGCGCTCGGGCATCCAGCACAGGAACCAGCCGGGCTTCGCCGAAGTCTTCGACGGCCTGCGCGGAAAGTGATGTAGGATGGCCGCCCGAGCCCCGCACGGCAGCAACCAGCCGCCCAAGATCATCATCGTCAAGAAGATCGTCGACGGCGGTCACGGCGGCCATCACGGCGGCGCGTGGAAAGTCGCCTACGCGGATTTCGTGACCGCGATGATGGCGTTCTTCCTCTTGCTCTGGATCCTCGGCGCGACGACCGAGAAGCAGCGCAAGTCGATCGCCGACTATTTCGCGCCGACGATGGTCACGAAACGGGTCGGGGGTGCTGGCGGCAACGGGCTGTTCGGCGGCGAATCGATCATCGACCGCGACAATTACCCGCACAAGGCGGCGCAGACCGGCACCAAGTCGCTCACCATTCCCGCTGGCGCGCAGGGCGGCAAGGATGTCGGATCGGGACCGAAGGGATCGTTGAAGGAGCTGACCGCGCAGGACGATGCGAACTTCGCCAAGGCCAAGGCCGAGATCGCCAAGGCCATGGCCAAGGGCGGGCCGCTCGCCAGCATCGCCAGCCACGTCCGCTTCGTGCCGACACAGGACGGGATGCGGATCGACCTGGTCGACGACGCGGACTATTCGATGTTTGCCTTGGGCACGACGATGCTCGACTCCAAGGCGTCCGATCTGATCGGACTGATCGCCAAGTCGATCGCAGGCACCGACAACCAGATCATGATCCGCGGCCACACCGACAGCCTGCCCTATGGCGACCCGCGCGCGATGAACAACTGGATGCTGTCCTCGGGCCGTTCGGAGGCGACCCGGCGGCGGCTGGCGTTGGGCGGCATTCCCGAACGCCGCTTCGCGCGGATCGAGGGCGTCGCGGACCGCGAGCCGATGATCGCCAAGAACCCGTCGGACCCGCGCAACCGGCGCGTGGCCATCACCCTGCTCTACCGGCAGGCAGGGTTCGGCAAATAGCCCGTCACCGCAATGGAACAGGGGGCGCGCGGACATCGCCCGCGGCCCCCCTTCTTCACGTCGACACTATCGGCTTAGGCGTTCTCGGCCACGGGCTGCGCGGCCTTGCGCCGACGCCCCTTGGGCGCGGGCGCCTCGGGCGCTGCCTGCTCGGACGTGCGCGCGCCGGGCTTGCGGCCAAGGCCGATTTTCTTGGCCATTGCGCGGCGGCTCTCCGAATAGTTCTCGGCAACCATCGGATAATCCGACTTCAGATTGTAGCGCTCGCGATATTCGGACGGGCTCAGGCCGTGCGTGGCAAGGTGCCGGCGCAGGGTCTTGTACGGCTTGCCGTCGATCATCGAGATGATGTGGTCCTTCGACGCCAGCGACTTGCGGCTCGATACCGCCGGCGTGTATTCGGTCGGGGTTTCCGGAGCGGCGGGCGCCTCGTTACCGCCGAACAGGCCCTGCACGGTCTCGTGCATCTTGCCCAGGAAGGCGGGCACATCTTCCGCAGTGGTGCGGGTATTGGGATTGCCGAGCCATGCAATGGTCAGTTCGGTCGCCAGCTCGACGGCGTTGATCTGGGTATTGTCGTCAGTCACATGAATACTCCTACTGCGCGCCCCTTACCGCTGGCACAATTGGCGTCAACACTTTATTTGTACGAATGCAACAATCTGCCAAGCTGAACATTCGTTCATCTTAGAAGTTCCACCGATCATACAAGCTGCTGAATTCGCGCGATTTGCGCGATCTCACCCGGTCGCGCCAAGCATCAATGCGCCTTGACGAAGGTATCCAGCCGATCGAGATGGCCGGCGAGGCTCGCGTCGTCGAGGAAGCTGCCGAGGAAGCTGTTGCGGGCAAGCGTGATCACCTGTTCGCGCGACAGATTGCGCGCGGCAGCCGTCGCGCGGAAGTTCTCGCCGATATAGCCGCCGAAGTACGCCGGATCGTCCGAATGGATCGTCGCGCGCAGGCCCAAGTCGAGCATGCGGTCGATCGGATGGACGTCGAGGCTCTCCACGTTCCTGAGCGCGACGTTGGAGAGCGGGCAGACGGTGAGGCACATGCCGTCGCGCGCCAGCCGCGCCGTGAGATCGGCATCCTCAAGCGAGCGGTTGCCGTGATCGACCCGGTCGACATGGAGCAGGTCGAGTGCCTCGCGGACGTATGCGGGAGGCCCCTCCTCCCCAGCATGCGCGCAGAGCTTGAGCCCGCGCTCGCGCGACGCGGCGAAGACGCGGGCGAACTTGCTCGGCGGGTGGCCGACTTCTGATGAATCGAGCCCGACGCCGACGATCCGGTCGAGCCACGGCTCGGCCTGGGCGAGCGTGGCGAAGGCGTCGTCCTCGTCCAGGTGGCGGAGATAGGACATGATCAGTTCGATCGTCATGCCATGCTTGCGCCTGGCCGCGTCGATGCCGGCGAACAGGCCGCGCGCGACGACGTCGAAGGGAATGCCGCGATGGGTGTGGGTCTGGGGATCGAAGAAGATCTCGGCATGCACCACCCCGTCGGCGGCGGCGCGGTCGAAATACGCTAGCGCCAAGTCGCGAAAGTCTTCCTCCGTCCGCAGCACGTCGGCGCCCGCGTAATAGATGTCGAGAAAGCTCTGCAGGTCGGTGAAGCTGTACGCCGCGCGCGCCTCCTCGACGCTGGCGAAGGGAATCGCGACCCGGTTCCGCTGCGCCAGCGCGACCATCATCTCGGGCTCGAGGCTGCCTTCGATATGCAGGTGGAGCTCGGCCTTGGGCAAGGCGGTCAGGAAGGCTTCGTCGACGGGTGTTTGCATGGGCCCAATGCTACCGGCTCGCCGCGGCCGCCGCAAATGCGCGGACGAAGATCAGGACGGCAAGTGTGTGCTTGTGATAGAACGGCGTCCAGCAACGCTTCTTCGTCCGAGGCGGTCAAGCCACCGCTGAGCTGACCGGCGCGCCGGTGGTGGACTATTGCAAGCAGCGCTTCGGGTGAATGGTGCCCCGTGCACCACCCGAATGGGCACTCAGAACATTGGGAAATTTCACTGACATAGCTGTAGATTGAGGTCCTTGGTTCGTGCTCGTCTGGAAACCCACCGCCCTGTTTGAGCCGCACATCACCCGTTGGAGGGCTGGCTCGAAGCAAGACCCGACCGCAGCTTTATAGAATTTAAGTTTAGGGATGATCGCAATCTTCAAATGGTGAGGATTTATTACGCGCTCTAAAGCACTCGTAATCGTCACGCCGACAGCCGGGCCAAACGTCGGCGGCGAGAATTTCCTCAAGCAACATAAGAGTCTGCAATGGGCGGTCCTGCATACTTGACGCAGCTCGCTATCTGCACCTCGTCAACTCGATCTCCGGGAACACAACGAGCGCGCCACTCATTCCGCGTTGTTCGCCTTCGACAAGGGCCAGCTTATCGGTTCATCGTACGTGAGCAGTCAGAACCCTTCGAGAACGATCTTGCCGCGGACTGTGCTGCTTTCAAGCAGGGCATGGACTCGCTTCAGGTTGACCGCGTCGATCGGAGAGGATCGCTCGGTCAGCGTGGTGCGCAGGGTGCCGGCGTCGACCAAGCGGGCGGTCTCGTTGAGAATACGTCCTTGCTCGGCCATATCCGGCGTTGCGAAAATCGGTCGCGTGAACATCATCTCCTGGTGGATTGACACGGCCTTGAGCTTGAACAGCGTGATGTCGAAAGGGCCAGGATCGTCGATCAGGCAGAAGCGGCCTTGCGGGGCGATCAGCTCGGCAATCTGTTCAAGATGCTTTGCGGTGTGCGTGGTCGCAAAGACGAAGGCGGGCGCGCCTAATCCCAGCGCATCGACCTGCGCGGCCAGCGGCTTTGCGTGGTCGAGCACATGATGCGCGCCCAACTCGTCGGCCCATTGGCGAGTCTCTGGGCGCGATGCGGTCGTGATCACCGTCAGACCGGTGCATTGACGGGCGATCTGGATCGCGATCGAGCCCACGCCGCCGGCGCCGCCGATAATGACGATCGCGGGCGCGGCGCCTGGTACCGCTTTCCCTACGTCCAGCCGGTCGAACATGGCTTCCCAGGCAGTCAAGGTCGTCAACGGCAATGCGGCAGCTTCTGCCCAATCGAGCGACGTCGGCTTCCGGCCGACGATCCATTCGTCGACCAGGTGCAGCTCGGCGTTCGTGCCGCGGCGTGCGATCGAGCCCGCGTAGAACACCTCGTCGCCGGGGCGGAACAGCGTCACCTCGTCGCCGACCGCGCGCACGACGCCCGCGGCGTCGAAGCCAAGCACCCCCCAGTCGCCGCTTTCCGCCACCACCCTGCGGCTGCGGACCTTGTAATCAACGGGATTGACCGAGACCGCCTTCACCTCGACGAGCAGATCCCGCCCGGCTGCCGCCGGCTCTGGAAGCTCGATGTCGACGAGCGATTCAAGGGCGTCGATCGGGCCTGGGGTTCTATAACCGACAGCTTTCACGCAATGATCTCCTGATGGATGGCATGCAGGAAGCGCGCTACCAGGCGGCGAGTGAAACGCATTTCCGAGTCATGCTCGGAACAATGGCCCGCCGCAGCGGGTTTTTGCAACCGCCATCTCCGCTCTCCGCTCGGCTGTTCAACCATCCTCCAACGATGCGGAAAGTTCACAGTTAAGCGAACCACTGGCTAGAAGAGGCTCATGAAGGCCGCCTCGATCTCGGATTATCGCGACCTCGCGCGTCGGCGACTGCCGCCGTTCCTCTTCGAGTACATCGACGGCGGCTCCTACGCCGAGGCGACCTTGGCGCGAAACGTCGCCGACCTGCAGGCGATGGCGCTGCGCCAGCGCGTGCTGGCGGATGTGGGATCGATCGACACGACGACGTCGCTGTTCGGCGATGCTCTTGCGATGCCGGTGGCGCTGGCACCCATCGGCCTCGCAGGCATGAACGCGCGGCGCGGGGAGGTGCAGGCGGCGGCCGCGGCGCGGGCCGCGGGTGTGCCATTCTGCCTATCGACCGTGTCCGCCTGCCCGATCGACGAGGTCGCGGCACATGCCGCTGACCACCTCTGGTTCCAGCTCTACATGATCCGCGACCGCGGCTTCCTGCGCGACCTGCTCGCGCAGGCGAAGGCGGCGGGAGCGTCGGTGCTGGTCCTGACGGTCGACATGCCGGTGGCCGGGACCCGCTACCGCGACTATCGCTCAGGCCTTGCCGGGGCGCCGGGATTGGCCGGCCGGTTGCGCCGTGCATGGCAGGGCGCGATGCACCCCCGCTGGGCGTGGGACGTAGGCGTGCGCGGCCGCCCGCACGTGCTCGGCAATATCGCGCCGATCCTCGGCAGTCGAAGCGGGCTGGAGGATTTCTTCGCCTGGATCCGCGACAATTTCGATCCGACCGTCACCTGGCGCGATCTCGACTTCGTGCGCGACCACTGGGACGGGCCACTGGTGCTCAAGGGCATTCTCGATGCGGAGGATGCGCGCGCCGCCGTCGCGGCCGGGGCGCAGGGGATCGTCGTATCCAATCATGGCGGGCGGCAGCTCGACGGCGTGCCCTCGACCGCCACGGCGCTGCCGCCGATCGTGGACGCTGTCGGGGAGCAGGTGACGGTGCTCGCCGACGGCGGCGTGCGCTCGGGGCTCGACGTATTCAGGATGCTGGCGCTGGGAGCGAAGGGCGTGCTGCTCGGCCGCGCCTGGGCCTATGCGCTGGCGGGCGGCGGGCGAGAGGGCGTGGCGCACATGCTCCGGCTGATCCGCGCGGAGCTGGAAGTGGCGATGACGTTGACCGGAGTCAGCCGAATCGAGGGCATCGACCGAAGCGTTCTTGTCTGAAGGCCGGTTCGCCGCCTGGTGACCGTTCATGGGCCACGGAGTCCGGTGCAGCAGCCTCGCTTTGCAGACGGCACTCGCAAGGCGCGGGTTCGCTCGACCTTCCCGACACGAACGTCAGCGGCCACCGCCGATCTCCACGCAGGCGCCGGTCACATACGATGCTTCGGGCGAGAGCAGGAACCTCACGACTGACGCGACCTCTCCCACTTCGCCCAGACGCCCCATGGGCACATCCGGCAGCAGCCGCGCGAGGCGATCGCCATCACCGGCCTCCGCGTGGATCGCTGTTCTGATTAAGCCCGGGTTGACGGCGTTCACCCTGATCCCCTCGGCGGCCACTTCGCGAGCCAGACCGATCGTGAAGGTGTCGATCGCACCCTTCGACGCCGCATAGTGCACCCATTCGCCAGCACTTCCGTGAGCGGACGCGCGCGAGGAGACGTTGACGATCGCGCCTCCTTTTCCCCCGCGGGAGACGCTCATCGAGCGGATCGCCCGCTTGGCGCATCGGAAGGATCCGACGACGTTGGTCTCGAACACTAGGCTGACGACGTCGGAACTGACATCACCGACGAGTGCCGCCCCACCCACGATGCCGGCGTTGTTGACGAGCGCAGTGATCGGGCCGAAGGTTTGCTCCGCGGTCGCGAACGCTGTGTCGACACTTGCGTCCGAGCAAACGTCCAGCTGGCCGGCGAGCCCGCGACCGCCCGCCGCGGCGATGGCTGACGCCACCTCTTCGGCATGCTCGCGCGCGCCTTTATAGCCCACGAATACGCAATAGCCTGCTTCGCCAAGAGCGAGGGAGATGGCACGGCCAATTCCGCCACTGCCACCAGATATGATCACCGTTCCGGCCAAATGAGATTTCCCGCTACCGCGCAAGTGTTCAAGGAACGATCGGGATCCGAGACGGCCTCTACCCGCGCGCCGTCGCCGCTCGGCCACCCGCGCATCGAAATTAGCGCTTGCCCGATGCAGCGGGTGTCACGCGGGCGACCAGCTTGATTTCCGTCAGTCCGCGATCCGGAATAAGGCGCGTGACGCCGACTGCCGTCCATGCCGGATAGGGGGCGCGGACGTAGCGCGCCTTTACCTTGGTCATCACGCCGAATTGGGTCGTCAGGTCGGTGTGGAAGCTGGTGATGTCGACGACGTCCGCCCAGGATGCACCGGCGCGTTCGAGAATCGTGCCCAGGCGCTTGAAAGCACGGTCGTATGCGGCCTCCAACGAACCATCGGCGGCGACACCGGCGACCACACCGGATAGATATGCGGTGCCCTCGATCAAGATCGCATAGGCGAACACATATTCTTCTCCGACCGCCAGCGCCTTAGCGTCTTCGGGCATGATGACCTTGGCCCGGTCGCGTGAGCCCTGGGCGGGAGCGGTCTGCGCCAGCGCCGCCGGCGTGAGTACCACTGAAGCGGCCAGCACCGCGGCCGAAATAGCCTGGATTCTCATAAACCCCCTATCTCACGTCACGCTCCGCATGAAGCGCATTTCGCCACAAAGGATCGTATTACCGAGTCATGCTCGCTTTTACGCTTGACGCAAAGGGAATTCTCCGCACCTGACGTGCAGGGCAGCGGTGATCCGTTCCGCGCCGTTCCGACAGAGAGTGCAGATCGCATGCGCAACGTGGTGATCGCGGGCTATGCCCGTTCGCCGTTTCACCTGGCGGCCAAGGGGGGCTTGGCACGGGTCCGGCCCGATGACCTAACCGCGCAGGTCATCCGCGGCTTGATCGAGCGCACGAAGGTCGACCCGGCCGACATCGAGGACATCATCCTGGGCTGCGCTTTTCCGGAAGGCGAGCAGGGCATGAACGTCGCCACCCGCTACCAGATCACGCGCGCGCAGCAGGAGGCGTTCGCGGTCGCCAGCCAGCAGAAGGCGGCGGCAGCGCGCGCCGGCGGCAAGCTCAGCGACGAGATCGTGCCGATACAAACCAAGAAGGGCGTGATCAGCGAGGACGGCGCGCTGCGTCCCGATACGACTGCGGAAGGGCTGGGCGAGCTGAAGCCGGCGTTCGACGCGAACGGCTCGGTGACCGCCGGCACCTCCTCGCCGCTCACCGACGGCGCCAGCGCGGTGCTGGTGACGAGCGAGGATTACGCCCGCGCGCACGACCTGCCGATTCTCGCCCGTATCAAGGCGGTCGGCATTTCGGGCTGCGCGCCGGAGATCATGGGGATCGGCCCGGTCGGCGCCTCGACCAAGG
>CAXTNG010000139.1:0-8180 GCA_964245475.1 uncultured Sphingomonas sp. | reverse complement strand
GCGTGGAGGTCGAGCATCATGCCGACCGCGAGGAAGAACAGCCCGAGCAGGATCGAACGGAATGGCTCGACGTCCGCCTCCAGCTCGTGCCGGTACGGGCTGTCCGCCAGCATCACCCCCGCGACGAACGCGCCCAGCGCGGTCGACAGTCCCAGCGCCTCCATGATCGCCGCACTGGCGATGACGGTGAACAGCCCGGCGAAGACGAACATTTCGCGCTCGCCGAGATTGCCGATCAGCCGGAACAGCGGACGGAGAATGAAGCGGCCCGCCAGCACCAAGCCGCCCACCGCCAGCACCGTCTCGATCGCGAGCAGCCACCCCGGCGCGGCATCGGGCGGGGCAGGCGCGCGGCTCAACGCCGCGACGATCGTGATCAGCGGCACGATCGACAGGTCCTGGAACAGCAGGATCGAGAAGGCGCGTTCGCCGAACGGAGTCTTGAGGCGCCCCGCGGACTGGAGCATCGGCAGCACCTGCGCGGTCGACGACAGCGCCAGCGGCAGCCCGAGCGCGAGCGCCGCCTCCCAGCTGAACCCCGCCGGCCCCAAGATCACCGCGGAAACCGCCAGCCCGCACAGCACGACCTGGAGCGCGCCGAGCCCGAAGATGTCGCGCTTCATCGCACACAATTTGGTGGGGCTCAGCTCCAGCCCGACCAGGAACAGCAGCAACGTGATGCCGAACTCGGCGATATGCAGCGTCTGCTGGGCGTCACGGACCAGCCCCAGCGCGTAGGGCCCGACGACGATTCCCGCGACGAGATAACCCAAGGTCGCGCCGAGCCCCAGCCGCCGGAACAGCAGCACGAACACGAGCGCGAAGCCGAACAGCACGACGCCCTGTTCGACCAGCGACAGCGGCTCGCTCACACGCGGACCTTCGCGGCGGCCATCTCGGCAGCCTCGGCGGCAGCCTCGAACGCCAAGCGGATCGACGCGTGCCGGGCGCTGTGCGCCAGCGCGGGGGTGAAGATCGCCAACCCCGGCCAGTCGGGCAAATCGCCCTTCCCCGCCAGCCAGACGGTCAGCGCATCGCGCGCGGCGGCAAGCTCGTCCGGCGTCCGACCCAGCACCCCGGCGCCGAGCAGCGATGCCGACGCCTGCCCCAGCGCGCAAGCGCGCACCAGCAGCCCGACCGCTCTCACCCGCCCTTCTGGGTCGACATCGGCATCCACCGTGACGCGGCTCCCGCAGATCGGCGACCGCCGCTCCGCACTCGCCATCGGCTCGGCAAGCCGCTGGTGGTGCGGGATCGACGCCGCGAGCCGCAGGATCTCGGCATTATAGAGCGTGCCGCTCACGGCGCTTCGCTCGCATTATCCGGGGGGGCCGCCCTCGCACCGAACACCGGCTGGCCGCGCCGGCGCCGGTCGACGAAGTCGCCGATCCCCGCGCTGGTCGCGTTGAGTAGCGGGTAGGTCTTCGACGTGGTCATCCAGGCCGGCCGCCTTGCCGGCCCGCCGCCGGTCACATCGACGACGAGCACGGTGAGCAGAAACAGCAGGCTGACCAGGATCAGCCCCTTGATCGCTCCGAACCCGAGCCCCAGCGCCCGGTCCACCGGCCCCAGGATCGACTCGCGCGTCCTGGCGCCGATCGCCCGCGCCACCATCCGTCCGCCGAAATACGTCACGCCCACAATCAGAGCGAACGCCAGCACCGCCGCACCGCTCGCCGTGCCGACCACACCGACCAGCGCAGCGGCGAGCGCGATATGGAACAGCTTCAGCCCCGCCACCATCCCCACCCAGGCGAACAGCGACAGCACCTCGGTGACGAAGCCCCTGGCAAACCCCCACGCCGCCGATGCGAGCACGGCAAGGAGGACGATCATGTCGAGTGCGGTCAGGCCCATGCAGCCTACCTAGAGAGCCGCGGCGGCGGGGACAACGCTGCGCACGCCTTCGACCCTCATCGACGGATGCTTGTCAGCGAAGCGTCCGCGGCATAGATGCCCGCGCTCCAAATATCATCCTTCAGGATCATCCGTGGCCGCCTTCAAAGACCCCTCGTTCCAGGATCGCACGGCCGCAGCCAGGCAGGCCAAGCAGAAAGCGCTGGAGCAGTTCAAGGCGAAACCTCCCGTCGACGAGGCGCTGATGGCAGAACGGCGCCAGGCGCAGGAAGCGCGGGAGCAAGCGCTTGCCGCGGAGCGGACCGCGAAGGCCGAGGCGCGTGCAACGGCGAAGGCTGAAAAGGCGGCGGTCAAGGCGGCGGCGTTGGCCGAAGCGGAAGCAGCGCGTGCGGAGGCCGAAGCCGCGGCAGCGATCAAGGCGGCCCGGCTGAAGCCCGCCAATGCGGCGGAGATGAAGGCCGCACGCGACGCCCGCTATGCGGCGCGCAAGGCGAATAGATAGTCTCGTCACCTGGGCGAATATGGGACGAGCCCCGCTTCAACCTCGCCCGAGCATGTGATCCACGAACGCTCCCAGCGTCCGGAACTCCGACAGCCGCAATCCCTCCTCACCCGTCACCGCCGTCGGCACCAGCGCGCGCTCGAAGCCGAGCTTCGCCGCCTCCTTCAACCGCAGCGGCCCGTGCGCCACCGGCCTGATCTCGCCGGATAGCGCCACCTCGCCGAACGCGACCGCATCCACCGGCACCGGCCGCTCCGACAGCGCCGACACCAAAGCCGCCGCGACCGCAAGGTCCGCCGCCGGGTCCTGCACGCGATAGCCGCCAGCGACGTTGAGGTAGACTTCGCACGCCGAGAAGCTGAGCCCGCAGCGCGCCTCCAGCACCGCGAGGATCATCGCCAGTCGCCCGCTGTCCCATCCTACCACGGCGCGCCTGGGGGTCGCGCCGCTCGCGAGCCGCACGGTCAGTGCCTGTATTTCAACCAGCACCGGCCGCGTCCCTTCCAGCGCCGGGAAAACGACAGTGCCTGTCACCCCCTCGTCGCGCTGGGTCAGGAACAGCGAGGATGGGTTGGCCACCTCGGTCAGCCCCTCGCTCTGCATCGCGAACACGCCGATCTCGTCGGTGCCACCGAAGCGGTTCTTGATCGCGCGCAAGATGCGGTACTGGTGGGAGCGCTCGCCCTCGAAGGAGAGCACGGTGTCGACCATATGCTCCAGCACCCTCGGCCCGGCGATTGAGCCGTCCTTGGTGACGTGGCCGACCAGCACCACGGCGGTGCCGCGCTCCTTGGCGAAGCGGATCAGCTCCTGACTCGACGCACGGACCTGGCTCACCGTCCCCGGCGCGCCCTCGATCAGGTCGGAATGCATCGTCTGGATCGAATCTATGACGAGCAGCGCAGGCGGCCGCCCCATCGACAGGGTCGTCAGGATGTCCCGCGTCGAGGTCGCCGCTGCGAGCTGCACCGGGGCGTCGCCCAACCCAAGCCGCCGCGCGCGCAGCCGCACCTGGTCCGCCGCCTCCTCGCCCGAGACATAGGCGACGGGTAACCCCGCGGAGGCCATCTTCGCCGCCGCCTGGAGCAGCAGGGTCGACTTGCCGATCCCCGGATCGCCACCGATCAGCGTCGCCGACGCCTCGACGAAGCCGCCGCCCAGCGCCCGGTCGAGCTCCGCGAACCCGGTCGCCATCCGCTCCGGCAGCGCGACCTCGGCATCGAGCCCGACCAGCTGGATCGCTCGCCCGCCGCTCTGGAGGTTGTGCTTGGCCTGGAACGGCGTCGCGTTCAGCGGCGCCTCTTCGACCAGCGTGTTCCACTCGGCGCAGTCGACGCATTGCCCCTGCCAGCGCGACGCCACCGACCCGCACGCCTGACACACGTATCGCTTCTGGAGCTTGGCCATCTGCGCGGGTTAGCATGGCCGGAACGAGAGGGGAACAGCGCGCCGCTTATAGCCAAGCCGCGGGGACGCCGTTATCCGCCACTCCCCATGCAGCCGTCCGACCTCCGTGTCGCGCTCTTCAGCGGCAACTACAATTACGTCCGCGACGGCGCCAACCAGGCGCTGAATCGGCTCGTCGGCTATCTGCTGGAGCAGGGCGCCAAGGTCCGCGTCTACTCGCCCACTGCGAAGACACCGGCATTTCCGCCCACAGGAGATCTGGTCAAGGTCAAGGCGATGCGCCTGCCGTTCGGGCGGAGCGAGTACAAGCTCGCTTGGGGGCTGCCGCGCCTGGTGCGGCAGGACCTCGACAGATTCGCGCCGAACCTTATCCATGTCTCCGCGCCCGAGCTGCTCGGTCACGCCGCGCTCCGCTATGCCGAGCGCCGCGGGATCGATGCGGTCGCGTCCCTGCACACCCGGTTCGAGACCTATTCGCGCTATTATGGGCTCAGCGTGCTGGAGCCGCTGATGACGCGGCTGCTGACCCGCTTCTACAACCGGTTCGGCCGGGTGCTGGTGCCGAGCCCGAGCATGGGGGCGCTGCTGCGCGAGTGGGGTGTGCGGACGCCGATCAGCATCTGGTCGCGCGGCATCGACCACGGCCGCTTCCGCCCCGATCGCCGCGATCTTCCCTGGCGCCGGTCACTCGGCATAGCCGACGATGCGATTGCGGTCGGTTTCCTGGGTCGGCTGGTGAAGGAAAAGGGCCTCGACGTTTTCGCCGATGTCGTCAACGCGCTCGCCGCACGCGGCGTGCCGCACAGAGTGCTGGTGGTGGGCGACGGACCCGCGCTCGGCTGGTTCGCGGAACGCGTGCCCGGTGCCGTTTTCGCGGGCTTCCAGTCGGGCGATGCGCTCGGCCGCGCGGTGGCGTCGATGGATGTGTTCTTCAACCCTTCGGTGACCGAGACGTTCGGGAACGTCACGACGGAGGCGATGGCCGCGGGCGTTCCCGTCGTCGCGGCCCGCGCGACCGGCGCCGTCGATCTGGTGGATGAGGGCTGCACCGGCTTTCTCGTGCCCCCGCGCGACGTCGCCGCCTATGCGGACGCGATCCGCCGGATCGTCGAGGATCCGGCGTTGCGCCGCACGATGGGAGAGGCCGGGCATGCGAAGGCCGCCCAATTCCGCTGGAATGTCGCGAACAGGGCGGCCCTGAACGCCTATCTGGAACTCAAGCGGGACCGGGCATCGCCGTGATCGCCCGAGCGGAAGCATCGGCGGCCCTCGCGCCCTGCCCGGCCGGCGCTGCCGCGCGTGGGGCGGCGGGAACGATGCCCAGCCGCCTGCGCAGGATCGCCAACCGCGTCATCCCAGCCGCTCGACCTTCTGCGCGACCTCGTCGATCAGCATCGCAAGGTCGAGAACCGCCTCGTGCGACAGGTCGCCGCGGCCCAGCCGGTCGTGGAGCGCCTGACGCAGGTTGCCCATCGCGCGCTTGACCGGTGCCGCTTCGGTGCGCTGGCGATGCGCGCCGACCTCGGTCAGCCGCGCCATCAGCGCCTCGATCTGCGGACGGTTTTCCTCCAGGTGCATCGCGCCGGCCTCGGTCACCGCGAAGCGCTTCTTGGCACCCTCGGACGCCTGCTCCTCGATCAGCCCCATCTCGCCGAGCAGAGTGAGCGTCGGATACACGACGCCCGGGCTCGGTGCGTAGGCACCGCCGGTCATCTCCTCGATCGCGCGGATCAGCTCATATCCGTGCCGCGGCTCGTCGGTGATCAGCTTGAGCAGCACCAGCCTCAACTCGCCGCCATCGAACATCCGCCGCCCGCCGCCGCGGCGCGGACCGCCGCTGACTTCCCAGGTGACCTCGAACGGGCCGCGTCGCCAGCTGCCGCCGCGGGGGCCGCACCGACGTCCATGCATGTGAAACATCGCATCATCCTTTTCTTGTTACTCGATAGCGCTAAGATATATCTCAACTAGGAATGGTCAAGATATATCTTTAGCTATTTACCGTGCGTGACGAACTGGCTGCGATCCCCTATCTTGCCGCCTATGGCAGACCTGCTCGCGGGCCTCGAACCCGGGCCCCCTCCCGAACCGCCGGCGCCCGGCGCGCCGCTCGCCGACCGGCTGCGGCCGCAGCGGCTGGAGGAGGTCGTCGGCCAGGATCACCTCACCGGACCCGAAGGCGCGATCGGGCGGATGGTCGCGGCGGGGCGGCTGTCGTCGATGGTCCTGTGGGGGCCGCCGGGCACCGGCAAGACGACGATCGCGCGGCTTCTCGCCGACGCGGTGGGCCTGCGCTTCGTCGCGATCTCGGCGGTGTTCTCGGGCGTCGCGGATCTGAAGCGCGTGTTCGCCGAAGCCCGTGACCATGCCCGCCCAAGAATGGGCGAGGCCAAGCGCACATTGCTGTTCGTGGACGAGATCCACCGCTTCAACCGCGCCCAGCAGGACGGCTTCCTGCCGTATGTCGAGGACGGCACGGTCACCCTCGTCGGCGCGACTACCGAGAACCCGTCGTTCGAGCTCAACGCCGCGCTGCTCAGCCGCGCGCAAGTGCTGATCCTCCACCGGCTCGACCGCACGGCGCTGGAGCAGCTCCTCGCGCGGGCCGAGGAGATGGTTGGCGAGCCGCTGCCGCTCGACCCCGCTGCCCGCGATGCGCTGGTCGCCAGCGCCGACGGCGACGGCCGTTTCCTGCTCAACCAGGCGGAGACGCTGTTCTCGGTCGACCTGCCCGAGCCGCTCGACCCGCCCGGCCTCGCCGCCTTCCTGCAGCGCCGCGTCGCCGTCTACGACAAGGATCGCGAGGGGCATTACAACCTGATCTCCGCGCTCCATAAATCCATCCGCGGCTCGGACCCGCAGGCCGCGCTCTACTATCTCGCGCGGATGCTGACCGCGGGTGAGGAGCCGCTCTACCTGCTCCGCCGCCTCACCCGCGCCGCGGTCGAGGACGTCGGCCTCGCCGATCCGCAGGCCTTGATCCAGTGCATCGCCGCGAAGGATGCCTATGATTTCCTCGGCTCGCCGGAGGGCGAGCTCGCGATCGCGCAGGCCTGTCTGTACCTTGCGACTGCGCCCAAATCGAACCGGGCGTATATGGCGCAGAAGGCCGCGTGGAAATCGGCCAAGGAGACCGGTTCGCTGATGCCGCCGGAGAACATCCTAAACGCGCCGACCAAGCTGATGCGCGACATCGGCTATGGCCGCGGCTACGCCTATGATCACGATGCGGAGGACGGCTTCTCCGGCGCGAACTACTGGCCCGCCGAGATGGCGCCGCAGCGCTTCTACGAGCCAACCGACCGCGGCTTCGAAAAACGGGTCGCCGAGCGGCTGGCGTGGTGGGACGAGCGGCGCAAGGGGCGGGAGGATGGCTGAGACGCTGGACAGCTGGGACGCGGTGGTCGCCTATGCGCTGACCTTTTCCGATGTCGCTATGGCGCCGTTCTACGGCACCCCATGCCCGAAGGTCCGCGGCAAGGCCTTCGTCTCTCCCGGGCGCGAGCCGGGCAGCTTCCACGTCATGAGCCCGCACGAGGAGAAAGCGGTGCTGCTCGAGACCGACCCGGACGCCTTCTGGCAGACCGCGCATTACGAAGGCTGGCCCGGCCTGCTCGTCCGCTACGGCGCCGCGGACGTCGAGCGCGTCAAGGCAGTGATCGCCCGCGCGTGGTGGGACCGTGCGTCCAAGGCGCAGCGGCAGGAGTTCGGCGATCGGCCCTGAGTTCGAGCATTATGCCGCGATCGACTGGTCCGGTGCGATCGGGCCACGGCAGAAGGGGATTGCGGTCGCGATCTGCTCGCGCGGCACGGCGGCGCCCGGCCTCTTTCGCTGTGGGCACGTCTGGTCGCGGCAGGAGGTGTGCGACTGGCTGCTCGACGGCATGCCCCCGTGCACCCTGGTCGGACTCGATTTGGGCGCCTCGCTCCCGTTCATCGATGCCGATGCCTTCTTCCCCGGTTGGGCGCAAAGCCCTGCCGATGCGCGCGAGCTCTGGGCCTTGGTCGAGCGCATCTGCACCGACGAGCCTCACCTCGCGGCGGCGAGGTTCGTCGATCACGAACAGGCGCAACACCACTTCCGCCGCCATGGCGGCCGCAAGGGCCGTTGGTTCGAGGGCCACGGCCGTCTGCGCGAGACCGAGCGGCAGGGCGCAGTGCCGAGAGCCTGGACGAGGTCGACGACGCGGACACCCGCAAGGGCCGTTGGTTCGAGGGCCACGGCCGTCTGCGCGAGACCGAGCGGCAGCAGCGTGCGCAGGGGCTGAACCCGTACAGCAATCTCAACCTCGTCGGCGCGGCACAGGTGGGCAAGTCGAGCCTCACCGGCATGCGCGTCCTCCATCGCGTGAGCGGCCGTCTTCCGATCTGGCCTTTCGACCCGCCGGGCCCAACGACGGTGGTCGAGATCTAC
>CAXTNG010000138.1:0-8214 GCA_964245475.1 uncultured Sphingomonas sp. | reverse complement strand
CGCCGATACCGGGCTCGTCAACGTCGCGGCCAAAGCGGTCGGCATGTCGAAGGAGACCGCCTACCGGCTGCGCCGCTCCGCCCACGGCGCGGCCTTTGCGCGCGCCTGGGACGCGGCGCGACACCATGCCGGCGCGCTGATCGAGGACATTGCCTTCCAACGCGCGATCGAGGGCGTCGAGCAGGACGTCTACGACGGCCACGGCGAGGTCGTCGCCGCGCGGCTGGTCTACGACAACCGCCTGCTCAAATATCTTCTCAGCCACCTGAAGCCCGAACGCTACGGCATGCGTCCGGCGCCGCCGGTCCCGTCCGCGCCCGCGCTCGACGAAAGCCTGCGCGCGATGGAGCCGGCGCTGCCCGCACCGGCGGAGCCGCTGCTGGCGCCCGATGCCCTGGCCGACGCGCTTGCGCTCGCCGATGCGGCCGACGGCGTGCTGCCGCATTTCCTCGGCGAGCAGCGCCCGCCCAAGTCCGCCGCGCGAGTCGCCGCGGAGGAGGCGTCGGCGCGTGCAACACGGGGCGCCGCGGCGCTCGCCAAGCGCGAGGCGGGCGAGGCGCTGACCGACGAGGAGTTCGCGGACGAATGCTATTATCTCGATCCGGCCAGCAATTCGGCCCGGCGCCGGCGACCGCGATAGCGTGACCTTAGCGTGACCTTTGCACCGCGGCGCCCTGCCCTCGGTCGCTTCGGCCCACCGTCAGCCCCGCGCCGGCGAGGTCGGGCACTCGTCCGCCAGCGGGCAGCGCACGCAATCCGGCACGTCCCAGCGGCACACGGTCTGCCCGAGCCGCTTGACCAGGATGTGGAACGCCAGGAAGTCGTCGCCCGACCAGCCCGGCATCGCTGCCGTCACTGCCTCACTCGCAGCGCGATAGTCCGCCGCCTGCCGCACGAAGCCGAGCCGCCGAAGGACGCGCAGCACATGCGTGTCGACGATCAGCACAGGCATGGCCAGCGTGCTCGCGTTCAGGCACGAGGCGGACACCTTGCGCGCAACGCCGGGCAGACGCTCCAGCCACGCCAGCGCCTCGGTCAGCCTCCAGCGCCCGAGAAAGCTCAGATCGAAGTCGCGCCGCTCGCGCCCGATCCGCGCCAGCGCCGTCGCGACGTTCGCAGCCTTAGCCTCGGCGAAGGTCACCGGCGCCACCAGCCGCCCGATCGCCTCGGCGGAGGCGCCGGCGAGGAGCCGAGGCCTGGGGTAGCGGGCGACCAGCGCATCATAGGCCGCCTTCGACACGGCATCGCGCGTCCGCCCGCTCAGCATCGACTTGATCAATTGCCCGAGCGGGGTGCGGCGCGGCACGGGAAGCGGGTCGCCGCCCGCCGCCTTGAGCAGGCCCAGCCATCGGGAGAGATCGTCCTGCGCAAAGGCAAAGGCCGGCTGCATCTTGGCGCTGTAGAACGTATCAGGTACATAGCCAAGATCACGAGGAGGCAGGATCGTGTTCAACATCGCAGAACGGCGCTAGAAGAGCAGATGCGCGCCAAACGCCCGCTATACGTCATGGCCAAGCCGCCGCCCGAGGTGCAGGCGCAGATCACCGCCCTGCCGCGCAACGATCCGAAGCGCGGGCCGGAGCTGCTCCACGTCACCCTGGCGCTGCTGTTCGACCTCCACCACGCGCCGCCCGACTGGCTCCCCGCGGTCATTGCCGCGCTCGACACGTTCGATGCCCCCGCCTTCTCGCTCGCCTTCGACCGGATCGAGGAGCACAAGGCGGTGACGCTGCGCACCCGCGCGCCGCTGACAGAAGCGCGCGGGGTCCAGGCGGCGCTGATGCGGCACCTCGTCGAACGCCGCGCGCCGGTCATGCTCGGCACCACCCCTGTGCCCCACCTCACCATCAACTACCGCGGCGACCGGCAGGGCGCACAGAAGATCGCCGCCATCGGCTGGACGGTAAGCGAGATCCTTCTGGTCGAGAGCGTCGTCGGCAAGACCACCCACGTCGAGCACGGCCGCTGGCCGCTCCGCGCTCAGGCCGGCTGACATGCGCCCGGTCACCCGGCGGCGGCTCCTCCCGCAGCCTGATCCGCTTATCCTTTGATGTTGACCATCTTCACCGGATCGCCCTTGGTGGTCGGGTTGGACGCGTTGGTCTTGACCTTCTCCGCCTTGGGCTTGCGGATTTCCTTGTTCGATTTCTGCTGGCTCTTGGCCATCGCTGCTACCTTCATGGGCGAAAGGCCCGCCGCGCCATGCCATAAAATGCGCCCCGCCCCCGCATCAATTCGCTTGCCGGGCAGCGCGGACGCCATGCGCTGCTTGAATTGCAAGGCCGCCGGGGGAATGATCGGCCGGTCATGCACATCATCCCCTACACCGATGCGCTCGCGCCCGCCTTCCACGACATCAACGCCGCGTGGATCAGCGCGATGTTCGCGCTGGAGGACCACGACCGCCACGTTCTGTCCCACCCGCGCGAGGCGATCGTCGACAGCGGCGGGGTGATCCTGTTCGCCGCGACACGCGCGCTGGAGGATGGCGGCGAGGTCGTCGGCACCGGCGCGCTGATGCCGACCGCACCGGGCGCGTACGAGCTCACCAAGATGGGCGTCCTGGCGCAAGCCCGCGGCAGCGGCGCCGGCGCGCTCCTCCTCGCCGCGCTGATCGAGCGCGCCCGGGCGCTGCCCGCGCTTGACACGCTCTACCTGCTGACCAGCAGCCGATGCGAGGCGGCGATCCACCTCTATGAGAAGGCGGGCTTCGTCCACGACGCCGAGATCATGGCGCGGTTCGGATCGAGCTACGCGCGCTGCGACGTCGCCATGCGTCTGCCGCCGGCGTAGCGGCGGACCGGCCTCTCAGCCTCGGGCGGAGGCGGTCACCCCCGGATCGCGGGCACGATCCAGATCAGGCTCATCGCGAGGACCGCCAGGACCAGCCCGATGCCCAGCACCCAGCGGACCCCCTGCCCCTTGATCCCCGCGCTCGCTTCCTGCTCGGTCAGGTCCACCTCGTCGCCGTGCCGTTCCATGCCTGTGATCTCCCTATCGGAATGCGGGGTCAGAAAGCCGCCCAGGCGATCCGCGCGTACAGCATCAGCGCCACCGGGATCGCGCCCAACAACAGCAACAGCCGCATCGTCCATTTTTCCGCCAGCATGTCCAGCCGTCTCTGCCCCTCGCCGGTCAGGCGGATCATCACCTGGCGGCGGTCGGCGGAGTGCGGCACGCGCTCGACGATGCCCTCCAGCTCCATCGCGGCGATGTAGCGCAGCGCGGTGGTCAGCGGCACGTCGGCGCCGTGCGCAATGCCGGTGACGCTGGCCTTGGAGCTGTCCTCGGGTGTCTGGGCGAGCGTCACCAGGATCTTCCATGCCGGGTCGGCGGGCAGCCCGGGAAACAGCTTCCCGCGAAGCGTGAGGAAATGCCGCATAGCCTCGTAGAAGCCGGGCATCGCGCCCTGCCGGTCGATCGCCCCGCGCAGCTCGCGCTCGACCTCGGCGACGCGGCGGGCGACCTCCTCGTCGCACCGCCGCTGCCAGACCTCGGCCGCCTGACGGGCGGGCAGGCGATCGGTCCATTCGTTCAGCATCGCATAGGCTCCTCGCAAACGACGCGTCTACGAACGTCCTTACACGCGAATCTCGCCTTCGTCCTCCCCATCCCAATAATGCACCCGCTCCGCCTGCACCTTGATCAGCACCAGCCCGGGGGTGTCGACGCCGTCGGGGAACCAGCGGTCGAGATCGGTGGACCAATGTTCGGCGAAGGTGCCGCGGTCGCGGATCAGCTCCGCCCCGCCCTCGACCGCGACGAAGAACGGCCGCATGCCCAGGATGCCGGACTTGCCGAGGAAGGAGAGCCCCACCTTCGGGTCGCGCACGATGTCGGCGACCATCCGCGTGTCCTCGTTGGTGAAGTAGAAGGACGTGCCGTCATAGTCCACCTCGCGGTTGTTGCTCATCGGCCGCGCCCCGATCGCCCCGCCCTCGGCATGGGTGGAGAGCATCGCAAAGTCGATGTCGCGCATCTTCTCGGACAGATCAGCGAGCGTCTTGGTCATCGGGCGTCCTCCGGTTTGATCCGGATCAACGCGCGTGGCGTAAAGCCGCTCCCGTCAGAACGCGCCGGGGACTTCGCGCTGCGTCGTGTCCGGGCGATCCGGGATCAGCAGCTCGTGGGTGTCGTTGAGCACCGGCTCGAGGCTGAGCGTCCGGGCTGCCTGGGTCGAGACTGCGCCGGTGGCGATCTTGGTGCAGCTCTTCCCCTGGAGGAAGTTGAGCGCCTCCCGGGTCGAGCCCTCGCGCGCGTCGCCGAGCGGATAGGTAATATCGTCCGCTGCCTGGCAGCTCGCTTCCACGCTCGTCGCCAGCCCATCGAAATACTTGCCGTTGTGCGCGGCGTTCTCCGTTGCGAAGGCGATCACGCGCAGCCGGTCGTCGCACTGGGTGCGATCGAGCGCGATCTGCCCGACCGGCTTGCCATAGGTGTTCGTGCCGATCAGCCCGCTGTTCGCGTGGAGGTAGGGCGTGAAGGCGTTGATCAGCAACTCGCTCGCCGACGCCGTGCCGCCGGTACCTATGAACGCGATCTTCATCGGAGAAACGGATTGCGACTGCGGCGAGAAGGTTCTCGTCTCGTTGTTCGACGACTTCTCCGGCCGAAAGGTCGTGTAGCTGAACACGTCGGAGGTCGAGCGGTTGCCGCCGAGCAGATCGCCGAACAGCTCGGCGATCGAGATCAGCCCGCCACCGTTGTAGCGCAGGTCGACGATGACATTGGTCACGCCCGCCGCCCTGAACTGCGCGAACGCAGTCCGCAGCGCCGGGTCGGCGGTCGAGATGAAGGTGCGCAGGTTGATATAGCCGTAGCGGCCGCCGGCATCGTCGATGATCTTGGCGCCATAGCGTGAGGAGACCGGGGTGAGCGTGTAGTCGGTCTTGGCGATCGTCACCACGCGCGTACCATTGGCCGGGTCGGTCACGCGCAACGCGCGGCTCGTGCCCGCAGTGCTCGGCCCGAGCGCATCTGTAACGCCTTGCGTCCCGCTCGCCGCAATGATCGCGCTGACGTCGCGCAGCGAAGACGCATCGTTGCCGATCGCGAGGATCTCGGTGCCGCGGTCGATACCGGCGGCGAGCGCGGTGGTGCCCTCGAACGCTTCGCTGATGAAGACGCGCCGCGCGGCCGCATCCGTCGACAGGCGGATGCCGAAGCCCGCGCTGGAGCCGGAGGCGTAGTAAGCGTTCTCCTGCGCGATCGAGGTCAGATAGGTGAAATAGCGGTCGCGCCGCTGCGCCCGCGCGGTCGCGGTGAGTGCGTCGAGATAGTCGTCGATGGTCGTGTACGGCGTTGGGTCGAGCGAGGCCGGCAGCGTCTCGGGGAACAGATACCATTCGTTGAGCTGTGCGCGCACCCAGTCCTGCCGATCGCGCAACGAGCAGGTTGTGCCGCTCGTCGTCGTCGTCGTGGTCCCGCCGGTGCCTGCGGTCGTGCCCGTCGACCCGCTAACGGAGGAGGAGCCACCTCCGCCGCCGCAGCCCGCGAGCATGGCAGCCAGGGACAGGGCCGCGCCGAAACGCCGAAACATCATGGATTTGTTCCTCACGTCAGCAGCTTACGCGAAGCGAGCGCGGCTGTCAGGAGCAAATACGTGGGTAACCGTCGGCCCTGGCGCAACCGCCGGCGAAGCCGTTCGTTTAGTGTTCGGCGACGCGAGCGCTGGCGCCCGCGCGCTGTTAGGAGACAGCCGTGACGCGAGCCCCCCAAGCAGCCCCGCTTCTTGCCGCGCTTGCGCTGCCGCTCGCCGGCTGCGGCGGGGGCGGCGAGCAGGTCGCTGTGACCAACACTACCTCGCCCGACGATTATGTCGCCCGCGTCCGCTCGCTGCCCCCCGCGCAGCGTGACGGCGTGCTGCTCCGCGCAATCCGCGACGCCGGGCGCGACTGTCAGCAGGTCACCAAGTCTGAAGCCGTCCCCGACAGCGGCGGCGCGCCGGAGTGGACCGCGACCTGCGACGATGGCGGGGTATGGCTGGTGGCGCTCAATCCGGGCGGCGTCGCGACCGTCACCGGCGCAGCCGATCTCGCGAAGGCGCAGGGGCATTGACAAAGATTATACCATTCACGGGCAACCACGCGCTCTCCCCAACGTTCAACGCTCGACCCCCTCACCCGAGAAGGACGCAATCATGGGCCTGTTCACCAAGGACATCGCCACGCTGGAAGATCTCTACCAGCACCAGCTCCAGGACGTCTATTACGCCGAGAACCAGATCATCAAAGCGCTGCCCAAGATGATCGACAAGGCGACCGACACGGAGCTCAAACAAGGATTCGAGACGCACCTGCGCGAAACTGAAGGGCAGATCGCGCGGCTCGAGCGCGTCTTCGAACTGGAAGGTCACACCGCCAAGGGTGCGACCTGCCCGGCGATCGACGGCATCATCAAGGAGGCTAATGAGGTCGCCGGCGACATCGCCGACAAGTCCGTGCTCGACGCGGCGCTGGTCGCGGCGGCGCAGGCGGTCGAGCATTACGAGATCACTCGCTATGGCACCCTGATCGCCTGGGCGAAGCAGCTTGGCCATCACGACTCCGCCGCGTTCTATGCGGAGACGCTGGAAGAGGAGAAGGCGACCGACGCCAAGCTGACGCAAATGGCGGAATCGAAGGTAAACGCTCAGGCCGAACTCGCCTGAGCTTCGGCGCGCCGGGGCTACGCCCCAGCCCCGGCGCGCGCTACACCGGCGCCCATGACGATTCGGATCGGCATCGGCGGCTGGACCTATGAGCCTTGGCGCGGCACCTTCTTTCCGGAAAAATGGCCGCACAAGCGTGAGCTCGAATACTCAGCCGCACGGCTGACCGCGATCGAGGTCAACGGCACCTATTATTCAGGCTTCAAGCCCGCGACCTTCGCCGGCTGGGCGAGCCAGGTGCCCGATGGTTTCGTCTTCGCGCTCAAGGCCTCGCGCTACTGCACCAACCGCAAGGTGCTCGCCGAGGCGGGCGAATCGATATTGCGGTTCGTCGAGCAGGGGATCGTCGAGTTGGGCGACCGCCTCGGCCCAATCCTGTGGCAGTTCATGGCGACCAAGCGGTTCAACCCCGACGACTTCGGCGCATTCGTCAAGCTGCTGCCCGCCGCGCACGCGGGCGTGCCGCTGCGGCACGCGATCCAGGTGCGGCACGAGAGCTTCGCCGACCCGGCGTTCGTCGCATTGTGCCGCGACGCGGGCGTGGCGATCGTCTTCGCCGATTCGGCCGAATATTCGGCGATCGCCGACATAACTGCCGATTTCGTCTACGCGCGGCTGGAGTCGGCGGAGGAGCGGTTCGTCGCCGGCTATGCGCCGTCCGCGCTTGACCGCTGGGCGGAGGTCGCGAAGACCTGGGCCGACGGTAGGCGGCCCGACGGGCTGCCGTATGTCGAGGACACGGCGCCGCCGCAGCTCCCGCGCGAGACGTTCGTGTTCTTCATCAACGGCGCCAAGGTGCGCTGCCCCCAAGGCGCGATGGCGCTGATCGAACGGATTCAGGGATAGGGCGGCACCGCGCTCTGCGGCTGGCGGCGCAAGGCGTCGCTCTCCAGGATGTCAAGCGCATGCCGCGTGGTGACATAGCGCTTGGCGGCCTCCATCCAGTTCGTCGCCTGGCGGGCGCCGGGCATCCGCACCACTTCGGCGCGCGCCGCCTCGACCTGCCCCGCATCGAGCAGCCGCCGCGCGCGGTCGAGGCGATCCTCGGGCAGCGGCGAGGGCGTTCCCTCCTTGCGCATCACCACCAGGCTGCCGAGTTCGCGGCGGACGCCTTCCGCCCAGCCTTCGTGGGCACCGCTCGCGATATCGGGGCCGATCGTTGCGAGGCCCTCGCGCAGCTCGCCCAGCGTTAGCGGCGCGCGCGCCGCCTGGATGAGATAGGCGACCGCCCTGGGCTCGGTGGCGCCGAAACGGGCGCGGAGCTGGCCTTCGAGATAGCCGAGCCCCAGCCCGCGATCGATAGCCCGGCGCGCCGCGAAGGCGACGAGCAGCGCCTCGGCGCGGCTCGCCTGGGTGCCGGCCGCCTGCGCATCGCCCGCGATCGCCGTGGCGCGCGCTTCGAGCGCGGCAAGCTGGCCAGCGAGCACCGCCTCGCGCGTCGCCAGCTGAGCGGGATCGACCTGCACGGGAGGCGCGACCGCGACGAGGGTGGCCGGCCTGGTCGCGGGCGCACCGACCGGGGTAGGTGCCGGCGGCGCGAGCCCCGCGATGCGGCGTGCGGCATT
>CAXTNG010000137.1:566-8214 GCA_964245475.1 uncultured Sphingomonas sp. | reverse complement strand
GGGCGAGGGGCGAGAAGAAGATGTTGCCCTTCGCGCCGTTGAAGTTGGAGGGCTTGCCCTTGATGTACGGCCCGAAGCGGAAAAGCCAGTACCACGAGCCGTTGGCGACCTTCTTGCCGCCGAACGCCGGGTCCTCGCTGTTGGCGGGCTCGGGCAGCGGGCGTGGCGCGGTCTGCTCGGCGGCGGCGGGCTTGCGGTCGGGAAAAGCCAGGCGAGTGGCGAGCACGACCAGTCCGAGCGCCACGTAGAGGCCGAGCATCGCGAGCGGGTTCCACAGGATGCCCGCGCCGAATGCCACGCGCAGCCACAGCGGGTTGAACCCCAGGTCATCGCCCAGCGCCGCGTAGAGGCCGAAGAAGTTGTCGGGCTCGGGCTGGCTGGTGGCGGGCATCCGGAACCTCCTTGATCTGGTCCGCGGCCGGTCGCCGCTCATGGCTCCCGCAGAGCAGGAGCCGTGCCAAATCGTGAAATGCTGAGATTAGAAGCATTTGGTTTAACGCGAGCGGCTTAACGTCGACTGACCAGTCGCGGATGGCGCCAAAGCTTGGTGCATTTCACCAGGAGCCCGACTTGCAAAGCGCCGCTCGACAAGGGCGTTCAGCCTGCCTATCGGCGAGCGCGACAAGGGGAGCCGACATGACCGCCGCCAGCAACGTACTCGACCGCGTCCTCGTGCTCGAGATGGTGCGCGTGACCGAAGCCGCGGCGATCGCCGCCTCGACGCTGGTCGGCCGCGGCGACGAGAAGGCCGCGGACGCCGCCGCGGTGGAGGCGATGCGCGCGGCGCTCAACACGCTCGACATGGACGGCACGGTGGTGATCGGCGAAGGCGAGCGTGACGAGGCGCCGATGCTGTTCATCGGCGAGAAGGTCGGCACCGGCCAGGGTCCGAAGATCGACATCGCGCTCGACCCGCTGGAAGGCACCACGATCTGCGCGACGGCGGGGCCGAACAGCCTGGCGGTGCTGGCGATCTCCGACGAAGGCGGACTGCTCAACGCTCCCGACGTCTACATGCAGAAGATCGCGGTCGGACCGGGCTATCCGGAGGGGATCATCGACCTCGACAAGTCGGCAACCGAGAACGTCACCGCGATCGCCGCGGCCAAGGGTGTCGAGCCGAAGGATATCATCGCCTGCGTCCTCGACCGCCCGCGCCACGAGGCGCTGATCGCCGAGCTGCGCGCGGTCGGCTGCGGGGTCGCGCTGATCGGCGACGGCGATGTCGCCGGGGTGATCGCGACCACCAACCCGGAGACGACGATCGACGTCTACATGGGGTCGGGCGGCGCCCCCGAGGGCGTGCTTGCGTGCGCGGCGCTGCGCTGCGTCGGCGGGCAGTTCAAGGGGCGGCTGCTGTTCCGCAACGACGACGAGCGTGCGCGCGCCGCCAAGTGGGGCGTGACCGACCTCGACAAGCAATACGATTTGACCGAGCTGGCCAAGGGCGACTGCATCTTCGCCGCGACCGGGGTGACCGACGGCTCGCTGCTTGACGGGGTCAAGCGCAAGGGCGGTAAGATGACGACCGAGAGTGTGGTGATGCGCGCGTCCTCGGGCACGGTGCGCTGGGTCAAGGGCGAGCACCGCATCGGGTGAGCGGCAGGGAGGGACGCAGCCGGTGAAGCCAGTCCTGATCGCCGCACTCCTCACCGCCGCCGCGGCGTCCGCGCAGACGCCTCAACAGGCACTGATCCCGCAGGCCGCCGAGGCCGCCGACACATCCCCCTTCACCTTCGAAGAGGTGATGGTCCCGGTGCGCGACGGCGCCCGGCTGCAGACGGTGATTCTGCGGCCCCGCGGCGTCGCCGGGCCCTTGCCGATCCTGTTCCAGCGCACGCCTTATGGCGTGCTGAAAGGCGCGCCCGCTGCGATGCCCGCCAACTGGGCGGCGCTGGCGAAGGACGGCTATATCTTCGTCTTCCAGTCGATGCGCGGGCGGTTCAAGTCCGACGGCAGCTTCACGCTGTCGACCGCCGTGCATCCCGGCGATCCCAAGGCGACCGACGAAGCCACCGATGCGTACGATTCGATCGAGTGGATGGTGAAGCACCTGCCGGGCACCACCGGAAAGGTCGGCATGTGGGGCATCTCCTATCCCGGCTTCGCCGCCGCGGTCGCGCTGGCCCACCCGCACCCGGCGCTCAAGGCGGTGAGCCCTCAAGCGGCGTGGACCGATTACTGGCAGGCCGACGACCTCCACCGCAACGGTGCGCTGCGGCTGAGCTATGCGACCGAGTGGCTGTACCTGCTCCAGCACGACAAGGAGGATGCCGACCTCCCGACCGACGCGTTCGACCAGTATGACTGGTACCTGCGCCAAGGCACCGCCGAGGCGATCGACGGGGCGCTGTTCAAGGGCTCGATCCCGATGTTTACGAGCATGCTCGACCATCCCGATCACGACCCCTTCTACACCCACCAGCGCTGGGCCGATGAGCTCGGCCGGACGCGCGTGCCGACGCTGAACGTCGCGGGCTATTGGGACCAGGAGGACCCGAGCGGCTCCTGGGCGATCTACCGCCGCCAGGAAGCGAACGACCCGGATCACCTCAACACGATCGTCGCGGGCCCGTGGAGCCACGGAATCTGGAGCAGGCCCGACAATCAGGCGCTGGGGCGGATCGACTATGGCGTGCCGAGCTCGCGGCAGTTCCTCGACGAGGTGCAGGCGCCGTTCTTCGCCTGGTGGCTGCACGGCAAGGGCGCGAAGCCCGCCTATGAGGTGAGGAGCTTCCAGAGCGGATCGTGGGCATGGAAGAGCTATGCGCAATGGCCGCCCGCCAATGCGCGGAGCGTCGACCTGTATCTCGCGCCCGATGGAAGCCTGTCGCTCAACAAGCCGGCGGGCGAGGGGTGCCGTGATTATGTCTCCGACCCGGCCAAGCCGGTGCCGTACCGCCCGCGGCCGATCAGCGCGACCTATCCGCGCCCGGAGTGGTCGTGGTGGGAGGCCGAGGACCAGCGGTTCGTCGACGGGCGCCCCGACGTGCTGACCTGGGCAAGCGCCCCGCTGCCCGCCGACCTGACGGTGACCGGCAGCATCGCCGCCGAGCTGATGGCCTCGACCACGGGCACCGACGCGGATTTCGTGGTCAAGCTGATCGACGTGCTGCCCGACGACTACGAGCCGGCGCCGACCGGGCCGCTCGGCGCCTACACCCGCTCGCTCAACGGCTATCAGCTGCCAGTGGCGATGGAGGTGCGGCGCGGGCGCTATCTCCTGAGCGACATCAGGCCGCAGCCGCTGGTGCCGGGGCAGGTGACCCGCTGGAACGTGCCGCTGCGCGACCACGACCATGTCTTTCGCGCCGGCCACCGGATTATGGTACAGGTGCAGTCGAGCTGGTTCCCGGTGATCGACCGCAACCCGCAGAGCTTCGTCGCCAACATCGCCCGTGCCAAGCCGGCGGACTTCGTCAGGGCGACGCAGCGGGTCTGCGCGGGGTCGCGGATCGTGCTGCCGGTGGTGCGCTGAGCGCTCAGTTCTTCAGCCGCCAGCCGGTCCTGAAAATCCAGCCGATCCACGCGAGACAGAGCAGCAGGAAGCCCGTCGTCACCGCCAGGCTGACGCCGACCGCGACATCGCTCGTCCCGAAGAAGGTCCAGCGGAAGCCGTTGATCAGATATACCACCGGGTTGAACAGGGTGATCGTCCGCCAGGGATCGGGCAGCACCGCGATCGAGTAGAAGGCGCCGCCGAGAAAGGTCATCGGGGTGACGACGAGCAGCGGGATGACCTGCAATTGCTCGAACCCCTTGGCCCAGATGCCGATCGCGAAGCCGAACAGGCAGAAGGTCGCGGCGACCAGCACCAGATAGCCGATCATCGCGAACGGGTGCGCGATCGGCAGCGCGACGAACAGGTGCGCGGTCGCGAAGATGACGAGGCCGATGATCACCGACTTGGTCGTCGCCGCGCCGACATAGCCGAGCACCGTCTCGATCGGCGACAGCGGCGCGGACAGCAGCTCGTACATCGTGCCGGTGAACTTCGGCATGTAGATGCCGAGGCTGGCGTTCATGATGCTTTCGGAGAAGATCGCGAGCAGCATCAGCCCGGGCACGATGAACGCGCCATAGGGCACCTGGCTGATCGTGCCCATCTTCGATCCGATCGCCGAGCCGAACACGACGAAGTAGAGCGAGGTGGTGATCACCGGCGTCGCCAGGCTGGTCCAGATGGTGCGCCCGAAGCGCGCCATCTCGAAGCGGTAGATCGCCCAGATGCCGTGGTGGTTCATGGGTGTACCTTGTACCTCCCCGGCACGGGGAGGGGGACCACGCGCAGCGTGGTGGAGGGGCAGCCCAGCAGGACTGTCGCTTGTGGCTGTCCCTCCACTACTCGCTTCGCGAGCGGTCCCCCTCCCCGTTTCGGGGAGGTATGCGCGTTAGCGCTCACCCCTTTTCTCCCACCAGGTCGACGAAGATGTCCTCGAGGCTCGACTTGCCCGTTTCCAGATCCTTGAACGCGATTCCTTCCGCCTCGACCGCGCGGAGGAGGGCGGGGACGCCGGTGTCCTCGGCACGGGCGTCGAAGGCGTAGCGCAGCGTGTGGCCCTCGTCCTCCAGCGTCGGCTGCCACTGGCCGAGCGCCTGCGGAACCTCCGTCATCGGCGCGGCGAGGGTCAGGCGCAGCTCGCGCTTGCCCATCTTGCGCATCAGCGCGGTCTTTTCCTCCACCAGCAGCAGCTTGCCGTGAGCGATTACGCCGACGCGGTCGGCCATCTCCTCGGCCTCCTCGATGTAATGCGTGGTGAGGATGATGGTGGTGCCATTCTCCCGCAGCGTGTGGACGAGGTTCCACATGTCGCGGCGCAGGCCCACGTCGACCCCGGCGGTGGGCTCGTCGAGGAAGAGGATGTCGGGCTCGTGGGCGAGCGCCTTGGCGATCAGCACGCGGCGCTTCATGCCGCCGCTCAATTCCATGATCTTGGAGTTGCGTTTGTCCCACAGCGACAGGTCGCGGAGAACCTGCTCGATATGGCCGCTGTGCGCCGAGCGGCCGAACAAGCGGCGGCTGAAGTTGACCGTCGCCAGCACGCTCTCGAACATATCGACCGACAGTTCCTGCGGCACCAGCCCGATCTTGCGGCGGGCGCCCTTGTAGTCGGTGAGCGCATCGCGGCCATCGACGGTGATCGTGCCCGCCGATGGGACGACGATGCCGCAGATGATGCTGATCAGCGTCGTCTTACCCGCGCCGTTCGGCCCCAGAAGTGCGAAGATTTCGCCGCGGTTGATCGCGAGGTCGACGGGCTCCAGCGCCTTCGTGCCGTCGGCATAGGTCTTGGCGACGCCCGCGACGGTGAGGATCGGGTCGGTCAACCCTTGGGCGCCTTGCGCGCCGCGGCAATGGCGTCCTCGATCTGGTCGATCGGCAAGGCGCCGGCGAGCACGCGGTCGCCGACCACCCAGGCGGGCGTGCCCGACATGCCGAGCTGCGCCGCGGTCTTCATGTTGCGGCCGATCTCCGCGTCCGCGCGGGCGCTAAACGTTGTGGCCTGGGCAAGATCGACACCGGCCTTGGTGGCGGCGGCGGCGATCGTCGCGCCGCTGACCGGCCCGCCGGCGTAGAGCGCGTCGTGGAAGGCGGCGAACTTGCCTTGCGATGCCGCGAGCAGCGAGGCGCGCGCGGCGGAATGGCTCGACTCCGCCAGGATCGGCCACTCGCGATAGACGATGCGCAATTTGGGGTCGCGGTCGGTCAGCTGCTTGAGGAGCGGCAGGCTGGCGCGGCAATAGCCGCAGTTATAGTCGAAATACTCGACGAGGGTGACGTCGCCTTGCGGGTTGCCGCTCCACGCGCTGCCGAACGGCTGCACGACATCGCCGTGCACCGATGCCACCGCCTTGGCGCTCTCGCGCTCCTGGAGCTTCTGCATCGCTTCGGGGATGATCTCGGGGTGCGCGAGGACGTAGTCGCGCACCACTCGCTCGACGCGGGTCGTGTCAGCGGCGCCCAGGCCTGAGGGCGCCGCGCGGTCGTAGGCGACGACAGCGATAGCGCCCAACACCGCGCCGGCGATCCCGACAAGTGGCATTAGCCAGCGGCTCATAGAAGCACCCCGTCACCCCGGACTTGTTCCGGGGTCGAGCGTGGTACCGCGCGATGCCCTTCGTTGGCGCGCGATATGGCCGGGCCGAACCCTGGACCCTGGCACAAGCCTGTCCCGAGCTTCGCCGAGGGGGCCGGGGTGACGAAATAGGAATTGGTCACTTGCGCTTGTGCTTCTTGTCGTCGTCCATCGCGTTGCGCGCGGTCATTGCGATGTCCTGCGCCCTGATCCAGTCGGGGGTGTTGGGGGTGATGTTGGCCATTGCATAAGCCGCGCTTTGCGCCGCGATGCGGCTGTCGCCGGTCATGCTCGCGCGCTCGGCGGTGGCGAGCGCGGCGCGGGCGGTGTCGCCGCTTGCCTCATAGGCTGTGCCGAGCTGGACCCAGGCAGTCGGGTTCTCATCGTCGCGCGCGACCGCGACGCGCAGCACCTTGATCGCCTCGGCGTAATTCGCCTTGTCCTCGGTCGCGATCAGCGCGTGGCCGAAGGTGGTGGCGATCAGCGGGTTTTGCCCCGATGTCTCGGTCGCGAAACGCAGGGGGCCGAGCGCCTCGCGCGGCTTGCCGGCCTCGAGCAGAATCTGCCCCTTGATCTCCTGGAAATACGGGTTGTTGGGCTCGGCGCGAACCAGCGCCTCGGCCTCGGTATCGGCTTTGTCGGGGTAGCCCGCCTTGTGGTAGGCGTAGGCGCGCGCGTAATGCGCGTAGATGGAATGGTCGCTCTCGGGATAGTCCTGGAGCGTCCTGTCCGCGGTCTGGACGTAGCCCTTGAGCTTGGCCTTTACGCGGCGGAAGCGTTCCTCCAGCGCCGGGTCGGATGGCTTCGCCCAGGCGGGCGAGGCGGTCAGCGTGTCGGTGAGGTTGGCGATGCGGTCGCCCGACACCGGGTGATCGAGCATGAAGCCGACCTGCCGGGTGATGCCGTAACGGTATTCGAGCTGCTGCATCTTCTTGAAGAAGCTGAGATAGCCCTTGCCGGTGATCCCCGCGCCGTTGAGGAAGCCTGCACCCGCCGCGTCGGCGCTCGCCTCCTGGTTGCGCGAGAAGGCGAGGTAGGAGCCCTGCGCGGCCTGCTGCCCCGCCGCCATGATCCCCGCGCCCGCCTCGCCGCTGCCCGCCGCCATCGCGGCGAGCCCCAGCACCATCGACAGCACGGTGATGCCGAGCGGCGCCTTCATCGCGCGGTCGCCCAAGGGCACGTGGCCGCCGGTGATGTGCCCGATCTCGTGCGCGACGACGCCCTGGATCTCGTTGACGGTGTCCGCGGCCTGGATCGTGCCCGAATGGAGGAACACGTTCTGCCCGCCCGCGACGAAGGCATTCACCGAATCGTCCTGGATCAGCACCACGCGCACCGTCTTAGGGGACAGACCGGCGGCGGTGATGATCGGCGCGGACATGTCGGCGAACATCGCCTCGGTCTCCGCGTCGCGCAGGATCGACTGCGCGGCGGCGGGCTGCGTCCACAGCAGGATGGAGGCGGCAAAGGTGGCAATGAGGCGTTTCATAGCCTTAGTCCCTATCCACCTCCGTTCGTGGGGGGGGGAGTTGAAAGCCAAGGGGGGGGGGAGAGGAAAGGGGCAAGCCGAC
>CAXTNG010000137.1:0-556 GCA_964245475.1 uncultured Sphingomonas sp. | reverse complement strand
TGCTCCGCATTTCCCACTCACAGGGCGGTCCCTTTCTCTGCCCCCCAGCACGAACGGAGGGTAGGGGCATATCTCCTATGTCCTCACGCGCCGAAGGTGCGCTGCCACCAGCCGCGGCGCGGCGGTTCCGCGTCGCCCGCGGGGGCCGGCTCTTCTGCGACCGGCTCCGCGTCCTCGGGCTCGGGCGTGGCCTCGGGGGTCAGCGCGAGCGGCGAGACGACATGGCCTGCGTCCGCGGCCTCGACGATCGGTCCTTCCGCGTCCTGGGCGTCGATCGGCTTGCGCCGGGTGCGCCGGCGCGGCTTGGCGGCGGGTGCCTCGGCATCGGGGGCGATCGCCTCCTCTGACACGACCGCCGGCGCGTCCGCCGCCGCTTCGGCCTCCAGCGCTGCCGCAAGCTTGCGGCGGGTGCGCTTGGGCTTGGGCGCAGCTTCCGCCTCCGGCGCCGGAGCCTCGGCCACCGCTTCGCCCGACACAGGCGCGAGGTCGCCCTCGACCGCGTCGATCGTTGCTGCCGCGGCGCGCGCGCGGGGGCGGCGCGCGCGGGGCGGATGCG
>CAXTNG010000136.1:6870-8277 GCA_964245475.1 uncultured Sphingomonas sp. | reverse complement strand
GCCGAGCCGCACCACGCCGCCGAGCCGCTCGAAATGCGCCACCATCCCCGCGACCAGCCGGTTGGTGCCGCCACGCGCGAACCAGACGCCGCCGTCGCGCTCCAGCTTGTGGATCAGCGCGTAGATCGCGCTGGTCGTCATCGGGTTGCCGCCGACCAGCAGGGTGTGGAACGACAGCGCCTCGCGCAGCTTCTCCGACTTCACGAACCCCGACACGACCGAATAGACCGACCGCCACGCTTGGTATTTCGCCAGCGCCGGCGCCGCCTTGATCATCGACGCGAAGTCGAGGAAGGCGACGTGCCCGAGCTTCTCATAGCCTTCGCGGAACACGCCTTCGGAATAGGAGAGGAACTTGAGATAGCCCTCCCAGTCGCCCGGATGCAGCCGCTCGATCTCCTGGCGGAGCAGCCGGTCGTCGTTGGTATAGTCGAAATTCGTCCCGTCCGGCCAGTTGAGCCGGTAGAAGGGCAGGACGGGCATCAGCTCGACATCCTCGCCGATATCGCGCCCGGTCAGCGCCCACAATTCCTGCAGGCACGCCGGATCGGTGATAACCGTCGGCCCCGCGTCGAAGGTAAAGCCGTCCCGCTCCCAATAATAGGCGCGGCCTCCCGGCCTGTCGCGCGCCTCGATCAGCGTGGTCTGCACGCCCGCCGATTGCAGCCGTATCGCAAGCGCCAGCCCGCCGAATCCCGCGCCGATGACGATCGCGGTCTTCATGACGCCACCGCCCGTACTCCGCGCCAGAACGGCACTGGCGGCCTGCCTGTCAGCACCCGCGCCTTGTCCATCATCGTCGACCTGCTCGCATAGAATCGTCCGATCAGCCCCGGACTGAGGCGGTAGAAGCGCTCCAGCACCCTGTATCGCTCCGCCGGCTCGGCGGCGCGGAAGAGCATCCGGTCGAGCATCCGGTAGAAGCCGCGCTCCTCCCAGGCCCGCCGTGCCAGCGAACAGGTCACGTCGAGCAGGCCCTGCGGCGACCAGTCGCGCCGGTCGGCAATGAGGTGTGCCACGCGCACCGCGTCGGGCAGCGAATAGCCGGTCGTGGGGTGGAACAATCCCGCGCGCATGCCGATCTTCGCGATGCCGGCGTTGGTCGAGCGCCAATAGGCGTGGAAGTCGCCGCCGAGCACGACCGGCAGGACGCCCGCCTCGCCATGTCCCGCCTCCGTCGCCGTCCATCCGCGGTCCCCGGCATAGGCCATCACCCGCCGGCCGACCTCGCTTCGGTCGAGCATGGGCGCATCGCTGTAATAGGTGTCCTCGACGAAGACCCGATCCGCCGCGGTCGGCAGCACGTAGACGAAGCGGTAGCCGTCGCGCTGCTCCACGGTCGCGTCCATGATCACCGGCCGCTCGACCCCGTGCGGCGCCTCCGTCACCAGCTCGCGGCCGACGAAC
>CAXTNG010000136.1:3705-6860 GCA_964245475.1 uncultured Sphingomonas sp. | reverse complement strand
CTGCCAGCCACATTCGAGCATCGACAGGTCCGCGACCCCGCGCGCGTCGATCACGCTGCCCTCCACCCGGTCACCGTCTGCAAGCACCGCGGCACCCGGCGAGACCGCCAGCACCCGCCGCCCGAGCATCAGCGCCCGTTCCGGCAACGTGTCGCGCGCCGCCTGGTCGAGCCGCGCGCTGGTGATCGAATAATAGGGCTGCCGGATCGTGCGCGCGTGCGCCGGGAAGGTGACATCGTATCCCGGCCAGGCGTCCACGACGAGGCGGTCGAGCAGCGGCCGGTGCTCCGCGCTGACATCGCTCCCGAAGAACGACCAGCGATGGTTGCCGCCTACCGTCGGTTGGGCGTCGATCAGCCGCACATCCAATGCCGGATGCCGGGCGTGGAGGGCCAGCGCAAGCAGCCCGCCGGCGAGCCCCGCACCGACGATCGCCACGTCGCAGGAGTAGGTGGACGCCATCGCCTCCGCCTAGCCCAACGGCAGGCCCAAAGCGAAAGGCTTTTGCGTGCCGGAGAGGAACAGGGCATCGTGCCGCCATGACGGCGCCGACCATCGAGACCGAACGCCTGACGCTGAGCGCGCATCGCGACGATGACCTCGCCGATTGCGCGGCGATGTGGGGCGATCCCGCGGTCACCGCGCACATCGGCGGCCGCCCGGCGACGCGCGAGGAGACCTGGCAGCGCCTGCAACGCTACGTCGGGCATTGGCAGCTCCGGCCCTACGGCTATTGGCTCGTCCGCGAGACCGCCACCGGCCGCTTCATCGGCGAAGTCGGCCTGATGGACTCGCGCCGCGCAACCGAGCCGAGCTTCGAGGGCACGCCCGAAGGCGGCTGGGCGCTCGCCGCCCACGCGCACGGCCGCGGCTTCGCCCACGAGGCGCTCGCCGCGATGCTCGGCTGGGCGGACGCCCGCCTGCCGCGCACCGTCTGCATCATCGACCCCGCCAACGCCCCCTCGCTGCGGCTGGCCGAGAAGCTCGGCTATCGTCTGCTGACCCGGGCGCCCTACCGCGACGCCACCACGCTGCTGTTCGAGCGCTTAGCGCCCTGATCCTCCCCAAGCTTGTCTCGGGGAGGATCAAGCGGGATGCGCTTCCGGGCCTGCCCCGCATCGGCTAGGAACCGTCCGTGCTCCTCGCCGCAACCCTCTCCGCGCTCGCGATGACCCTGATCGTCGGCGTCCGCTACGTCCTCAGCTCCGGCGTCTTCGCGCTCGCCACCCGCGTCAGGCACCCGCGCCTCTACACCGGTCTCGACGCGCAGATCCGCCGCGAGATCGGCTGGAGCCTTGCCTCCGCCGCCATCTACGGCGTTCCCGCCGGGGTCGTAGCCTGGGGCTGGCAGGCACGCGGCTGGACCCGCATCTACGTCGATGTATACGCCTGGCCGCTCTGGTACTGGCCGCTCTCGATCCTTCTCTACCTCGTGGCGCACGACGCCTGGTTCTACTGGACCCACCGCTGGATGCACCGCCCCCGCCCGTTCCGCCTCGCTCACGCCGTTCATCATGCCAGCCGCCCGCCGACCGCCTGGGCGGCGATGGCGTTCCACCCGCTGGAGGCGCTCTCCGGCGCTGTGGTAATTCCGCTACTGGTCTTCACAATTCCGATCCATGCCGCCGCATTGGGCGTGGTGCTGGCGGTGATGACGGTTATGGGAGTGACCAATCATATGGGCTGGGAGGTTTTCCCCCGGTTCATCTATGCGGGGCCAATGGGGGGTTGGCTCATCACCGCGAGCCATCATCAGCGGCATCATGACCGGTACGGATGTAACTATGGCCTCTACTTCCGCTTCTGGGATCGCCTGTGCGGCACCGACGGGGGCCTGGGCGACTTCGCGCGCGCGTCGGCGCAGGCTGCTCGCCGCGCCGGTGCTGGTCCCAATCCTTGCACTCCCGCTGATGGGAGCGATGCCCGTCGCGCGGCTTGATGTCGCGATCGACAGGCTGCGCTCGGCCAAGGGCTTTGTCCGCGTCTGCCTGACTGCCGACCCGGCGAACTTCCCCGCCTGCGTTGACGATGCCGACGCGGTCACCCGCTCGGTTCCCGCCGGCACCCACGGCATCAGCTTCGACGCGCTGCCCGTCGGCGCCTACGCGCTGGCGGTGATCCACGACGAGAACGGCAATGCCCGGCTGGACACCTTCGCCGGCATCCCGCGCGAAGGCTTCGGCTTCAGCCGCAACCCACCGATCCGCTTCGGCGCGCCGCGCTTCGCCGCCGCGCGCTTCGAGCTTGCCGGTGATGCAGCGTTGCAACAGGTGCGGATGCGCTACATCTTCTGAACGGCCGTTCAGGAGCCAAATCGCGGGGATCGCGTTACGCCTGGGTAACAACATCGATCAGCCTGGAGCAGTTCCCTTGCGCAAAGCCCTTCTTGCCCCCGTTCTCGCCCTCACCCTCGGCGTGCCGACCGTCGCATCGGCACAGGACACCGCGACCGCAGGCGCGCCGCCGACACCGACCGCCGATGCGGACACCGGCGGCGACCGCGTGACGGTCGCGGTCGGCGCCGCAACCGTGCCCGATTACGAGGGCGCCGACAGCAACGACATCATCCCCGCCGCTGCCGTGCTGGGAACGCTCGGCGGCTTCGACTTCTTTACCCGCGGCACCCAGCTCTACGTCGACCTGGTCCGCGACGCGCCAGGCCCCGGCACCAAGTTCGAATTCGGCCCGATCGGCGGCGTCCGGCTCCAGCGCAACAAGGTCAAGAGTATCGACGATCCGCGCGTCCGCGCGCTCGGCAAGATCGACACCGCCTATGAGCTCGGCGCCTCGGCCGGCGTGTCGCGCACCGGCGTGATCACCAGCGACTATGACGTGCTGTCGGCGCGCGTCGCCTACATCCACGACGTGTCGGACGCTCACGGCAGCTACGTGATAACCCCGCAGATCAACTACAGCACGCCGCTGTCGGTCTCGACTCTGGTGTCGCTCGGCTTTGCGGCGGACTACGTCGGCAAGGGCTATGGCCGCACCTATTTCGGCGTGACGCCGGCGGGCAGGCTCGCGTCGGGTCTGCGCACCTATACAATTGGCGATAGCGGCTGGAAGAGCTACAGCCTGTCCGCCTTCGCCGTGCTTGCCCTGCTGGCCGGGCCCGCCGCCCCGCTGCTGGTGGTGCTGCAGGCCGAGCCGACCGA
>CAXTNG010000136.1:1286-3695 GCA_964245475.1 uncultured Sphingomonas sp. | reverse complement strand
CTTGCCGAGTTCGCCGCGCGGCTGGACGTGATTAGCCTGACCGGCGACCTGCGTCACGGCCTCGGCATCGGCGCAGGCGCACTCTACAGCCAATATCTCGGCAAGTACAAGCGCAGCCCGCTCGTCCGCGACATTGGTGATGCCTCGACTTGGTCGGCGGCAGTCGGGCTGACCTATACATTTTGACCATGGGTTAGCGTGACGTCGCTACGTGCGACTATTCATATGGATGCACGTCGCGAAATATATTTCGGTTGCGGAACTACCGTCCTCTCAAGCGGTTGCCTTCGGGTTACTCCAGCAGGGGAAGAGGACGGCGATGTCGGAAAGTCAGGAAATCATCGATGCCATGGACAGGCGTGTCCATCGGCGTGACGAGCGCCGCGAATTCTTCAAGGCGGCGCTCGGCATCGGCGCGTTCGCGGTCGGCGGCGCTGCCGCTCTGAGCTTCTCCACCGGGGCTTCCGCGCAGACCGTCACGGACAACGACGTCCTCAACTTCGCGCTCAACCTCGAATATCTCGAGGCGCAATTCTACAGCTATGCGGCGAACGGCGTAGGCCTGCCCGCCGCGCAGCAGACCGGCACCGGCACCCAGGGCGGACTGGTGAACCCGGCGGGGTCCACCGTAGCCCGCCAGGTTCCATTCACCGACACCTTGGTGTCGTCCTATGCGAAGGAGATCGCGGCTGACGAGGTGGCGCACGTCGCCTTCCTGCGCACTGCGCTCGGCAGCGCCGCGGTCGCCCAGCCTCAGCTCAACATCTCGGGCGGAGCGGGCAGCGCGTTTGCCGCCGCCGCCACCGCGGCAGGCGTTCCTGGCGGATCGACCTTCGATCCCTATGCCGACGACATCAGCTTCCTTCTTGGCGCCTTCATCTTCGAGGACGTCGGCGTCACCGCCTACAAGGGCGCGTCGCCGCTGATCACCAACAAGACCTTCCTTGAGGCCGCCGCGGGCCTGCTTGCGGTCGAGGCCTATCATGCGGCGATCGTCCGCACCGCGCTCTATGGGCGCGGGGTCGCCACCCCGCAGCTCCGAACCAACACCGAGCTGATCTCCAATGCCCGCGACAGCCTCGACGGCACCACCGATCTCGACCAGGGCGTCGCGCCGATCACGCCGACGAGCGGATCGGGGTCGGGGCTGGCGCAATCGAATATCGCGCCGCTCGACAGCAACGGGATCGCGTTCAGCCGCTCGGCCGCGCAGGTCCTCAACATCGTCTACCTCAATAAGGCGGCGGTCACCATGGGCGGGTTCTTCCCCGTCGGCGTCAACGGCACGATCCGTGCCTCGGCCGCGAACTGAGAAGGGGAGGACACAGACCATGTACGATCAGGAAACCGTGCTCGACATCATCGAGCGTACCAGCAAGCGCCGCGAGGCACGCCGCTCCTTCCTCCGCTTGGCCGGCGGTGCCACCGCGATGGCAGGCGGGCTGTCGCTGCTCTCCGCCTGCGGCAACGACGACGACGGTACCGCCGTCACACCGACGCCGACCGCGGTCAGCACTTCGGACGCGCAGGACATCGCAGTGCTGTCCTTCGCGCTCCAGCTCGAATATTTGGAGGCGCAGTTCTACAGCTACGCCGCCTTCGGCACTGGGCTCAACGCCTCGCTGCTCACCGGCACGGGCACCCAGGGCGCGGTGGTCACCGCCGCCGCCGCGGCGACTGGCACGGTGGCACCGCATGCGGTGACCTTCGCCACCGCGACGATCGCCGAATATGCCCGCGAGATCGCCTATGACGAGATTGCCCACGTCACCTTCCTGCGCAATGCACTCGGCACGGCGGTGCCGTCGCAACCCGCGATCAACATCTCGGGCGGCGCGGGCAGCTCGTTCGCGGCGGCAGCGACCGCGGCGGGCGTTCCCGGCGGCGCAACCTTCGATCCCTACGCCAACGAGAACAACTTCCTGCTGGGCGCCTATATTTTCGAGGACGTCGGCGTCACCGCCTACAAGGGTGCGTCGCCGCTGATCACCAACAAGACCTTCCTCGAAGCCGCCGCCGGCATTCTCGCGGCGGAGGCGTATCACGCCGGGCTGCTGCGCACCGTGCTCTACGGCCGCGGACTGACCGTCGCGGACCTGCGCACCAACTCGGAGCTGATCTCCAACGCCCGCGACAGCCTCGACGGCGCGAGCGACGACGATCAGGGCGTCACCGGCACGGCGACCGCGTCCAACATCGTGCCGACCGACGCCAACGGCCTCGCCTACAGCCGCAACACCAACCAGGTGCTGCACATCGTCTACCTGAACGCTACTGCCGGCACGTCGCAGGGCGGGTTCTTCCCGGCGGGCGTCAACGGCTCGATCAGGGTCGCCGCCGCCAACCCCTGATCTGCGGGCGGCCCCCGCCATGGGCACCCCACCGGGGGGACCCCCCCCCCGGGCGCGG
>CAXTNG010000136.1:0-1276 GCA_964245475.1 uncultured Sphingomonas sp. | reverse complement strand
GGGCCGCCCCGCGCCCCCCCCCCCCCCCCCGGGACTCGCCACGGCGGGCAGCGGTGCCGGCGAAGCCGGCTCCGTCTGACGGCGTGGCGGTTAGGATGAATGGAGGGGGCCGCACCTTCGGGTGCGGCCCCTTTTTTGTTGGCGCATGGGCTGACCCACGCCTATGCTCGCCGCATCCCCGGGGAGCCGTTGATCGACGGCTGAGAGGGAGGCAGGGTTCCCACGAGAGTGATACTATCGTGAGGCCCGCACAAGCCTCCGACCCGCCGAACCTGATCCGGGTAAGACCGGCGGAGGGAGGGAGCGGCTTTCACCAGAAATCCGTCCTCGCTCCGGCACCAAGGAGCGACATGCATGGCCGACATCCCGTCCAAGATCGAAATCGGCGTTACCACCGGCGCGATCCGCGGCTCGCGAAAAATACACGTCGGCCCGCTGAACGTCGCGATGCGCGCAGTCGATCTCGATCCGGGCTGCGGCGAGCCCCCGCTCAACGTCTACGACACGTCGGGCCCTTACACCGACCCGGACGCGCGCATCGACATCATGGCCGGCCTGCCCCAGCTCCGCCGCCAGTGGATCGAGGCGCGCGGCGACGTCGAGCCCTACGCCCGGCGCGAGCTCCGCCCCGAGGACAACGGCCAGCTCGGCCCCGACCGCTCGGGCGGCGTCCGCCCCTTCCCCAACGTGCCGGCGCGCCCGCTCCGTGCCAGGGCCGGCGGCAACGTGTCGCAGATGCACTACGCGCGCCGGGGCATCATCACCCCCGAAATGGAATACGTCGCCACCCGCGAGAACATCGGCCGCGAGGCGCTTCGCGAACACATCCGCGACGGCGAATCCTTCGGCGCGAGCATACCCGACCACGTCACCCCCGAATTCGTCCGCGACGAGGTCGCCCGCGGCCGCGCGATCATCCCGTCGAACATCAACCACCCCGAATCCGAACCGATGGCGATCGGCCGCAACTTCCTGGTCAAGATCAACGCCAACATCGGCAACAGTGCGGTCGCGAGCGACGTGGCCAAGGAAGTCGACAAGCTCGTCTGGAGCATCCGCTGGGGCGCCGACACCGTCATGGACCTGTCGACCGGCCGCAACATCCACGACACCCGCGAATGGATCATCCGCAACTCGCCCGTCCCGATCGGCACCGTCCCGATCTACCAGGCGCTGGAGAAGGTCGGCGGCATCGCCGAGGAGCTGACCTGGGAAATCTTCCGCGACACGCTGATCGAGCAGGCCGAGCAGGGCGTCGACTATTTCACCATCCACG
>CAXTNG010000135.1:4254-8309 GCA_964245475.1 uncultured Sphingomonas sp. | reverse complement strand
GAGGGTGAGCACGCGTGGCGCGCCTGACGGCAGCGACACGGTGTCGCCGCCGATCAGCCGAGCGCCGGTCGCGCGCAACGCCTCGGCGAAGCCTGCGACGAACGCGCAGTCCCAGGCGTCATCGGTAAGCGGGTAGTTGAGGAGAACGCCCTCGACCGCGGCGCCCTTGGCGGCGAGGTCGGACAGGTTGGTGGTGAGCAGCTTCCACGCGACATCGTGCGGGGAGTCGGTAGGAAGGAAGTGGACGCCCTCGACCAGGGTGTCCGTGGTGACGATGAGCCCGGCAACGATCGCCGTGTCATCGGCGAGCCCGCGCGCGCCGGGGTGAAGCGGTAGCGCGCGAAGGGTCGCGAGAAACTCAGCCTCGGTCAGTGCCGATGGTCTCCAATTCTTCGCGGGAGGCCCGCACATCCTGTGCCGTGCGCCGATGCAGCCAGCCAAGCCCAGTGAAACTGATCACCAGGAAAGCGCTGACGATCCCCGCCAGCGCGATGGCAACGTCATTCGACATCGTCCAGCTCCATTCTCACCGCGATGAACCGATCCGCTTCGATATCGAAATCCGCAGCTCGACTCTCCAATACCCCTGCCAATATAGTACCGACCACGAATGCCAGCAACGTTGCGCAACCGATGAAGGCGATCAGCCAATCGAACTTGCCGCCGATCGCCAGCGCAACAGCCGTGGTCAGCAGCGATCCGCCGCCGAACTTGGCGAGGTTGTTGGCAACCTTCGCGGCGCTACGTGCCCTGGCGGCACGCCAGCGCGCCGTGAGCTCCGCATCGCGCAGTTGCAGTCGGGTCCGACGGCTATCCTCCGGCCTACCGATCACCTCGGCCATGCGTGTCACGCCTGGGCCGGGCGGGCTGGTCGACGTGTTGCGTGGCAGCCTCACCCCCGCACGGCCTTCGCGATGCCGTCGAGCAGGCCATTGACGAAGCCCTTCTCGCGGCGATCGTAGAAGGCGTCGGCGACGTCGAGATATTCGGAAATGACGACACCGACCGGCACGTCCTTGCGTGCGAGCAGCTCGTAGGTGCCCGCGCGCAGGATCGCCTTCATCGGCTTGTCGAGGCGCGCGAGGGTCCAGCCGGCGGCGAGCCTGCCCTCGATCAGCGCGTCGATCTCGCCGAGGCGTGCATGGGTGCCGGTGACCACATCGTCGAAGAAGTCGATGTCGGCGTCGGCATATTCGACATCCTCGATCGTGGCGCCGAGGCGGTGGTGATGGAACTCGTGGAGGAGGGTCGGCATCGGCGTGCCCTCCATCTCGTGCTGGTACAACGCTTGGACAGCGGCGAGCCGCGCGGCAGCACGGGCAGGTGAGCGGGTAGCAGGCTTCGACATAGGTGCGGGCCTGTAGACGCCTGCCATCCGTCCGTCACCCGTGCGTCAGAACTGGACCTTGGTCCCGCACCAGCGGTAAGCCGTGCCGTCCATCCGGAATGCTGTGGGACCGGCGATCGTCAATCGAGTAGGACCACCCTCGATGATGTCGCCGCTCTGAATGTCCTTGCACGTATCGACAAGCGTGTAGACGTGCCCGGCCTTGGTCAGCTTCTTGATCGTGCATTGGCCTTGCGATGCTCCGATCGAGTTGCGGCCACCCCAATAATTCACAATTTCTGTGTTGGATGCGCCCTTGCAAGCGCGACCGACCGGTACGTAGATGCCCTGTTTGAGAGGCAGCATGTCGGCCGCCAACGCCGTCGCCGAGACGAACAGCGGTGCAAGCGAGGCGAGTCGCCTAAACTTGGTCATTGTAATCCCCCCGAAATCTGGATCACGAGACGCGTGCAGAGGCGTCGAAGCTAGCACATCCTGGTGCTTAGTGCGTCTATCTGCCACCTCGCAGCCTCAGCGCCACCGATCGTGCGTGCGCCGGCAGCCCCTCCGCATTCGCCAGCGCGATAGTCGCCGGACCGAGCTCCGCCAGCGCACCCTCGTCCAGCCCCAGGAAGCTCGTGCGCTTCATGAAGTCTAGCGCCGACAGGCCGCTGGCGAAGCGGGCACGGCGACCGGTGGGGAGGACGTGGTTGGGGCCGGCGACGTAATCGCCGATCGCCTCGGGCGTGTGGCGGCCGAGGAAGACGCTGCCGGCGTGGCGTACGCGGTCGAACAGGGCGTGGGGGTCGCCCACCGCGAGCTGGAGGTGTTCAGGGGCGAGGCGGTCGACCAGTGGGCACGAATCCTCCAGCCGCTCGACCACGACGATGGCGCCGTTCGCGTCCCAGGCTGCGCGGGCGACGGCGGCGGTGGCCAATTCGGGGATCTGGCGATCGACCGCCGCCGCCACCGCGTCGGCGAAGTCGGCGTCGTCGGTGAACAGGATCGACTGGGTGGTGACGTCGTGCTCGGCCTGGCTGAGCAGGTCGGCGGCGATCCAGCCCGCCGGGTTCTTCGCGTCGGCGACGACGACGATCTCGCTCGGCCCGGCGACCATGTCGATGCCGACCACGCCGTAGAGCTGGCGCTTGGCCTCCGCGACCCAGGCGTTGCCGGGGCCGGTGACGACGTCCACGGGAGCGATCCGGCCCGCGCCGTGCGCGAAGGCGGCGATCGCCTGCGCGCCGCCGATGCGCCAGATCTCGTCCACTCCGGCGAGGTGCGCGGCGGCGAGGACGAGCGGGTTGATCTCGCCGTTCGGGGTCGGGGTCGCCATCGCGATGCGCCGCACCCCGGCGACCTTGGCCGGGATGGCGTTCATCAGCAGCGACGACGGATAGGCCGCGCGGCCGCCGGGAACGTAGAGGCCGGCGGCGTCCACCGCGCGCCAGCGGGCGCCAAGGCGGACGCCGGCGCTGTCGGTGAAGTCGCTGTCCTGCGGCAGCTGCTTCTCGTGATAGGCGCGGATGCGGTTCGCCGCGAGCTCCAGGGCCGAGCGCAGCTCGGGATCGAGCGCGTCGAAGGCAGCGGCGCAGGTGGCCGGTTCGATCCGCCAGCCTGTCTCGTCGAGGTCGTGGGCGTCGAGCTTGAGCGTGAACGCCTTGACCGCCGCCTCGCCCTGGTCGCGGACGCTGCGGACGATCGTGGCGACGTCGCGGGCAACATCGGCGTCGGCCTCGCGCCGCGCGTTGACCAGCGCATCGAACTGCGCGCCGAAGCCGGAATCGCGAGTGTCGAGGCGGATCACGCCGCCGCCCGCTCCGCCACCGCGCGCCGGAACGCCTCGACCAGCGGCACGACGCGGGCGCGCGTCTTCATCGCGGCGCGGTTGACGACGAGGCGTGAGGTGACCTCGGCGATGACCTCCACCTCGACGAGACCGTTCTCCCTGAGCGTCCGCCCCGAGGAGACCAGGTCGACGATCCGCGGCGCGAGGCCGAGCGTCGGCGCCAGCTCCATCGCGCCGTTGAGCTTGACGCACTCGGCCTGCACCCCGCGGCGGGCGAAATGCGCCGCGGTGATGTGCGGGTATTTGGTGGCGACACGGACGTGGCTCCAGCCGCGCGGGTCGTCGGTCTCGGCCATCGCTGCCGGCTCGGCGACCGAGATGCGGCAATGGCCGATGCCGAGGTCGACCGGCGCGTAGAGCTCCGAATAGGCGAATTCGGCGAGCACGTCCGATCCGACGATCCCCAGTTGCGCGGCACCGTGCGCGACGAAGGTGGCGACATCGAAGGCGCGGACCCGGATCAGCGCGATCTCCGGGTCGTCGGTGGCGAAGCGCAGGGCGCGCGACTCCTCGTCGCCGAAGGCGGGCTCCGGACGTATGCCGGCAGCGGCGAGCAGCGGCAGCGCCTCGCCGAGGATACGGCCCTTGGGCACCGCGATGATGATGGGCGCTGAAGGAGTGTCTGGCACGGGCGGGGCCTTTACTTGGGGGGTGCGGCAGGCGCAACCGAGCGGGCATGGCCGACGAAGCTGCCAACCGCGAGTCGTTCCGCATCCAGGCGGGCTATTGCGAGGCGATGGCCGCGCCGGTCACCGCGCGGGTGTGCACGGGGCTCGCGGAGGGGCTGGCGCGGGAGACGCGGGTCGGTGCGCGGGCGCTCGACTGGCCGGGCGAGCCGGTGGCGGATGCGCTGGCGCTGCGCTTCGTCGGCGGCCTGCA
>CAXTNG010000135.1:0-4244 GCA_964245475.1 uncultured Sphingomonas sp. | reverse complement strand
GATGCTGCGCTTTCGACAGTGTTCGAGGGGCGGACGGTCGAGGGCGTCGCCGCGGTGCTGGAAGGGGTGCTCCGGCGTCACGATGCGGCGCTGCTACCCTGGCTCGACGGGCCGCCTCAGACCAACGAGGCGGGGCGATCGGCGGGGCTGATGACCGGGCTGCTGCACCTGGCGGAGCGCTTCGGGGCGAAGGTCGAGCTGCTGGAGATCGGGTCGAGCGCGGGGCTCAACCTGCTCATCGACCGCTTTCGCTTCGATCTCGGCGGCACGACTGCCGGGCACAATGGGGCCGAGCTGGCGATCATGCCAGACTGGCGCGGCGTGGCGCCGCCGCAGGTGCCGGTCGGGATCGCCTCCGTGCGCGGCGTCGACATCGCGCCGGTGGACCTCGCAGACCCGGCGCAGGCCGCGCGGCTCGAGGCCTATGTCTGGGTCGACGCGGCCGAGCGGCTCCACCGGCTGGAGACCGCGATCGCGATGGTGCGCGCCCGCGGCGTCAGATTGGAGCAGGGCGACGCGGCCGACTGGGTCGAGGCGCGGCTCGCCGACCCGCAGGAGGAGGGCGTCACGCGGGTGCTGATGCACTCCGTGGTGTGGCAATACCTGCCGCGCGAGAGCCGCGAGCGCATCCGCGCCGCCATGGCCGAGGCCGGGACGCGGGCGACGGCGGAGCGTCCGCTCGGCTGGGTGATGATGGAGCCGAACCGCGACCTCCACCGCCACGAAGTGCGGGTGCAGGGCTGGCCGGGGGAGCGGCCGATGGAACTGGTCGCGCTGACCCACGCGCACGGGGCTTGGGTCGAGGGGTTGGCGCCACCGTATGAGACGCGCGACTATGTCATGCGCCGGGGGGCGTACGAATCGTGATCGGCAGCTGCACCCCTTGACAAGATCGGGCTGCGGCGACGGTATGCCGAACTGACGCTGGATCGACGTCATTCCCGTGATCGAGGGTAACGTGATGAGACATTTGGCCGTGGTGCTTGCCGTGTCGAGCGCTCCCGCAATGGCGGATTGGAAGGCAGCCAACCCACAGGTCACCGAAGCCGCCAAGAATCCGCGCGTCGCCGCCGTGCTGAAGGCGGTCGATGCCATCGACGCCGCCATCGTCGCGGGTGACAAGGAGGGCTTCGTCGGCGCGTTCGCGGACGACGCCATCGTCAACAGTCCGTTCAACAACGTGACGACCAAGGCGATGGCAGCCGCCCGCTACCAATCGGGCGTATTGACCTACAAATATCTTCACCGCTCCATCGAATATGCTGCGCAGCGTAGGGACGACGAGGTCGTGCTGATGGGCGAGGAAACCTACGAGCCGCCGGCCGGCAACATGTTCGCCGGCAAGACCGTCCGCCGCCGCTTCACTGATCTCTGGCGGCTGCAGGGCGGGAACTGGCGATTGAGCCTGCGTCAGGCCACGGTGTTCGAGGCCAGGTAGCTTCGCGTCAGATCCTCCACCGCCGCATCGCGGCGATCACCGGCTCGGGCTTCTCCCACGGCACGAAATGCCCCGCCTCGATCTTCTCGATCGTGAGGTCGGGCACATAGGCGGCGAGGTCGAGCTGGATCGGCAGCAGCGCCTTGTCCTGCATGCCCCAGATCACCAGCGTCGGCTGGGTGACCGGCGGAAAGGGCGCGTCGAGCCAGGCGGGACGGGGCGGGGTCTCGTCCATCGTGGGGACGACGATCGTGCTCGCGCGGTACCAGTTGAGCATCGCGGTCATCGCGCCGGAATTGCCCCATTCGTCGAGGTAGGCCGCCTTGTCCTCGCCGGCGATGGCGGTCGCGACATGATGGGCGAAGGTGGAGCCGAGGAACTTCTCCAGCCCCGCGCCGACCATGCCCTGGTCGATTGAGGTATCGCGGAAGTGGCGGATGTACTGGCTCGCCTTGCGCTGCTCCAGATCGTCGAACAGCGTCCGCTGGAAGACGAATGGGTGGGGGGCGTTGACGATCACCAGCTTCGCCACGCGCTTCGGATGCTGGAGCGCCGCCATCCAGCTGACCGCGCCGCCCCAGTCGTGGCCGACAAGCGTGAAGCGGTCGATGCCGAAATGGTCGGCGAGCGCGAGGAGGTCGCCGACGATCTTCTCGGGGGTGTAGCTATCGACACCCTCGGGCTTGGACGACTTCGCATAGCCGCGCTGATCGGGCGCGAGGACGAAATGGTCGCGCGCGAGATCGGGGACGATGTGCCGCCACGTCCGGTGCGATTCGGGGAAGCCGTGGAGCAGGATGACGGGCGGGCTGCCGCCGTGGCCGGCCACCTGGACGTCGAGCTCGACGCCGGTGGGAAGGAGGATGCGGTGGAGGGCGTCAGGCATGATGTCTCCTGTTGCGAGCTTACGGATAGCTCACCGTCTTCGGCACGTCGGGGATCGGGATCCACTCCTTGTCGTCGCCCGGCACGGGCGGGAAGTCGCCCGCCTGCCAGGCGCGCTTGGCCTCGGCGATGCGCTCCGGGCGGCTGGAGACGAAGTTCCACCAGACGTGGCGCGGGGTGGCGAAGGCGTCGCCGCCGCACAGCATCGCACGGGCGCCGCTCGCCGAGCGGAGCGTCGCGGCGATGCCGGGCCTGAGCACGTAGAGGCATTGCGGCGCCAGCGTCAGGCCCTCCAGTGTCGCCTCGCCCTGGGCCAGATACACCGCGCGTTCCTCCGCGGCGGCCTCGATCGGCACGCTCGCGCCGGGGGCGAGAGCAATGTCGGCGTAGATCGTGCCTGCATAGGTCGTGGTCGGCGCCTTCAGGCCCCAGAGCGAGCCCATGATGACGCGGGCGCGCACCCCGTCCGCGTCGAGCGTCGGCAGCCGCGCCGCCTCGACATGCTCGAAGGCGGGGTCGATCTCCTCCTGCGCCTCGGGAAGAGCCAGCCAGGTCTGGATGCCCGACAGCACCGGGCCGTGCGCCCGCTCGTCGCCCGGCGAGCGTTCGGAGTGGCCGATGCCGTGCACTGCCGGCATCAGATTGAACGCGCCCGGCTCGATGCGCGCGCAGGTGCCAAGCGAATCGCGGTGATCGATCGCGCCGTCGAACAGGTACGTCACCGTCGCCAGATTGATGTGCGGGTGCGGGCGGACGTCGATGCCGCCGCCCGCCGCCAGCTGCGCCGGGCCCATCTGATCAAAGAACAGGAACGGCCCCACCATCGTCCGCTCGCGGTGCGGCAGCGTGCGATGCACCTTGAACCCGCCGAGGTCGTGGGTCGCGGGCGTCAGCACCTGCTCGACGAAGCCGTACGTCACCCGTCCTCTCCCGGCGCGCGGGCGCGGATCGCGAGCGCATGGATGCGCGTGGCGAGCAGGTCGGCGAGCGCCCGGTTGACCAGCCGCTGGCGCGCCACGCGGGTCAGGCCGGCAAAGGCGGGCGCCTCCACCGCGACGCGGAAATGCGTCTCGCCGGTGCCGTCGTCGCCCATGTGGCCGGCATGAAGGTGGCTTTCGTTGACGACCTCGAGCCATGAGGGCGCGAGCGCGTCGGTGAGCCGGGCGGCTATGATGTCGGCCAGCGGTTGCAAGAGGGGCGGCGCGGTGGAAGCCTCGTTCATCGCGCCTATATGCCCCCCTTTGGACGCGCGGGGAATTGGTGGCGGACGGGAACGAAGGAAAAGACCGCCGCGCGCGCTTCCACGGCCGCGTGGAAGGCACCGGCCGTACCTGCGCTGCTCCCGGCTGCCCCGAGCCGGGCGAGTTCCGCGCGCCGCCGCTCGAAGGTCCCTCGCCGGGGGACGGCCCGCGAGCGTTCCGCTGGATGTGCCTCGATCATGTCCGCGCGTTCAACGCCCGCTACAATTTCTTCAACGGCATGAGCGCGGATGAGATCCACCGCGCGCAACGGCCCTATGCCGGCTGGGAGCGCGAGACGCGGGCTTTCTCGGGAGCAGGCAACCGGGGCCCGCGCTGGGCCGACTTCGCCGACCCGCTGGACGCGATCGCCGCCCGCTTCCGCACCGAGCGGCGTCCCGATGGCAAGCCGCTGTCCGAGGAGGATCGCGCGAGCCTCAAGGTGCTCGGGCTTGCCGCCGACGCGGACCGGACGGCGCTGCGCAAGCGCTACAGCGAGCTGGTGCGCAAATACCATCCCGACCGCAACGGCGGCGATCGCAGCCACGAGGCGACGCTGCAGAAGGTGATCGCGGCCTACCAGCAGCTGCGGAAGGCGCCGGCGTTCGCGTGATGGTCTTGTCCTCCCCGAGCTTGCTCGGGGAGGGGGACCAGCGAAGCTGGTGGAGGGGCAGGTTCTAGGC
>CAXTNG010000134.1:6250-8356 GCA_964245475.1 uncultured Sphingomonas sp. | reverse complement strand
GTCCAGCGCGCCCCGCTCGCGAACGGCTTCGAGCTCGTCTATGCGCAGCGTAGCGCGGTGCCGATCACCCGCGTCGCGATCAGCTTCGATGCGGGTGTCGCTGCCGATATCGCGAACAAGCTCGGCACCCAGCAGCTCGTGCTGGGATTGATAGACGAGGGCACGCCGACCCGCGACGCGGTCGCGATCGCGGAGGCGCGGCAGCGCCTGGGAGCGCAGATCGGCAGCGGCGTCACGCCCGACCGCACCACCTTGTCGCTCGACGTGCCCAGCGCCAACCTGCTGCCGGGGCTCGGGCTGTTCGCCGACGTGCTTCGCCAGCCGATCTTCCCGGAGAGCGAGATCGAGCGCGCCAAGCAGCAGCAGCTCGCCGGCATCGCGCAGGAGATGACCAGCCCGGACGGCATCGCCGGGCGCACCCTGCCGCATTACCTGTACCCGGAAGGATCGCCGTACCAAAAGGCGATCGGCAGCGGCGATCCGGCAGCGGTGGCGACCTTGACCCGCGCCGACCTGGTCGCGTTCCGCGAGGCGTGGCTCCGCCCCGACAAGGCCAAGATCTTCGTCGTCAGCGACCGCCCGCTTGCCGAGATCCGCGCCGCGCTCGACGGCCGCTTCGGCAATTGGACGCCGGCAGGCCCGGCTGGGGTCAAGGTGTTCCCGCCGGCGGCGAGCCGCGCGCCGTCTTCTGCGAAGATCGTGCTGCTCGACCGGCCGGACTCGCCCCAGTCGCTGATCTACGGCGTCCAGCAGACCGCGCTGACGGGCACCGCCGAGCTGCTCCCCTATTCGGTCGCGAACGATGCGTTGGGCGGCAGCTTCCTCAGCCGGATCAACATGGACCTGCGCGAGACCAAGCATTGGTCCTATGGCGCGAGCGGCAGCTGGGCGCGCAACCTCCAGTCGGTGGGCTACACGCTGCGCGCGCCGGTGCAGGCGGACAGGACCGGCGCCGCGATCGCCGCGATGCGTGCCGATGTCGTCGACTATCTCGGATCCCGGCCGATGACCGATGCGGAGTTCACCCGCGCGATCAACGGCGGTATCCGCGCCTTGCCGGGCAGCTTCGAAACCGCGGCGGCCGTGCTCGGGGCGATGCAGCAGAACGACCTGCTCGGCCGCGCGGACGATTATTACGCGACGATCACGCAACGCTACGAGGCGCTGACGTTGCCGATCGTCACGGGCGCGATCCGTGGCGTCATCGATCCGGCGGCGATGACCTGGGTGATCGTCGGCGATGCGAAGACGGTCAAGCCGCAGCTTGACTCGCTCGGGCTGCCGGTCGAGGTCGTGGCCGCGGCATCGGCGGCAAAACCGGCCGCGCCTGCGGCGCATTGAGGAGATCGAGAACATGGCGGACGTGGACGGCAGCTGGGACTGCACGGTTAAGTCGCCGCTCGGCGACCAGACGATGACGCTCAAGATCACCGCGGACGGTGATACCTTCTTCGGTTCGGCCAGCGGCGGACTGGGATCGATGGACGTGGGCGGGACGCTCGACGGCAACCGGCTGGCGTGGAAGCAGTCGATCAGCGTGCCGATGCCGATGACGCTCGACTGCAGCGCGACGGTCGACGGCGACGTGATGACCGGCTCGGTCGGCGCGGGCGCGTTCGGCAGCTTTCCGCTGACGGGGAAGCGGGCGGCCTGAGCATTCGACCATCACCCCGGACTTGTTCCGGGGTCCAGCGTTCGGCAGACAACACGGAAAGCGGCTCAATCCGCATCGCTGGCGGCTCCCTGGACCCCGGAACAAGTCCGGGGTGACGGATGTGGGGGCAAGAGGAGGCAGCAGAGTGAACATCATCTTGGATCGGCGCCACTTCCTCGCTGGTGCCTCGACCGCCACGACACTCGCGGCATTGCCTGCATCTGCGCAGGAGCAGTCGCCACTCGCCAAACTGTTCGACGATCTCGTCCAGGCGCAGCTGCGCCGCTCGCCGGAGAGCGCGACCAACCTGGGGCTCGACACCGGCGCCAACGCCGATCTGCGCGCGAAGCTCTCCGACCAGTCCGCCGCGGGCCGCGCCGCGGCGAAGGCGGAGACCGCAGCGGAGCTGGCGCGCATCGACGCGGTCGACAAGGCTGCGTTGTCGGCGGAGG
>CAXTNG010000134.1:0-6240 GCA_964245475.1 uncultured Sphingomonas sp. | reverse complement strand
ACCGGATCGCGCTCGAGAGCGTCCGCTACGCCCGCGCCTCGGCAGCGGCGGTGCAGCGCTTCGACTTCGGCGGGTCGGGTTACGGGCCGAGCCCCTATGTCGTCTCGCAGCAGACCGGCGCCTATCAGTCGGTCCCGGACTTCCTCGACACCAAGCACAAGGTCGAGACCGCGGGCGACGCCGATGCCTATCTGCTCCGCCTGCGCTCCTTCGCCCGGCAGCTCGACGACCAGACCGAGCGGATGCGCCACGATGCGGGCGCCGGCGTGGTCCCACCCGACTTCATCCTCGACCTGACGCTCGACCAGATGGGCAAGGCACGAGTGCCGTCGGCCGACGCGCTGGTGGTGAAGAGCCTCGCCCGCCGCGCCGCCGCCAGGGGGCTGGACGGGCATCATGCCGCCGACGCCGTGCGGCTGTGGGATGCCGAGGTGCTGCCAGCGCTCGACCGGCAGATCGCCGAGACGCGGCGGCTGCGCGCGCACGCGACCCACGACGCGGGGGTGTGGAAGCTGCCGCAGGGCGCCGCCTTCTACCCGGTCGCGCTGCGGGCGACGACCACCGCCAGCCTGTCGCCCGAGGAGGTCCACCGCTTCGGCCTCGACCAGGCGCAGGCGCTCACCCCGCGGCTCGACGGCGAGCTGAGGAAGCTCGGCTACACCAAGGGAACGGTGGGCGAGCGGATGGCGGCGCTCTACCGGAACCCCGACCAGCTCTACCCCAACACCGAAGCGGGCAAGGCGCAGGCGATTGCGTATTGCAACGCGCGCCTCGACGCGATCCGCACCCGGCTGCCCAACGTGTTCGAGCGCGTGCCGCCGTACAGCTTCGAGGTCCGCCGCGTGCCGCCGCAGACCGAGGCGGGCGCGGCCGCCGCGTTCAGCCAAGCGCCGGCGATCGACGGCTCCAGGCCTGGGCTCGTCTATTTCAACATGAAGGACGCGGGCGACTGGCCCCGGTTCTGCCTTGCGACCACCGTCTATCACGAAGGCCTGCCCGGACATCAGTACGAGAGCGGCCTCGCGCTGTCGAACACCCGCCTGCCGCTGATCCGCAAGATCACCGGCTTCTCCGGCTATGGCGAGGGCTGGGCGCTCTACGCCGAGCAGCTCGCCGACGAGATGGGGATGTACGACGACGATCCGCTCGGGCGGCTGGGATACCTCAAGTTCATGCTGTTCCGCGCCAATCGCTGCGTCGTCGACACCGGCCTGCACCATTTCCGCTGGACGCGCGAGCAGGCGATCGCCCGCTTCGTCGACGGTGAGGGCGAGACCCCGGGCTTCGCCGCGCGCGAGGTGGAGCGCTATTGCGTCAATCCGGGGCAGGCGGCGAGCTACAAGCTGGGGCATTCCACGTTCGTCGCGATCCGCGACAAGGCTAAGGCGAAGCAGGGCGCGCGCTTCGACCTCAAGGCGTATCACGCCGCGGTGCTGCGCCACGGCCGGGTGCCGCTCGACCTGCTGACGAAGATCGGCGAAGACTGGGTCGCGAGCGCCTAGCGCGCCACCCGCGTGACATGCCCCATCTTGCGCCCGGGCCGCGCGTCGCTCTTGCCGTAGAGGTGGACGTGCGCGCCCGGCTCGGCGAGCGCGCCGGCGTAAGGCGCGTGGCCGATGAGGTTCTCCATCGTGACGCGCTTGCCCGTCAGCGCGGTCGAGCCGAGCGGCAGGCCGGCGATGGCGCGAATGTGGTTCTCGAACTGTGAGGTTTCGCTGCCCTCGATCGTCCAATGGCCGGAATTGTGCACGCGCGGCGCCATCTCGTTGAACACCGGGCCGTCCGCCGTTGCGAAGAACTCGGCGGCGAGCACCCCGACATAGCCGAGACGTTCGGCGACGGCCCGCGCGATGCCGATCGCCTTGGCGGCCTGCTCAGCGACGATGCCGCTCGCGGGCACCGCCGACGTCGCGAGGATGCCGTCGACGTGAACGTTCTCGGGCGTGTCCCAGGTGGCGATCGTGCCGTCGCCGCCGCGCGCGAGCAGCACGGAGAATTCCGCGGCGAAGTCGACACGCGCCTCGACGATAGCGGGCACGCCGCTCGCGATCCGCGGCGGCCTGCCGAGCGCATCCCAGGCGGCGTGCGCCTCTTGGGGCTCGTCGATCCGCACCTGCCCCTTGCCGTCATAGCCGAACAGGGTCGTCTTCAGGATCGCGGGCACGCCGATCTCGGCCAGCGCGGCGTCGAGCTCCGCGGCGCTGGCGATCCCGCGATAGGGCGCCGTCCGGCCGCCGAGCTCGGTCACCAGCGCCTTCTCATTCGGCCGGTAGCGCGCGGTGTCGAGCGCCACGACCGGCGGCCAGACCTGCACCCGTCCGGACAGATAGGCGACGGCATGCGGGTCGATGTTCTCGAACTCATAGGTCGCGACATCGACCTCGGCCGCGAAGGCGCGCAGGGCGTCGGCATCCTCGAACCGACCCTGAGTCCAGTGCGCGGTCACTTCGGTCGCCGGCCCGCTCGCCTCGGGCGCATAGACGTGGGTGCGATAGCCGAGCTGTGCCGCGGCCATCGCCAGCATCCGCCCGAGCTGTCCGCCGCCGAGAATGCCGATGGTGCCGCCGGGCGCGACGCCACGCGTCACTGGGGCGTCTCCGCCACACTCTCGGTCTGGGCGGCACGCCACGCCTGGAGGCGCTCGCTCAACGCCGGGTCCGACAGCGCGAGGATCGACGCGGCGAGCAGCCCGGCGTTGATCGCCCCGGCCTTGCCGATCGCCAGCGTCCCCACCGGCACGCCGCCGGGCATCTGGACGATCGAGAGCAGCGAATCCATGCCGCTGAGCGCCCGGCTCTCGACCGGCACGCCGAGCACCGGCAGGTGGGTCATCGCCGCCGCCATCCCCGGCAGATGCGCCGCGCCGCCCGCGCCCGCGATGATCACCTTGATCCCGCGCTCCGCGGCGCCGCTCGCGTAGCTGTAGAGCCGCTGCGGCGTCCGGTGCGCCGACACGACCTTGATCTCATGCGTCACACCGAGCGTGTTGAGCGTCTCGGCGGCGTGGCGCATCGTCTCCCAGTCGGACGTCGACCCCATGATGATCCCGACGTGCGCGGTCATCGCGGCGCGTTAGCGTCTGCGGGGCGCTTGAGCAATCACCGGGGCCGTCGGGCGATGAGCGCCGTTGGCACGAACTGGCCGAACGACAGCATGCGTAGGACGGCGCCGCGAAGCGGGGGTGCTAAGCGCTCCTGCGCCGTCCAGCCGAGCCCGGCCAACGTCCGCGCGTAATCGTCGAGGTACGCGATGTCCGCCAGCACGAGCGTGCCCCGCGACCGCAGCACGCGCGCGATCTCCGACAACGCCTGGTCCCGATCGCCACCGTCGGAGAGATTGTGCACGGCCCAGTGCGACACGACCACGTCGAAGGCCGCGTCATCGAACGGCAGCGCCCGCATATCCGCGGTGCGCACCTCGACACGATCTGCTACGCCTTCGTATGCGGCGTTGTCGAGCGCGGCTGCGGCGGTGTTGCCGGACTGATCGGCCGCCTGCCAGATGTCGATTCCAGTGGCCCGGCCTGTATTCAGCCGCCGTGCCGCGCCGACCAGCATCAGGCCGCGCCCGCAACCGATATCGAGCACGGCCTCGTCGCCGCGCCAGGCGATCGCATCGAGCAGTTGCTCGCGTGTGCGCGGCTTGATGCGCGTGCTCCACACCACCATCAGCACGCCCATCGCGGTGGCATAAGCCGAGACGATGCCCGGGACCCATGCCCAGAGCCGCAGGTCGAAAATGACGAGCCCTGTCGCGAGCGCCGCAGCCGCGGCCGCGACGATCAGGAACCCGCGGACAAGTCCTGGCGCATCGAGGCCATAGTCAGGCGATCTCACCGTTCGTTGAGATAATAGCGGTCGGTCGCATTCAGCGCATCGTCCAGCTCGTAGACCATCGGCTGCCCGGTCGGGATCTCCAGCCCGGTGATTTCGTCGTCCGGTATGCCCGACAGATGCTTGACCAGCGCGCGCAGCGAGTTGCCGTGGGCGGAGATCAGCACACGCTTGTTCGCCTTCAGCTCGGGGGCGATCCGCTCCTCCCAATAGGGCAGGACACGCGCGATCGTGTCCTTCAGGCTTTCGGTCTGCGGGATCGGCACGCCGTGGTAGCGGACGTCCTTCGACAGGTCGTAGGCATTGCCGTCCTCCGGCAGCGGCGGCGGCACGTCAAAGCTGCGGCGCCAGAGCTTGACCTGATCGTCGCCATGCTTCGCCGCGGTCTCGGCCTTGTCGAGCCCGGTCAGCCCGCCGTAATGGCGCTCGTTGAGCTTCCACGACTTTTCGGTCGGCAGCCACAGCCGCCCCATCGCCTCCAGCGCGAGGTTGAGCGTCTTGATCGCGCGGGTCTGGAAGCTGGTGAAGGTCAGGTCGAAGTCGAGGCCCTTGGCGCGCATCAGCTCGCCCGCCGCCTTCGCCTCCTCAACGCCCCGGTCGGTCAGGTCGACGTCCCACCATCCCGTAAAACGGTTTTCCAGGTTCCACGCCGACTGGCCGTGGCGGATGAGGACAAGACGGGGCATCGGCGCTCCTACAGAGAAAGGGTCATGTAGCAATTGAACGTGCTGTCCGCCGGATAGTCGGCGAATGCCGCGCAGGGCACGAAACCGTGGCGGGCGTAGAGCGCCCGCGCCGGGATATAATCGTCGCTCGTGCCGGTCTCCAGGCTGAGCCGCTCGATCCCGAGCGCCCGCGCCTCCGCGACGATCCGCGCCAGCACCGCCGCGCCGACCCCCTTGCGACGGTGCGCCGGCTCGGTGCGCATCGACTTTACCTCGGCGTGGCCGTCGCCCATGTCCTTGAGCGCGCCCATGCCCGCCAGCGCCTCGCCGTCCCAGGCGGTGAAGAAGGTCACGCCCGGCTCGAGCAACGCGTCCGCCCCCAGCACGAAGGCGAGGCCGGGCGGGGTGATCGCGATGCTGCCCGCGGCGTGGCGGGCGATCAGGTCGGCGGCATGCGGCGCCCCGGGATCGTCGACGCGGACCGCGATCACAGCTCGCCGATCATTCCGGCGAGCGTCTCCAGGCAGGCGACCGCCAGCCGCTTCGACCGTTCGGGCGACCAGCCGAATTCCGGGTCGGGGTTTGGGTCATGGTCCTTGAACGGCATCTCCAGCGTCACCGACACCGCGCCGAAGCGCTGCGCCAGCTGGTTGGTCGACATCGACAGGTTCGCATTACCGGCGCTCGCCTTGCCATAGCCGAGCGCCGTCTGGAAATCGGGGGTGTGCGCGGCGAGGCGGCGGCCGAATTCGTAGAATTTCGCGCCATGGTCGTCGGTCCAGTTCGGAATGCCTTCATAGCCTGCGATGAAGTTCGCCGGGATCGCCTCGTCGCCATGGACATCGATCGCGAAGGCGACGCCGGCCGCGTCCATCGCGTCGCGGACGCACAGCACTTCCGGGCTGCGATCGGGCGAGGGCGCGTGCCACTCGCGGTTGAGGTTCACCCCCGCGGCGTTGGTGCGCAGATGCCCGCGGCGGGTGCCGTCGGGGTTCATGTTGGGGACGACATGGACCGTCGCGGCCTCGAGCAGCCGCGCGGCGGCGTCGTTCGCCAGCCATTCGAGCGCACCCTCCATCCACCATTCAGTCATCGACTCGCCCGGGTGCTGGCGTGCATACAGCCACACCGGTTTGGCGCCGCGGCCGAAGGTGAAGGAGTCGATCGCCTGTCCGTCAAGGCTGGTGCCGAGCCGGCGATAGGTCGCGCCCGGTGCCGCCGCGATGCGGGCGACGAGATCGTGGTGCATTTCCGTCGTGTATGGCGCGAAATAGGCGAACCAGACGAGCGGGGAATCGGCCTCCCAGCGCCATTCCAGCACCCCGTCGGCATAAGCGGTGTCGACCATCCGCCACGTCCGACGGTCGGTCGAGGCGCGCACCTTGTACCCCGGCCAGCCCTGCGGATAGGCCGCGCCGCCTGCGTTGACGATGCGCAGCGTCAACGCGCGGCCTTCCGCCCCCGACACCCGGAACGAGAACCATTGGTAGAAGTCGGACTGGTGATCGCGGACAATCTCCAGGTCGATCGTGTCGCCTGCGACGGCGACCGGACGGATGTTGCCGCCGTCGAACGCGGCATCAATAGCGAGGTCGGTCATCTGACCTCGATAGTGCGCCCCGACTCTCCCGGAAAGCCTTGGAACAGCGCCGCCGCCAGCTTCCCGGCCTGCGCCGGGGCATCCGCGCCCGCCCGGCGTGCGTCGGCGGCGGCCTGCGCCTGGCCTTCCCACACCGGCGACT
>CAXTNG010000133.1:0-8387 GCA_964245475.1 uncultured Sphingomonas sp. | reverse complement strand
CGCGAAGAGGCCGTGCAAACCCACCTTGGCAACGAGTGCTGTCGGCGTCGCGATCCGGTGCAACAGACCTGAAGTGTCGAAGCCCGACGTAGGACCGAACCCCGTCTCCATAATCCCGGGAGTAAGCACCGACACGGTGACTGCGGGTGCCATTTCGACGTGGAGCGCCTCGCCGAGCGAAAGGACATAGGCCTTGGTCGCGGCATAAGCCGACAGCAGCGGACTGGGACCATAAGCCCCGACGCTGCCGACAAGTAGAATCTTTCCCTTCCCACGTTGCTGCATCTGCAAGCCGAACATCTGGGTCAGCTCGATCAGAGTTACGATATTCAACTGCAGCATCGCGCGGAGCCGTTCGGGGTCGGCGCTCAGGAAGTCGCCCCCGATTCCGAAAGCCGCGTTGTTGATCAGGACATCGGGTTCGATGGCCACCTCGGTCAGGCGGTTCCACAAAGCGGCTGCGCTGTCTGGAACTGACAGATCCATTGCTTCAACTCTGGCTTCGATGCCGAAGCTTGCGCGCAGTTCCTCCGCCAAGCGGTTCATCGGCTCTTCGCTTCGCGCCACCAGGACAACATTATGTCCGCGTCTCGCGATGTCGCGGGCCAGGGCCTCGCCTAGCCCCCCGGACGCGCCCGTCACCACGGCCCAGGGTGTCGTCATCAGATTATGCTTTCGCGCTTTTTTGGGATCAGGCTTGTCAGCATGATAACCGCGGTCCGCTTTTGCAAGCAGACCATTCCTCCACGACCGATGTTCAACGCGATCCGCAGAGCGCCTTTGCGGCGTCAGTCTCGGGTTCGAGTAAACGGACGATGGTCCCCTCCGGATCACGGAATTGCCCCAAGCGGTTACCTCATGATTGGACATTTCCGATGCAACACTGTGCGGAATTACGAGGCGATGAGCGCGACGCCCCTCGCCGATAGCTCATGCCGTCGCGACGGCGGACATGCGTTCAAGCAGCGCCTTTGCCGCGTCGACGGACGACGTCGGGTTCTGACCCGTCGTGAGCAAGCCCTCAGTGATGACCAGATTGCCGTTGTCGGTCGTCTTTTCGTAGCAGGCTTCGAGCCTGATCAGCTCGTCCTCGAGGAGGAACGGCACCACATCGGTCAGCCCGACCGCCGCCTCCTCGCCGTTGGTGAAGCCGGTTAAACGCTTGCCCGACACGAAGGTTCGGCCCTCGCCATGACGACGTGGCGGAGCGCGGCGGGGGCGTGGCAGACGAGTGCGATCGGCTTGTCGGCGGCAAGGAAGGCCTCGATCAGCGCTTTCGATGTGGCGTCCTCGGCAAGGTCCCACATCGGGCCATGGCCGCCGGGATAGAAAATCGTATCAAAATCCTCCGCGCGGACGCTGTCGAGCCGCACCGTCGCGGCAAGCCGTGCGTTCGCCTCAACGTCGGCTTCGAACCGGTGGGTGTTCTCGGTCTGGTATTCGGGCTCGTTGCTCTTCGGATCGAGCGGCGGCAGCCCGCCCCTGGGCGAAGCGAGCGTGATCTCGGCCCCCGCGTCCCTGAACACGTAATAGGGCCCGGCCAGTTCCTCAAACCAGTAACCGGTCTTCTTTCCGGTATCGCCCAGCCGGTCGTGCGACGTGGTGACCATCAAAACTCGCATGCGCTCGCTCCTCGAGTGATTGCGTAGCAACTGACCAGGCTCGATGGCCGGGGTCGGCACAAATTCGTAACGCCATAGCAACGACGTGGTTCCTGCTTTCGCCTGCGTCCGATTGTCATCACCCGCCCAGGGCGGCGACGCAGCCCGCGACCCGGGCGGCTCGGCCGCGCGCGGTTCTCAGGTTCGCGATACGGTGAAGCATGGCGTAGCGCTCGGCGCGGTTCAAAGCATCGAACGCGGCGGCGGCCCGCGGCGCGGCGTCGAGCGCGGCGCGAAACTTGGGACAAGGCTCGGCGGTGCCCGCAGGCGCATAGGCGGCGTTCCAGCGACCCTCGCGCATCGCCGCCTCGATCTCGGCCAGACCGGCCGGCTGCATGCGCCCTGCTGCATTAAGTTCGAGCGCACGGGCACGGTTGACCTGCGACCAGCGGCTGGCGGGGCGTCGCGGAGTGAAGCGCGTGAGCCACGATATCTCGTCAAAGGGATGCTGCTGGCCGTCGATCCAGCCGTGGCACAGCGCCACGTCGATCGCCCCGGCTTTTGTGGGGCTTGGCATGTCAGCTCCTTTTCGCGCTAGACGCAGCCACAGGCCGATAGGTCCGCGCGGCGGATTTGCCAGAAAGTTGCCGAACGCAGGCGCGTCCGCGAAGCCGAGGATCGGCAGCCCGAGGCGGGTTCCAATCTCGATCACTGATTTGCCCCTTCGGCGGCGCGTTCGAGCCGCATCGCCGCTAGCCATTGGCGACGCAGGACAACAGGGTGCTCCGAGTAACGGGCATCCAAAAAGTCTAGCGCCGTCATCCGGTCGGTTCGGAAGATCCGAAAATCCTGCCGCAGTTCGCACCACGCCATGACCACGCTGACGGTGGCGACGTAGCCGACCATAAACGGCCAAACGGTGCGCCGGGTCACGGTGGCGGTCTCGTCGACATAGTCGAACGCGAGCTTGCGTCCCATGCGGCTCCATTCCCGCAGCCGCGCCACGTCGATCACCTTACCGCCGACGTCACGCTTGGGCGGCGTGCCGACGGCGGGATCGTCGATAATCGGTCGTAGATCCTCGGACACGATCGCCACGACCTTGGCGAGCACCGCTAGCGCCGCCTTCGCCAGCGCGTCGTCCCCATGCGCGACCACCCACTGGCAGCCGAGCGCCACCGCCTCGGTTTCATCGACGGTCAGCATAAGCGGCGGGAGGTCGAAGCCCCGGTCGAGCACATAGCCGACCCCGGCTTCGCCGCGGATCGGTACGCGCTGCGCGATCAGCGCGGCGATGTCCCGGTAAACCGTGCGCCTGCTGGTCTCGAGCTCCTCGGCGATCGCATCGCCGGTCAACGGCGCCGACGCGCGGCGCAGCACCTGGATGATCTCGAAAAGGCGATCGGCGCGGCGCATGGTCGCCTCAGTTTTATTCCCGCTTCAGTCCATTGGAACAAGGATCGCGCTCGCCATCAGGCTGCCGATAACGAACATTGGCGCGTTGATGAGCGCGTAGGCGAACGGCCGCGGAAAAAGTGGGTTGATCGCAATGTTCAGCGTCATCGCCGACAGATAGCCCACGCCGACCAGCAAGCCGAGCGTCAGCGCGTCGCCATAGGTCGTGACCCCCAATGCGTGCAGGAGTATGGCGGTCATCGCGATCGTCACCGCTCCACAGACGAACGGCCCGATAATGAAGATCACGCCCGGCTTCTGTGGCGGGCGATCGGCGATGCCGAGAGCAGCGAAGTATTGCTTACCGAACAGGGCGGCGAACCAGATACCGCCGAGGACGAAATGGGCGACGCTGGCAGCCAGTACGGCAAGCCAGTTCACGTGAGAGAGAGCTTGCGTCATTTTTTACTCCTGATGTCGTGGTCCGTTTCGTCTAGGGGTGACCTGCTGCCACCGTCCTGGCAGCAGCCGGTCAAGCCGCGGGGCGAACGCTGCCTCCATCCGGTGGGCTTCATCAGCGCCGCGTAGAGCCGTCCGCTATTGAGAGCCTGGCCGACGGCATTCGAGCGCACGGGCCGTTGCAGAACCTTGCCGCCTACGAGGAGGGCTGGCTGTCATGAGTTTTCGCCGGGGAACGGCGCCACCAAAGCCCCGAAATGTTGGTGAAGCGCACCTCATGACCCATCAGGGCCTCCACGCAGAGACCTTCGCGTCCCCAGAGATCTGCGACGAGTGCTATCGAGAAGGCGGACCACAGGAACGCCGAGGCAGGACGGCTCGCTTCATCGAGCGCCTAGCGTGGTTCTGGCGACGAGCTGGACATCAAGCACAGCGACGTTGCGGTAAGCTGGTCGGGGCGGCTTGCGCCGATCAGCACCGAGCCGATCCCAAGCTGCGCCATGTCCCACGCCAGCGCCACATCGGCGGGGCTGCGATCGATCTCGCCGGTGACACGTCGCAGCACGTCGAGAACGTCCTAGTTCCGGTTTGCGAAGGGAGATTGCTCGAGCGGGTTGTCGCCGGGCGAGACGACCGTTCCCCTTGGATGCTCCATCCTAGCGCTGGTACTTGCCCGACAGGAAGCCGCCGGCGATCGGCTCCAAAACCGGACGCCTATTCCCAACTCCCGCGCTGCTAGACTATGCTCATACTCGGCAGATCGCTCGACCAGCGAGTATTGGGTCGGCAGCGCGATCGGCCCCGACGCGGCGCGCTTCGCCGCTAGTGTCGCCATGCGGATCATACACCAGGCCGGAACGTCCGGGATGCCATGACAGCGAATCTTGCCGGACCGGATCAGTTCTGTGAAAGTGATCAGTAAATCGTTAACCGGGGTCACCCGTACGTCTGCGGATTGCGCTCGATCATCGGGAACCAGATCGACTGGACCTGCACCAGGATGCACCTATGCGCTGTCGCGCGGCTTATGGCAGGCACATGGCGGGCGGCCGGAGTGCCGAGCGATGGTCGGCCGAATTGGGAGCCGTTTGAGGATATGCTGGAGGCTCTCCGCGAGTACTGGCGCGGCGCGCTGCTTACGGACGAGCAGTCGAGATGAATAAGACTCTGATTGTCTTGGGCGCTACCGGGCTGGTCGGTAGCTACGTGCTGAAGTTGGCGCTGACGGACGAGCGCGTCGAGCGCGTGATCGCGCCTACGCGCAAGCCGCTGCCTTCTCATCCCAAGCTGCAGATGATTCCGATCGACGTCGATCGGCTGGCGGTCGAGGCCGACCGGTGGCGCGTCGATGCGGCGCTATGCGCGCTAGGTACCACGCGGGCGCGGGCAGGATCAGCCGAAGCATTCCGCCGGATCGATCTGGATTTGCCACTGGGCATCGCGCGTACGCTGAAACAGCACAAGGTGGAGACATTCGCAATCGTTTCGGCGATGGCGGCGCACCCCCGCTCGCGGCTGCTCTACTTTCGGACTAAGGGCGAACTGGAGGAGGAGCTCGCACAGCTTGGGTTTCTCTCGCTTACGATCGTCCGCCCGGGGCTCATTGGCGGACGATCGAACGCATCTGCGACCGAGCGTCTGGCCGTTCGCGTACTTGATGCTCTCGGCCCGATCCTACCGCCTCGACGCCGGCTGAACCCGGCATCTGCTATCGCGCGGCAACTCTTCGACGCGGCGCTCGAGCTCCGGCCCGGGCACCATGTGATTGAGGCGGATCGCTTAACAGGTCACCCTGCTCGCTAAGCTCTATTGTGTTGCGCAGGAGAAGGGCGTCGTCAGATTGACGTCTCCCGTTCCACGATAGCGTGGCCAGCTTGGATAACGGCAGAGAGGACGGGTGCGGCCGGGCAAGCCGATTGTGTCGGTCACAACCTGACCGAACGCAGGATCGGCACCACGCTCTACCCAGCCTTTCGGCGCGCTAAGTTGGTCCCGGGACATCGCGAATGCGGTCGACACCGCGTGGGCAAGCCGGGCACATCGTAGAAGCGCAGGAAGGAGTCGACCGCGGCATCGCCCATCGTCTGGCGCAGCTTCGCGATCCAGCGTTCGGTCCCGCGCGGGCTGATCAGCATGTCGTCCGTGCCATGAACGATAAGCAGCTTGCCGCCACGCCGGTGAAAAGCTGCTAGTGTGCCGTCAACCTGGTCGATCGCGATGCTCGGGTATTGGGACCGGCTTGAACAGACAGGTGCAGCCATGAGAGGCGATTGGCTAAGGACAGGTGACGCAGCCTATATCGACCTTGAAGGCTACCTGTACTTGATAAATCGCGTGAAGGACATGATAGTCTCCGGCGGCGAGAACGTCTATTCGGCAGTGGTCGAGGCGGCGCTTGCGACCCTTCCGGCCGTCCTGCAGTGCGCGGTGATCGGTGTGCCCGACGGCCGCTTGGGCGAGCGGGTCCATGCCGTTCTGCAGGTCCGGCCCGAGGTTCCCGTCACAGACGCCGATCTGCTGGAGCACTGTTCCGCGCTGATCGTCAACTACAGGCGGCCGAAATCCTTCGACTTGCGAACGACACCGCTGCCTATGTTGAGAGAAGGCCCGAAAACGTACACTAAGCCGCAGATGATCGGTGCCTTGGGTCCTATCGGCTGAGCTGTTTGTACCGCACCGGGCTCAAAGCGGACGCGCCATGCGCCGTACCGCCTGCGGGGTTTGCCCATAGCGGGCCACGAACGCGCGCCGCATCCGCTCGGGGTCATTAAACCCGACCGCGCGCGCGATCGTCACCACCGGCTCCGATCCGTCCTGTAGGCGAAGGTAGGCCGCCTCGGCGCGCAGCCGCTCGACCGCTTTGGCGGGCGTCTCGCCGGTAGCCTTGCGAAAAGCGCGGCTGAACTGACGCGGGCTGAGCCGGGCGGCCTCTGCCAGCCGCTCAATCGGTAGCGGCTCCGGTAGGTGTTCGCGCGCGAAGGCGAGCACGACTCGCATCCGATCGGACTCCGGCTCCATCTGCGACAGGGCGAAGAACTGCGACTGTCCGTCCGGCCGCCGGTGATAAACCACCAGCTCACGCGATACTTGCCGCGCCAGTTCGACGCCGTGGTCCGCCTCGATCAGCGCCAGCGCGAGGTCGATGCCGGCGGTGACGCCCGCCGAAGTCCAGACCGGCCCATCGGCGACGTGGATGCGGTCCGCCTCGACCGCCACGGCCGGGAAGCTATCTTGCAGCTCGCGAGCGCGCGACTAGTGGGTCGTTGCTCGCTTGCCATCCAGCAACCCCGCTCCGGCGAGCAGAAACGCGCCAGTGCATATGCTGGCGGTCCGGGTCGCGCGCGGGGCAAGCCGCTGCACGGCCGCGACTTCTTCTGGGTGCCGCATGGCGTCGATCGCGCCTCCGACCACCAGCAGTGTATCGAGCGCGGCGTCGTCGGCCGTGGCCGTTTCGATCGACAGGCCCGCGCCGCCCGTCATGCTACCGCCCGCCCGCGACAGAACGCGCCATTCGTAGAGCCGCTGTCCGGCCGCGGCGTTGGCGGCGTCGAACGCATCAAGCGGCCCCGCCAGGTCGAGTAGCTGGTGCTGAGGAGGGACGTAGAAGCCGATCCGATGCGCCATGTCCTTTTATAAGGGACCATCGTCCTTTGCGCCAAGCCCCGCGCTCGCTAAAGTCGCCCGATCTGACCTGTCGCGTGAAGGACGACGCCGATGCTGCCGACCAACGCCACCCTACTCGTAATCGACGTTCAACAAGGCTTTCTCGAGGCATCTTGGGGGCCGCGCAACAACCCGGACGCCGAAGCCAACATCGCCCGGCTGATCGCCGCTTGGCGAAGCTGGGGACGGCCGGTCCGACACGTCCATCACTCCTCCCGCTCTGCCGCGGGCACGTTCTTCCGCGGCACGCCGGGCTATAATCCCAAGCCCGAGGCTGCGCCCGCGCCCGGCGAGCCGGTCCACGTCAAAGGCGTCAACAGCGCCTTTATCGGCACCAAGCTCGAACAGGATTTGCGCGACGCGGGCGTCGACACGCTGGTCGTGGTCGGCCTGACCACCAACCATTGCGTCTCCACCACGGTGCGCATGGCGGGCAATCTCGACTTCACCGTGTTCCTGGTCGAGGACGCGACCGCGACGTTCGACCGGGCGGGCCTGGACGGCAGGATGCGCCCCGCCGCCGAGGTTCACGCCGCCGCGCTCAGCGACTTGTCGGAGGAGTTCGCCTCGATCGTCGCCACCGAGGACGTGCTGCGGGCGCTGCACGAGCGCGAGCCGCTGGCCGCCGCCTAGCACCGTGCCGATCAACCTCTACCTCGCGTTCGTCGTCGCGACGGCCGGCCTGGTCGTGATCCCCGGACCCAACGTGGCGCTCGTGGTCGCCAATTCGGTCGCCTAAGGGGGCGGCGTTTCGGCTTGGTGACGGTTGCCGGCACGATAGCCGCCGCGCTACTGCCCCAGCTCGTGTTCATCTCGCTGGGCCTAACAGGCTCCCTGCTTATAATGGGCTGGTTCTTCGGCTGGGACCGCTGGGCAGGCGTCGCCTACCTCGCTTGGCTCGGAGTGACGGCCTGGCGCGCACGGGTGCTCGATCTGACGCGGATGGTGGCCCAGCCACGATCCGCGCGCGCGATCTTCGCGCGGAGCGTTCTCGTCTCGCTCACCAATCCCAAGTCCCTGCTGTTCTACGGCGCGTTCTTTCCGCAGTTCAACACGCCCGGCCCGAACCTGCTCGGGCAGATGCTGCTGCTCTCCGCAGCGTTCCTGACCATCGTGGCCGTGCATGATAGCTGCTGGGCGTTCTCGGCAGGGTGGCTCCGCCCGCTCCTCGCTGCGCGCGGATCGTTGCGAAAGCGGCTGGCGGGCCGGTTCTACTGATCTTCCCTCGGTTTGACGGACACCGATGATAGGCTCTGGGGAGCCAGGAGG
>CAXTNG010000132.1:8097-8422 GCA_964245475.1 uncultured Sphingomonas sp. | reverse complement strand
GCACTACCCGGTCCTCCGAAACCCCGAGCATCTTCGCGAGGTCGCTGCGCGCCCGCGGCGAGACCAGCCAGCCGCCACCGCTCAGGTCCGGCGGGCCGGCCTGCACGACGCGGGTCAGCGGACGCGCGTCGGCGGGGCTTTCGCCGCGCAGGGTCGCTGCGATGTCCGACAGCTCGTAATGGCGGGGCGGCTCGGGAGGCAGCACCAGGGTAAGCACCAGAGTGACCAATTGCGCGACGACCAGTGCGCCGACGATCAGCACCAGGATCTGCACGAGCAGCGGCGGCCCTGCCCAGCGCCTGGTGCTGCCGATCATGTCCAAGCC
>CAXTNG010000132.1:6865-8087 GCA_964245475.1 uncultured Sphingomonas sp. | reverse complement strand
GCCTCCCGCATCATCGCCGGCCTATCGTGTGCGCATGTTGCCGGCATGTGTCGCACGCGTGTCACGCGCCGACATGCGCGCGCAACGGGATGCTGGCAATCGGCGGCGATGCTTGCCACACTCCATCGCATGGACCTCGCCACCCGCATCCTGATCGTCGACGACGACGAGGGCATTCGGACGCTGATCTCGTCGTTCCTGGAGAAACACGGTTATCAGACCGCGGTTGCCGGCAACCCGGCGGAGATGCGCGAGGTGCTGAAGCGGCAGCGGCAGGACCTGATCGTCCTTGACGTGATGATGCCGCAGGAGGACGGGTTGACCGCGCTCAGGAACCTGCAGGCGGCGAACGACACGACGCCGGTGATCATGCTGTCGGCGGTCGGCACCGATGTCGATCGGATCATCGGGCTCGAGATCGGCGCGGACGATTATCTGGCCAAGCCGTGCAATCCACGCGAGCTGCTGGCGCGCATCCGCACGGTGCTGCGCCGGCGCGAATCGCGGGGTGGGGAGCAGCCGACGGAGACTCTGCCGAGCCGGGGACAGCGGTTCAACGGTTGGACGCTCGACGTCGACGCCTATGCGCTGACCGATCCTGCCGGCGCGCTGGTGCAGCTGACCGACGGCGAATTCCGGCTGCTCCTCGCGTTCGTGGAACATGCGCGGCGGGTGCTGACCCGTGACCAGCTGCTCGATTATGCACGGGGCGGGGACTCGGACAGTTACGACCGGGCGATCGACGTCCAGGTCAGCCGCCTCCGCCGCAAGCTGGCGAACGGGCAAGGAGGCGACGAGCTGATCCGCACCGTGCGCAACGAGGGCTATATGTTCACCGCGGCAGTGACGAAGGGCTGATCGGGGGGCTGAGCGCGGCGGCGAGCGAGGCGGTGGCGCTGCCGCGGCGGGCGGCCCTGGGCTGCGACGGATCGGGGGCCCAGCCGGTCAGGTAGATGATGTTGAAACGCTCGCGGATGCGGCCGTCGGTGTCGGCCTGCGCGGCGAAGGCTTCGGCGGTGGCGGCCAGCGTGCTTCGGGTCAGCGCCACGCGCTGGTGGAGGATGTTCGTCGCCGCCATGCCGCGCAGGTCGGAGACCAGCCGGAACAGGTCCGGATAGCCGACGTCGAGCGTCTCGACGTCCGCCACCGGGAGCGCAAACCCAGCGCGGACGAGCAGATCGCCCGCCGATTGTACGTCGACCTGCGGATGGAGGCGAGGGAG
>CAXTNG010000132.1:0-6855 GCA_964245475.1 uncultured Sphingomonas sp. | reverse complement strand
CTCTCGCAGTGAGTTCACGGCCGAACGCTTGACGAGTTCCACCCTCTGCTCGACGTGAGCGCGCGCGTCGTCGCCTTCGTCGCCCGACGTGCGAGCTCGCCCGAGCAGAGCGCGCGGCGCGGCGCGCCGCCCCCCGCGCGCGGCGGGCCGCGCCGTAAAGAGGGGTGGCGGGGCGGGGGGGGGCGCGCCCGCCGCCGGCGAACGCGGCAAGGAACAGCCCGTCGGGACGAAGCGCGCGGCGGACGAGCGCGAGCGCGCCGGGGAGGTCGTTGACCTGGTCGAGCACGCCGGCGCTGACCACCAGGTCGAAGCTGCCGACATCGAAGGGCAGGCGGTCCTCGTCGCATTGCACGCCGATCCGCGCGAATGCGGCGCCCGCATCGCAGCGCGCGATGTCGGCACCGGTCGGCGGCACGAACGCGCCGTCGTGACAGCCGAGGTCGAGGACCGAGTCGAAGCTCCGCGTCACGCTCGCCAGCCGCTCGGCGATGCCGTCGAGCATCGCAGCGCGCAGGAAGTCGTGCTCCGCATAGACCGCAGCGGCGCGATCGCGGCGGAGGCAGCGGGCGGCGCGATCGAAGATGTCGATGTCCACGGTCGGCCTTGTGGGCACGCTACGGTCAGGCGACAAGAGGCGGGTGAACGTCCGTGCCGCATTGCGCCTGCCCCTCGATCTCGCGCTGCCGCCGCGCTGCCCCGCCTGCGGACTGCCGGTTGCGGAGGATCACCGCTTCTGCCCGGCGTGTTGGGGCGCGCTGCGCTTTCTCGGCCCGCCGTGGTGCGCGCGATGCTGCGCGCCGTTCGACTATGACCGCGGGACAGGCGCGACCTGCGCCACCTGCCTCGACCGGCCGCCGCGGCATGATGGGGTGCGTGCCGCGGTCGCTTACGGCGATATAGCGCGCAAGCTGGCGCTCGGGCTCAAATATGGCGGGCGGGCGGGGCTCGCCGAAACGATGGCGCGGCTAATGGCGCGCATGCTTCCCGACGGTGCCGAATTGCTCGTGCCGGTGCCGCTCCATCGCTGGCGGTTGTGGCGGCGCGGCTACAACCAGGCGGCGCTGATCGCGCAAGCGGTGGGGCGCATCTCCGGCGTGACGGTCGCGGTGGATGCGCTGGAGCGGACGCGGCGGACGCCGGTGCTGCGCGGTCTGAGCGGGCGCGAGCGGCGGGCGGCAGTGGCGCGGGCGTTCGCGGTCACCGATCCCGCTGCCGTGCGCGGCAAGGCCGTGGTGCTTCTCGACGATGTCCACACCAGCGGCGCGACCGCGGACGCGTGCGCCGCCGCCCTGCTCAAGGCCGGTGCGCGATCGGTGGGCGTGCTGTGCTGGGCGCGGGTGCTCGACGGCGACGATTGACAAGCGCGCAATCGGACCACACTTCAACGGCATGGCAACCGTCGAAATCTATACCAAGGCGTGGTGTCCCTATTGCACCCGCGCGCTGCGTCTGCTGTCCGAGAAGGGCGTTGAAGCGCAGGAGCACGACATCACAATGGGCGGTCCGCGGCGTGCCGAGATGATCCAGCGCGCGGGCGGGCGCACGACCGTGCCGCAGGTGTTCATCGACGGCCAGCACATTGGCGGGTCGGATGATCTCGCGGCGCTCGACCGGGCGGGCAAGCTCGACCCTTTGTTGACGGCGTGAGCGGATCGTGACCGCTCCCGCGCCATGATCGTCTTCGATCTCAAGTGCGGGCAGGGGCATGTTTTCGAGGCGTGGTTCGCAAGCGGCGCGGCGTACGATCAGCAGGCGGCCGCGGGCCAGGTGCGCTGCCCGCTGTGCGACGACGCGCAGGTCGGCAAGGCGGTGATGGCGCCGAGCATCCCCGCCAAGGCGAACACCCGGTCGGCCGACGTCAAGAGCGCGATGCGCGCGCTGGCCGCGGTGCAGGCGAAGGCGCTTAAGGGCTCCGAATGGGTCGGCAGCGCGTTTCCCGAGCGTGCCCGCGCGATGCATGCCGGTAACGAGGCGCATGCGCCGATCCATGGCCAGGCGAGTCTGGCCGAGGCCAAGGCGCTGGTCGACGAAGGGGTCGCGGTGGCGCCGCTGCCGCTGCCGGTGACGCCGCCGGAGCAACTGAACTAATCGCGGATTGGATTAAATAGACTCGGCGGCACGGGTGCTTGCCATGGTAAACTCATGATCGTGGCGAACGGAGGCTGAGTCGTAGCCCCGCAGTAATCGCGCGTCCGCGTATGGGATATACTCCTGACCCGGAGGCCGGATCGTGCGCCTGGCTCTTGCGATTGCCCTGCTTCTTCCGCTCAACGCGTGTGCGACTTATCCCGAGCTTGCGCTGGGCAAGGCGCCAGTACCGGTTGACAGCACTGCGCCGACAGATGTGGATCAGGCGCTGGCCGAGGCCGCGCGGCTACAGGCAACCTATTCGACGGGCTACGTCAAAAGCGCAAAAGCCGCGGACTGGTCGCAGCTGCCGATCATCGGCGCGGCGGCCGCGGCCGCCTGGGTGCTGCTCGTCGACCACAGGAGCGCGGCCAAGACCGCGGGCAAGATCGGCATCAGCGCAGGCGCCTATACGGCGGCGCGCGGCCAGTTGTTCGGAGCGGGGCTGACCGACGCCTATCTCGCCGGGCATGCGGCGATGACCTGCGTGCTGGCGGAGGGGACGAATTTCAGCGGCACGACCGCCGAGAAGACGCATTCGGATCTGGATACGCATTTGCAGGACGTCGCCAATCAGATCGTGGTGGTGAACAGAGCGGCGCGACAGAGCGCCCAGCCTACCGGTGCGGACGTCCCCCGGCTCGACGGTGCCAGAACGTCGGCCGACGCAGCGATGACCCAGGCCCTCACTGCGACGCGCATCGCACTAACCGAGGAAGCGGCCTATAACGGTGCCGCGCCGGTGTTCTGGAATGCCGTCGCCTCGATCTCGGTCCGGGTTGCGTCCAAAGGCCGGGTGCGACCGCCGATCGACTTCACGTCGTTGCGCAGCAGCCTGGCTCCGGAGAAAACCGGCGAGGCGACCCAGCCGACCGGTCTCGGAACGCCGACCGTCGATCAGATCATTCTCAATATCCAGTTGACCACCTCGGAGCTGATCCGGCGAACGCTGGTCCTGACCTCGAGCACGCCCCCCTATCGTCAAAGTCTCGAGAGGGTCGCCGCATGCCCCGATCAGATTCGATGACGGACGACGCTGCGGCCGTCCCCGAGCCTGACGCCGATGCGATCGTTTCCTTTCTGCGCGACGCGGGTCTGGGCTGGCTGCGTGTGCCGAATATCGTTGGCGTGTCGGTGGGTCGAAAACGCCGCGACGGCAAGGAGGTGGGCGAGCTTGCCATCATCTTCGACGTGGTCGCCAAGCTTGACGTCAAGCCGGCGATCGTCCGTGCCGGAAGCCGTCCCATCCCTCCGGCGATCGCAATCGGCGATCACCTGCTGCCGACCGACGTGGTCGAGGGCTGGCCCAAGCCCAACGCTGTGCCGCTTGAACGGCGCGATCCACTACCCGGCGGGGTGAGTATCGGCGGCCGTGCCGAAACCGGCACGCTCGGCGCGGTGGTGCGGCATCTGCCGACCGGCAAGGCTGTGGCGCTGTCTAACTGGCATGTCCTGGTCAACGGCAATGACGACGGCGCGACCTTTCAGCCGGGACCATTTGACGTGCCGGCAAGCGGAAAGACGGCGCTTGGGCGAGTGCTTGACGGTAGCGTGCTTGACGGCCTCCTCGACGCCGCGGTCACGACAATTGCGGGACGGCGGGCGGATGCGGACATTGCAGCGCTGGGCGTTTCAGTGCGGAAGGTGGCGGCGCCGGCAGAGGGTATGCACGTCGTCAAGTCCGGCCGGACCACCGGCACAACCCGCGGCATCGTGCGAAAACCGAAGGCCCTCGGCGTGCCGTTTTTCGGCTTTGCGGCGCCACAACCCATGGTGGTTCACGTCGTGGCACCCCTAGAGGGCGAGGAGTCGGCGCCCCTCGCCGCACAAGGCGACTCCGGCGCATGCTGGATGCTTGAGGACGAGGGCCGGCCGACCGACACGATGGTCGGGCTGCACATCGCCAGCGACGACGTGCTCAACCTCGCCTATTTCTGCGCGGCCGATGCCGTCTTCGAGCGGCTCAAGCTGGCTCCGCTCGATGCGGCGGCTCTGCCGCTGACCGCCATGACCGAGGCGCTGGCGGCGCCCCGTCCGTCCGCGCCCTACCGCGTCATTGCGCGGTCGCTGCGCGTTCGTGCCGGTCCCGGCACCACCTTCCCCCGGCTCGATGCGCGGCAGCATGGGGACATCGTCCATGTCATCGGCGCGTCCGACGACTGGCTGATGGTCGACCTGCACGGCGACGGCAAGGCGGACGGCTATATGTTCGGCGGGCTGCTCGAGCCTGTGGTGACGTCCTGAACACGAGGTCGAAGGAGTTGGCGATGCGGTTGAGCGAGCATTTCACCTTGGCGGAGTTCATCGTCTCCGACACGGCCGAGAAACTGGGCGACGACAACATGCCGACACCCGAGCATCTGGAGCATTTGAAGGTGACCGCGGCGGGCTTCGAGCAGGTGCGTTCCCTCCTTGGCGATTGCGCGATCGTGATCACCTCCGGCTATCGCAATCCGCGGGTCAACAAGGCGGTAAAGGGCACGGCGACGTCCGCGCACCCGCTGGGCTATGCGGGTGATTTCCGCGCCGCGGGGATGACGCCGCTGGCGGTCGCTCGCCGGTTGCAGGACGCGATGAAGAAAGGCGCGATCCGCTTCGACCAGCTCATCCTGGAGAGCAGCCGCAACATCGTGCACATCTCGTTCGATCCGCGGTTGCGCTGTCAGGTGAAGACGCAGGCGCAGCAGGCGGGAACGAGTATCGTGAACGGGCTCCCCGACTGACGCAGCCGCGGGAAACGCCGGTAGGCCGGAGAAGCCGAAACGTCCGGATCACGCAGGAGACAATAGCTCTGCCAGGCTGACCCGCCCGGAGGATGAGCCGGCCGCGGCACCCGCCGCGGCCGGCCGGGGCAGAGCTGCGGCTCAGGCCTTCTTGGCGGTGAGGTGGGCGCTCAGATACTTGTTCATCTCGAACATGCTGGCCGACTTCTTGCCGAAGACCTTGCCGAGCTTGTCGTCGGCGTTGATCTGGCGCCGGTCTTTCTCATCCTGAAGCTTGTTCTTCTTGATATAATCCCACACCTTGCTGACGACTTCGCTGCGCGGGAGGTCGGCCTTGCCGACGATCTCGGCGAGTTCCGGGGACGGGGTCACCGGCGCGGTGATGCCGCCGCGCGCGCCACCCGTGGGCTTGCCGGTCGCCTTCACCTTCTTCTCCGCGGCTTTGGTCTCGTCCTTGCCGCGCTTTTCCGCCGATTTCGCCATGGTCCACTCCTGATTTGCCCGCTCGTATCGAGCGCGAAACGTCTAACGTCTCGATGGGGTGTTTGTCCCTCTCTATCGTAGAAATCAAGCAGCGGGTCTTGCGGCGTGTGCACAAATAGGCACGGCGCGGGACTGGTGCCCCCGAGAGGACTCGAACCTCCGACCTGCGGTTTAGGAAACCGTCGCTCTATCCGGCTGAGCTACGGGGGCATGCGCCCGCGATTACGGCGCGAGGCCGGGGAGGTCAATCGCGCGGCGGCTCAGGCCTTCTTGAGCGCGTCTGGCTTGTGCGCGGCTTTCGCGCCGCTGTCCGTCTCGACGACATACTGCGGCTCGTCTTTGGTCGCCTTGGCGGTGTGGCCCTTGATGTGGGTGGTCGAGGTGATCTTCTTCTCGACATGGCCGTGCGCGGTGCCGCCGTGCGAGCTCCAGGTTACCTCATCGCCCTTCTTGAACTCGGTCATGCGCTTGCTCCTTCGGGTCAGCCCAACGGCTGACTTGGGAGGAGGTTGCGCTTAGAATTTGAACCCGGCGGCGATGCCGTATTGGCGCGGCTCCAAGGTGAAGATGTTGGTATAGAGCCCGGACGACTGGTCGCCGACGTACTGGCCAGTGACCGCGTTGTTCTTGGTGAGGTTCTTGACAAAGCCGCGGACGTACCAGCGCTCGTCCGCGCCGTTGAGTTGGATTTGCGCGTTGACCACCTCATAGCCCTGCAGGCGGTCGATATTGCGGTTGAAGACGCTGGCGACGGCGTTGCCGGTGTAGTTGAGGTCGATGCGTGGGACGATCGAGCCCGATCCGAGCGGTATGGTATATTGCGCGCCGACCGAGGCCTTGTAGGTCGGGGCGCCGGGCAGCTGGTTGCCCTTGATGTTCACCTCGACGCCGCTGCCAAGTACGGTGAACGGAAAGGCGCCGGCGGCGACGCCGAACTGAAGGCGCAAGCCCTGTTGCAGCGCAAACAGCGGCGAGGTGGTCGGCACCGTTCCTGCCGCGATCTGCCGGATCGTATCGCAGCTGGAGAAGGCGCCGGTGGTGCTGGTGCCAGGCACCGCAACGGGTGCGCGCAAGCCGAGTCCAAGCGTGTTGATCTCGCAGAAGAACCAGTTGACGCCCGCGACGTTGCCGGCGGTGGTCGGGATCACCGCGCAATTGGCGGCGTTGGATATGTCCTTGATGATCACCGCGTCCGAGCGGTCGCCGGAGGGGTCGCGGGTGTCGGCGAGGAACTTGTCGGACGCGACCTTCGTCCGGAGATAGCTGAAGTTCGCGTTGACGACGAACCCTGGCGTCGGGATCATCACCGCCTCCGCCTCGACGCCGTAGATGTCGGCGTCGACATTGTCGTTGACCGCGGTGCGCGAGACAATTCGACTAAGCTGGAGGCCCTTGTACTTGTAGTAGAAGCCGGTGAGATTGAGCCGGAGCTGGCCGTGGCCGAAGGTCTTCTTGGAGCCGATCTCGAATGCGACGATCGTCTCGCGGGTAAACACCTCCGACAATGAAAACGAGGCCGACA
>CAXTNG010000131.1:0-8555 GCA_964245475.1 uncultured Sphingomonas sp. | reverse complement strand
CCCGCTTCCTCGCCACCGAGCTCGGCATGCGCCCGGTCGAGGTTGGAACCCCCTACCTCCACCGCCGCCACCTCGCGCAGGAGCTGGAGCTGCTGCCAGCTGAGACGGTGATCAGCGAGGGTCAGGATGTCGACCGCCAGCTCGACCGGGTGCGCGCCGCGAAGCCCGACCTCACCGTCTGCGGCCTCGGTCTCGCCAACCCGCTGGAAGCGGAGGGGCTGACGACGAAGTGGGCGATCGAGCTGGTCTTCTCGCCCGTCCACGGCTTCGACCAGGCGGGCGACCTCGCCGAGCTCTTCGCGCGCCCGCTGCGGCGGCGCGACGTGCTGCAGGTATGACATGCAGCTGACCGTCTGGACCTACGAGGGCCCACCCCACGTCGGCGCGATGCGGATCGCCACCGCAATGGAAGGCGTCCACTACGTCCTCCACGCACCGCAGGGCGACACCTACGCCGACCTGCTGTTCACGATGATCGAGCGCCGCGGCAAGCGTCCGCCGGTCACCTACACCACCTTCCAGGCGCGCGATCTAGGCAAGGACACCGCGCACCTGTTCCAGACCGCGGCGCGCGAGGCCTATGCGCGCTTCCAGCCGCAGGCGATGCTGGTCGGCGCGTCCTGCACCGCCGAGCTGATCCAGGACGATCCCGCCGGCCTCGCCCAGGCGATGGCGCTACCGTGCCCGGTCGTCGCGCTGGAGCTGCCGAGTTACAGCCGCAAGGAGAATTGGGGCGCGGCGGAGACCTTCTACCAGCTCGTCCGCAAGCTCGCCGATACGAGCGTCGTCGCCGAGCCGCGCGAAGGCCGCCGCCCGGTCGCCAATCTGCTCGGCCCAACCGCGCTCGGCTTCCGCCACCGCGACGACGTGATCGAGGTGACCCGGTTGCTCGCCACGCTCGGCGTCGACGTCAACGTCGTCGCCCCGCTCGGCGCCTCGCCTGCCGACCTCGCGCGGCTCGGCGCGGCGGATTTCAACATCTGCCTCTATCCCGAGATAGCCGACACCGCGTGCCGGTGGCTGGAGCGCAGCTTGGGGCAGAAGACGGTGCGCACCGTCCCGATTGGCCATGGCGCGACCCGCGACTTTATCGCGGAGGTGGCTGCGCTCGCCGGGTTAGACGCCGCTGCCGTGCTCGACACCTCCAACCTGCCGTGGTGGAGCCGCTCGGTCGACTCGACGTATCTGACCGGCAAGCGCGTCTTCGTCTTCGGCGACGCGACCCACGCGATCGCTGCTGCCCGCGTCGCCGCCGACGAGCTCGGCTTCGAGGTCGTCGGTCTCGGCTGCTACAACCGCGAGTTTGCCCGCGATCTGCGCGACGCCGCCAAGCGCCACGACGTCGAGCCGCTGATCACGGACGATTATCTGGAGGTCGAGGCCGCAATCCAGTCGCTCCAGCCCGAGCTGGTCCTCGGCACCCAAATGGAGCGCCATATCGCCAAGCGGCTCGGCATCCCTTGCGCGGTGATCTCCGCTCCCGTCCACGTCCAGGACTTCCCGGCGCGCTACTCGCCGCAGATGGGGTTCGAGGGCGCCAACGTGCTGTTCGACACCTGGGTCCATCCGCTGGTGATGGGGCTGGAGGAGCATCTGCTGACGATGTTCCGGGATGACTTCGAATTTTCGGATGCGGCGGGGGCGAGTCATTTGGGGCAGAAGGCAGCGACAAGCTCCATCCGTCACCCCGGACTTGTTCCGGGGTCCAGCAAGCAACAAGCAGCGGCATCACAAGGGGAAGACTGGACCCCGGAACAAGTCCGGGGTGACGCAGAACTCTGGTCGAAGGATGCGGAACGCGAACTCCTCAAAATCCCCTTCTTCGTTCGCGGCAAGGCGCGGCGGAACACCGAGAAATACGCCGCCGAGCAGGGCCTTGCGACGATCACCCTCGACACGCTCTACGACGCCAAGGCGCATTATGCCCGCTAGTGCTGCCACCGCCGTGCGTGTCGTGATCGTCACGCTCGACAACCACCTTTCGGGCGCTGCCGAGCGCGCGGCGGCCCGGTTTGCGGCGGAAGGTTCCGGCATCACCATCGGCTTCCACGCCGCCGCCGACTGGGACCGCGACGCCGCGGCGCTCGACCGCGCGCGCGACGACATCGCACGCGGCGACATCGTCATCGCGACGATGCTGTTCCTGGAGGATCATATCCGCGCCGTCCTTCCCGCGCTGGAAGCACGGCGCGAGCAGTGCGACGCGATGCTGGGGCTGATGTCGGGGAGTGAGGTCGTCCGCCTCACCCGGCTCGGCGACTATCGCATGGACAAGCCCGCCAAGGGCCCGCTCGCGCTGCTCAAGCGGCTGCGCGGGTCGGCCAAGGCCGGCTCGTCGGGCGCCGGGCAGATGAAGATGCTGCGCCGCCTGCCCAAGATGCTGCGCTTCATCCCAGGCACCGCGCAGGACGTCCGCGCCTATTTCCTCACCTTGCAATATTGGCTCGCCGGCTCCGACGACAACGTCGTCAACATGGTCTGCGCGCTGGTCGACCGCTACGCCGACGGCGAGCGCCGCGCGCTGCGTGGTGCCTGCAAGGCGGACGCGCCGCGCGACTATCCCGAGGTCGGCGTCTACCATCCGGCGATGCCCGGCCGCATGGCCGACCGCCTCGATGCGCTGCCGCGGTCGATGAGCGGACAGGGGACGGTCGGCGTACTGATGCTGCGCTCCTACCTGCTCGGGCGCGATACCGGCCATTATGACGGCGTGATCGCGGCGCTGGAGGCGAAGGGGCTGCGGGTGATTCCCGCCTTTGCCAGCGGCCTCGACTCGCGCCCGGCGATCGAGCGCTTCTTCATGCACGACGGCCGCGCAACGGTCGACGCAATCGTCTCGCTCACCGGCTTCTCGCTGGTCGGCGGCCCCGCCTACAACGACGCGAACGCCGCCGAGACGATCCTCGCGCAGATGGACGTGCCGTACATCGCTGCGCACCCGCTTGAGTTCCAGTCGCTCCAGCAATGGGGCGCCGGTCGCCAAGGGCTACTGCCGCTCGAGGCAACGATGATGGTCGCGATCCCCGAACTGGACGGCGCGATCGTGCCGAGCGTGTTCGGCGGCCGCTCCGACGGGTCACCGGAGCCCTGCACCGGGTGCGGCCGGCGCTGCGTCTTCCCGGCCTCGGGCCTCAGCCGCGAGATGCGCTCCTGCCCCGAGCGCGCCGAGGCGATCGCCGCCAAGGTCGCGAAGCTGGTCGCGCTCCGCCGCTCCGAGCGCGCGGTACGGCGGCTTGCGATCGTGCTGTTCAACTTTCCGCCCAACGCCGGCGCCACCGGCACCGCCGCGCACCTTGCGGTATGGGAATCGCTACACGCCACGCTTGGGCGGCTCGCGAGCGAGGGCTATGACGTCGAGGTGCCGGCCGATGTCGATGCGTTGCGCGATGCGGTGCTTACCGGCAACTCCGCGCGCTACGGCGCCGACGCGAACGTCCATGCGCGCATCCCCGCTGACGACCACGTCCGCCGCGAACCGCACTTGGCTGCGATCGAAGCGCAATGGGGCGCGGCGCCGGGCAAGCAGCAGAGCGACGGGTCGACCATCCACGTCCTCGGTGCCCGATTCGGCAACGTCTTCGTCGGCATCCAGCCCGCCTTCGGTTACGAGGGCGATCCGATGCGGCTGCTGTTCGAGGGCCGCTTCACCCCGACGCACGCGTTCAGCGCCTTCTACCGCTGGCTGCGCGAAAATTTCGCCGCCGATGCCGTCCTCCACTTCGGCACCCACGGCGCGCTGGAGTTCATGCCGGGCAAGCAGGCCGGGCTGTCGGGCGACTGCTGGCCCGAGCGTTTGATCGGCGATCTGCCGAATTACTACCTCTACGCCGCAAACAATCCGTCCGAAGGCCTGATCGCCAAGCGCCGCTCGGGCGCGACGCTGATCAGCTATCTCACTCCGCCGCTCGCCGAATCTGGGCTCTACAAAGGGCTGGGCGAGCTCAAGGCGCTAGTCGAGCGCTGGCGTTCGTCGCCGTCCGAGGACGAGCGCGGGCGGCTCCAGGCGATGATCGGCGCATCGGCCGAGGCCATCGACCTCGACGGCACCGATCCCGCGACACTTGCCGGACGCCTCTACGAGATCGAGCGCGAGCTGATCCCGCACGGCCTTCACGTCATCGGCGCCGGCATCGACCCGGAGCAGCGCGCGCGCTTGGTCGAGGCGGGTGCCGATGGTGCCGCCATCGACGCGACCGACGAGCTCGGCGCCCTGGTCCACGCGCTCGATACGGGCTTCGTCGCGCCGGTGCCGGGCGGCGATGTGCTGCGCAACCCGGCGGTGCTGCCGACCGGGCGCAATCTCCACGGCTTCGACCCGTTCCGCATCCCCGGCACCTTCGCAATGGCCGAGGGCCGCGCCCAGGCCGACGCGCTGATCGCCCGGCACATGGCCGCGGGCGGCAGCTTCCCCGAAAGCCTCGCGATGGTGCTCTGGGGCACCGACAATCTGAAGAGCGAGGGCGCGCAGATCGCGCAGGCGATGGCACTGATCGGTGCCCGCCCGCGCTTCGACGGCTACGGCCGGCTCGCGGGCGCTGAGCTGGTGCCGCTTGCCGAGCTCGCCCGTCCGCGCGTCGACGTGATCGTCACGCTGTCGGGCATCTTCCGCGACCTGCTGCCACTGCAGACCCGGATGATCGCCGAGGCGGCTTGGCTCGCGGCGGAGGCCGACGAGCCGTTGGAGCAGAACTTCGTCCGTAAGCACAGCCTCGCGCATCAGGCGCTGCACGGCTGCGACCTGGAGACCGCGGCGCTGCGCGTCTTCTCCAACGCACAGGGGTCGTATGGCGCCAACGTCAACATGCTGATTGACGACGGCGCCTGGACCGACCCCGACGAGATCGCGGAAGTGTTCGAGCGGCAGAAGGGCTATGCCTACCGCAGGAGCGGTGCTGCCCAGCGCGAGCCGGCCTTGCTCAAGAGCGCGCTCGCTGGTGTCGAACTGGCATATCAGAACCTCGACTCGGCCGAATTGGGTGTCACCGACATCGACCATTACGTCGATGCGCTCGGCGGCATCAGCCGCTCGATCGCCCGCGCTCGCGGCGAAGCGGCGCCGGTCTATATCGTGGACTCGACCCGCGGCGCGCCCAAGGTCCGCACCTTGGGCGAGCAGGTCGACCTCGAAACGCGGACGCGCATGCTCAACCCGATTTGGTACGAGGGCATGCTCAAGCATGGCTTCGAGGGCGTCCGCCACATCGAGGGGCACGTCACCAACACCGCGGGCTGGTCGGCGACGACGGGGCAGGTCTCCCCCTGGATCTACCAGCGGATCAGCGAGACCTTCGTGCTCGACGATGCGATGCGCGAGCGGCTGGCGTCGCTCAACGCCAAGTCCGCCGCGCGAGTCGCCAACCGCCTGATCGAGGCGAGCGAGCGGCAATATTGGACTCCGGACGCCGCGACGCTCGCGGCACTCCACGCGGCGAGCGACGCCATCGAGGACCGCCTCGAAGGCATCACGGCGGTGGCGGCATGAGGATTAGCTGATGGCCCTGTTCGACCCTCCCGCTCGCAACGCCGACACGCTGAGGTTGGACGGAGACGGCTCCGTTCAGGTCGCCCTCGACCCCAAGGACCGGATCGGCACCGCCAAAGTGTTCGCGGTCTATGGCAAGGGCGGGATCGGCAAGTCGACCACCTCGTCGAACCTCTCCGCCGCCTTCTCGCTGCTCGGCAAGCGCGTGCTCCAGATCGGCTGCGACCCGAAGCACGATTCGACCTTCACGCTGACCAAGAAGCTGATGCCGACCGTCATCGACGTGCTCGAAACCGTCGAGTTCCACCACGAGGAGCTCCGCCCCGAGGACTATATGTTCGAGGGATTCAACGGCGTGATGTGCGTCGAGGCGGGCGGCCCGCCGGCGGGCACGGGGTGCGGCGGCTATGTCGTCGGGCAGACGGTCAAGCTGCTCAAGCAGCACCATCTGCTGGAGGATACCGACGTCGTCATCTTCGACGTGCTCGGCGACGTGGTGTGCGGCGGCTTCGCAGCGCCGCTCCAGCATGCCGAACGCGCGGTCGTCGTTGCCGCGAACGACTTCGACAGCATCTTTGCGATGAACCGCATCGTCGCGGCGATCAAGGCGAAGGCGAAGAACTACGACGTGCGCATGGCGGGCGTGATCGCCAACCGATCCGCCGCAACCGACGAGATCGACCGGTTCAACGAGGCGACGGGCCTCAAGCGCCTCGCGCATTTCCCGGACCTCGACGCGATCCGCCGCAGCCGCCTCAAGAAATGCACCCTGTTCGAGATGGACTCGACCCCCGAGGTCGATGCCGCCTGCGACGAGTACAAAAGGCTGGCGGCGCAGATGTGGGCGGGGTGCGAGCCGCTCGACGCGCAGCCGATGAAGGACCGGGACATCTTCGAGTTCCTGGGGTTCGAATGATGGCCACCGTTCTTCCTTCGCTCAGCTACGAGGACCGCCGCGGGCGGCTGGAGGAGTATTTCGATCGCACCGCGTCCAAGACGTGGGAGCGGCTGACGTCCGACGCGCCGGTGAGCGGCATCCGCGCGACGGTGCGTGCGGGGCGCGAGCGGATGCGCACGACCCTGTTGTCATGGCTGCCCGCCGACCTTTCCGGCAAACGGCTGCTCGACGCCGGCTGCGGCACCGGCGCGCTCGCGGTCGAGGCTGCGAGGCGGGGCGCCGAGGTGGTCGCGATCGACGTCGCCGGCAGCCTGGTCAGTGTCGCGCAGGGCAGGGCACCGGTGGGCCTCTCGATCGACTGGCGGGTGGGTGACATGCTTTCGCCCGTTCTTGGCCGGTTCGACCACGTTGTCGCAATGGATTCGCTGATTCACTACTCTGCGTTTGACATCGTCGCCGCGCTGTCGCGGCTCGCCGAGCGTACGGACGGCTCGCTTGTGTTCACCTTTGCGCCATCCAGTGCGCCGCTGGAAGTCATGCACAAGGTCGGCAAGCTGTTCCCCCGCGGGAACCGCTCGCCGGCGATCGAGCCGGTGCGCGAACGGCTGCTCCGCACCCTGATCGCCGAAGCAATGCCGAACGCGCGGATCGGGCGTAGCGAGCGCGTCGCCAGCGGCTTCTACACCAGCCACGCGCTGGAGGTGCTGCCGCGATGAGCCGCCTCGCTACGCTGCGCACGGGCGCCTTCTGGAACCGCATCGGCACGCGCTTCCTGCCTTTCGCCGACGCTGCGAGCGCCGACCTGCCGCTCGGGCGGCTGCTTCGCCTGTCGCTGTTCCAGGTGTCGGTCGGCATGGCCGCGGTGCTGCTCACCGGCACGCTCAACCGGGTGATGATCGTCGAGCTGGGCATGTCGGCGTCGCTGGTCGCTGCGATGGTGTCGCTGCCGCTGCTGTTCGCGCCGCTGCGCGCGCTAATCGGCTTCAAGTCCGACCATCATCGCTCGGTGCTCGGCTGGAAGCGGGTGCCCTACCTCTGGTTCGGGACATTGCTTCAGTTCGGCGGCCTCGCGCTGTTGCCGTTCGCACTGCTGGTGATGTCGGGCGACGGCCCCGGCATGGCGCTCGCCGGACGAACCGGCGCCGCTCTCGCGTTTCTGCTCGTCGGTGCCGGCATGCACACGACGCAGACCGCGGGCCTCGCGCTCGCCACCGATCTCGCGCCCGAAGCCGCCCGGCCGCGCGTCGTCGCCTTGCTCTACGTCATGCTGCTGCTCGGCATGATGGCGAGCGCGCTGGTGATCGGGCGGCTGCTCGCGGATTTCACGCCGACCAAGCTCGTCCAGATCGTCCAGGGCGCCGCGGCGCTGACCATGGTGCTCAACATCATCGCTTTGTGGAAGCAGGAAGCGCGCGATCGCAGTGCGACCGGGACCGACCGTGCCCAGCCCGCGTTCGCCGAGACTTGGGCCACCTTCGTCGCGCGCCCGCGCACGCTCCGGCTGCTCGTCGCGGTCGGCCTCGGTGCGGCGGCGTTCAGCATGCAGGATGTGCTGCTCGAGCCTTACGGTGGGCAGATCCTCGGCCTGTCGGTGGGTGCTACGACCTCGCTCACCGCGCTGTGGGCGTTCGGCATGCTCGCGGGCTTCGCGCTAGCAGCGCGGCGGCTGGGTGAGGGCGGCGAGCCGCACCGGCTGGCGGGCTTCGGCGCGACCGCGGGGATCGGCGCGTTTCTGCTGGTGATCTTCGCCGGGCCGCTCCATGCGGTCGGGCTGCTCGGCGCGGGCGCGATGCTGATCGGCTTCGGCGGCGGGCTGTTCTCGGTCGGCACGCTGACCGCCACGATGGGCATCGCCGATGAAGATCGCACCGGCCTCGCGCTCGGCGCCTGGGGGGCGGTGCAGGCGACCTGCGCCGGCGTCGCGATCGCGCTCGGCGCCGCGCTGCGCGATGTCATCTCGGCCGCAGCCACCGATCACGCGCTCGGCGAAGCGCTCGCCGTGCCGTCCACCGGCTATGCCGCGGTCTACCTCGTCGAGATCGGGCTGTTGCTCGGCACCCTCGTGGCGCTGGGGCCCCTGGTCCGCGGCCTCGACGCCCGACCCCTCCGCTTCGGCCTCGCGGAGTTCCCGGCATGACGCATCAGGGAGAAGTTGCATGAGCCCCATCCTAACCC
>CAXTNG010000130.1:0-8609 GCA_964245475.1 uncultured Sphingomonas sp. | reverse complement strand
TTGCACTCTGTCTGCAACCGTTCGACATCGCTCGCCGACGCCGGGCCCGCCGGTTGCGCTCCCGCATGAGCGCCAGCCGCTGTGCCTGGACCAGTCCCGACTGGCGGCTCAGGCCGATCCGCAGCTGCACATCGCGCAGGGACACATAGGCCTGCGCGACCTGCGCCGACAGGCTGACCTGCGAATCGGCGAGGTCGGCGAAGCGCGCCTCGACCGTGCGGCGGGCCTGTTCAGCGCCCCGCCGCAGCCCGCCGAACAGGTCGATTTCCCACGAGGCGTTCAGGCCGAGGTTGTAGATGTCGAGATCGGTCGAGCCGTCGCCGGACCCGCTTCCGCCCGCCGTGCCGCCCCCCGTTGCGCCAGTCGTCGCGCCGCCTGTCCCCAGGTCGATGCCGGGCAGCTCGGCATGGAGGTAGGAGCCGGTCGCGGCGACGCTGGGCAATTCCGCCGCACGGCGCTGGCGCAGTTGCGCCTGCGCTTCGCGGATGCGCGCCTGCGCCTGGTCGATCGTCGGGCTGTGCGCGAGCGCGTCGTCGACCAGCCGGGTCAGCAGCGGATCGCCCAGGCTCTCCCACCAGCGCGCGAGGCCGGGTCCGTCGGTGACGGCGGGATCCTGCGCGCGCACGAATGTCCCGCGCGCGACCGCGTCGGACGCGACCGCGGGCGGCCCCTTGTAGTCGGGGCCGACGGTGCAGGCGGAGAGCATCGCGACGATGCCCAGCAGGCAGGATCTCTTCATTGGTGCGTCGCCGCCGGATTGGCGTCCTTCGGGAGGGGACGGAGAAAGAAGATGAAGGGCAGCACGACCAGCGCGCCGATCCCCATCAGCCGGAAGATATCGTTGAACGTCATCACCAGCGCCTGGATCTCGACCTGCCCTTCGATCAGGCGCAGCGCGGCGGGCGTCCCGCCGACCGCCCGCGCGGTCGCGGCCAGATAGTCCTGCACCATCGGCGCATTGGCGTTGTACGTCTCCTCAAGCCGGCGCTCGTGAAGCCATAGCCGCTGGTCCTGGACGATCGAGATGCCGGCGAGCGCGAAGCTGCCGCCTAGGTTGCGCATTGCGTTGAACAGGCCGGACGCGTCGCCGGCGTCGCGGGCCGGAACCGCGCTGACCGTCGCCTGGCTGAGAAACAGCATCGCCAGGATCTGGCCGACGCCGCGCATCAACTGGCCGAGCGTGAAGTCGTCCCCGGCGGAGCCGATCGTCAGATGCGCGTCGATGATCGAACCCCCGGCGATGATCGCGAGGCCCGCGCCGACCGCGATCCGCACGTCGACCGTGCGCAGCAGGATCGGCAGGATCGCCAGCATGAACAGGCTGGGGATGCCCGAGATCAGCACCACCTCGCCCGATTGCAGCGCGTTGTAGCCGGCCACCGCGGAGAGATATTGCGGGATCGCATAAGCGGTGCCGTAGACGACCGCGCCCACCGCCATCGCCATCAGCGCGACCGATCCGAACTGCCGGTCGGCCAGCAGCGAGAGCTTGATCACCGGCTTGCGCGCCGTCCGCTGGCCCAGGAAGAGCAGGCCGAAGCCGACCACCGAGACCAATGTCACCCAGCGGATCATCTCCGAGGCGAACCATTGCTCGCGCTGTCCCTCCTCCAGCACCACGGTCAGCCCGCCCAGCCCGAGCGCAAGCCCGGCGATGCCCAGCCAGTCGGCGTCGCGGATCAGCGACAGCCGCGAACGCTCGTGCGGCAGGCCGACGAGCAGCAGGGTGATGAGAATGGCGCAGATCGGCACGTTCAGGAGAAAGGCGTAATGCCAGCTGATGTTCTCGGTCAGCCAGCCCCCGATCAGCGGGCCGGCGACCGGCCCGATGATCGCCGTCATGCCGAACGCGGCGGTGCCGATCGGCTGTTGCGACCGGGGCAGGCGCTGCGCGATGATCGTCTGCGCGGTCGGGATCAGCGCTCCGCCGGTCAGCCCCTGCCCGACCCGGCCGGCGATCATCGTCGACAGGCCGGTCGAGACGCCGCACACCACCGAGAAGAACGTGAACGAGCCCGCCGCGATCAGCAGGAAGGTGCGCAGCCCGAGCATCCGCTCGAGCCAGGCCGCCATCGGGATGATGACGATCTCCGCGACCAGATAGGCGGTCGCGATCCATGTGCCCGCGGTCCCGGTCGCACCGATCTCGCCCTGGATGGTGGGCAGCGAGGAATTGACGATCGACACGTCGAGCGTCGCCATCAACGCGCCGATCGTGCCCGCCGCAACCGCCAGCCAGGCGGCGGCGTCGGCGCGCTCCTCCACCGCGGGAGCGCGCCCAGTCCGGTCCACAGATGGCGTTGCGGCGCTCGCCACGCCTATCGCTCCCTGCTGGCGAGTTTGTCCTGTTCGTCGCGGACGCGGTCCAGCTCGCCCTTGGCGCCGATCGTGTCGACCGTGACCGTGATCGACATGCCGGAGACCAGCAGTCGGCGGGCAGAGGGCGTCGCCTCCAGCGCGATCCGCACCGGCACGCGCTGCGTGATCTTGGTGAAGTTGCCGGTCGCATTCTGCGGCGGCAGCAGGGAGAATTGCGCGCCGGTGCCCGGTGAGAGACTGACGATCCGGCCCCGCAGCTTCGTTCCGTCGAGCGCATCGACCTTGATCGTCGCGGGCTGACCGACGCGCATCAGCGCGAGTTGCGTCTCCTTGAAATTGGCGACGACATACATCCGATCGAGCGGCACCGCCGACAGCACCCGCGTGCCCGCCTGCGCATATCGCCCAAGCGTCACCGTCTTGTCGCCGACCCGGCCGGCGATCGGCGATCGGATCAGCGTCGCGCCGACATCGACCTGTGCCGACTGCAGCTGCGCGCGCGCGGCCCGGCCCTGCGCCTCGCCCTGCCGGACCTGCGACGCGAAGGCGGCGATGCGGCGCCGCTGCATGACCAGGTCGGCGGCCCGGGCACGGGCGTCGTTGGCGGACTGGGCGGCTGTCGTGCGGAGCTGCGCCAGCCGCTCGCGCGGCTCCGCGCCGCTCGCCGCCAGCGGGGCATAGCGGGATGCCTCGGCGGCATCGGAGACGGCCTTCGCGCGGGCGGAGGCGAGCTGGGCGCGGGACTGGTCGACCATCGCATGTTGCTCGGCGATCTAGGCGCGGGCGTTGTCCGCCTGCGCGGCGGCGACGCCGATCTGCGCTTGCGCCTGCGCCGCCTGCGCGCGGTAGTCCCGCGGGTCGATGCGGACTAGCGGCTGGCCCGCCACGACGTCCTGGTTGTCGGCGACCAGCACCTCGGCCACATAGCCGGTGGTGCGCGGTGCGACCGTCACCGCGTCGGCCTCCAGCCGGGCGTCGTTCGTCGTCTGCTGGTATTTGCCATGGGTCTGATAGCGGGTGAACCAGATCGCGCCGGCTACGATCGCCACGATCGCGATCCCCAGCAGGATCAGCTTGGCCCGCCCGCTCAGGGCATGCTTCGGCTTGTCCTCCCGCGCGTCGTCGCTATCGGCCGCCGGCGCGTCGGTCTTCGGGTCGGGTTGATCGCTCATTTGCTGGGTCCTTGAAGGCGCGGAGCGACACCTTGGTCAGTCGTATTGGCGCGGGGGGCAGCGGGAGCGTTCGAGGCTTGGCGGACGCTCATCCGCAGGAGCGCGTCGAACGATCCATCCGAAAGGAACCTGCGCAGAGAAGGGATTGCCTTGGCGCCGCCCCCGGCCAGGTTGATGTCGAGCCGCGGCCTCGCCTCGCGCGTCGGCACGTCTTCGAGCGCGCCGTAACCGTAGCCCGCATTGTTCACGAGAACGTCGGTCCCGCCGGTGGAGCGCAGGACGGTTCCACGGCCGGCGTCAACGATCCGTCGGTCAAATCGAGCGGCAGCGGGCGCATCCGGTCCACTCGCCGCGCGTCGGCATGGACGTCGTAGTCCGCCGCCAGCGGGCGCTTGACCAATTCCTCGCCGGTTCCCGACGAGGCTCCGGTCACGAGAACCGTCTTCGCCATCTCAGACCTCAGGGAATCCTGTGGAATGCCTAGGTGCGGCCGAGCGCCGGGATGCCAAGATATCCCCGCAGTTGCAGCTTGCCGGCCTTCATGGATGCCTTGCAGCGATAAGTCCGCCCGGAGGCGGCGTCATAGATCGAGCCGCCCGACCACTCGCTGCCCCCGAACCGCAATCCGGTCGCGAACACGATGTTCTTCAGCGAGCGATCGCGCAGCGCGGGATCGGGATTCTTGAGATCCTTCTTCATGGTTACGCCATCGCGCTCGATCAACTGGTTGCCGTAGAGAAGGCGCGCCTGATACTCGGCGCCCGCACGGAACATTTCGAGCTTCGACGTGCCGTCGTCCGCTTCCCATTTCCCGACGATGGCGTCTGCAGCAGGCTGCTGCGCCATGACCGCCGACGCGGTTGTGAGGACAGCAACGTCAAGGCAAGAGCCAATACCTTGCGCCAGGATTGAAAAAACGCTTTCATGCTGTAGCTCCTTCTATCTTGATTTCGATGCTCTTCCCGCTCAAGGCTAAGTAGTTGCGCGCCATCTTGAGATCGATTGCCTTGACTCGGCCATCCTGCGTAAGTTCTGCGAGCGCCGATGCCTGCGCCGCGCGCCGTAAATAATATTCGCTGTTGCTTTCCATGTTTGTTGCCTGCCCACAGGACTATGAGTTCACGAGCGCCGCATGATAAATGCGAGCGCGTTGCTCGGAGAAATGGTCGATGACGACCTGTCCGACGACCACCAGCAGCAACCCCACCGCGATGCCGTGGACCCAGGGTCGGTTCGACGCCGTCAACCCCGCGAGCGCGAGAGCGCCGAGCACGGCTGCGCCGATGCGGTAGTAGCGGAACTTCGACACGACGACGCCGATCCGAGCCGCTTCGGTGGACAAGGCGGCAACGCTATCGCCGCTATCCAAAGTGCGCAGCAGGGCGGGCAACGCATTGTGATCGCGGACCAGCAGCACCGCCAGCCCCACCGCCATCGCACCGCCGACCAACAAGATCGTCGCGATCAGCGCCGTCTCGAAAGCAGACGGCGATACCGCGAAGAGCCATGCGGCGGCCGCCGCAACGGCCAGGAAGGCCGTGATGGCGGTCCACATCTCGGCGCGCTCGCCCGCGAAATAGCCGATGACCAGCATCTGCACGGTGCCGCCTGCCGGCGGACCGCTCAGCATGATGGCCTCCAGGCGTTTTGCTGCGCGGACCGCATGGTCACGACGCCTTCGCCGGGCGCGTGCCCATCAGCATCAGGGCGTCGAACGCGCGGTCGGACAACAGCCGGCGGGTGGCCAGGACCATCCGCACGCCCCCGCCGGTGGGGTAGCGCGTCTTGGGTCGACGAGCCTGCACGGCTTCGACGATGGCCTTCGCGACGACGCTCGGCGGGGAGGGCAGCCAGCCGCCGTCCACGCGCGATCTTGTTCCATTCGCTTCTGATCGCGCCCGGTTCGATGATGATGACGTCGATGCCGAACTGCCGTAGCTCCATCCGCAGCGCGTCGCTGAGTCCTTCGACGGCGAACTTGGTGGCGTGATACCAGCTACCGAACGGCTCGCCGATCTTGCCGCCTACCGAGGCGATGTTGACGATCTTGCCGGATCGCTGCCCCCGCATCGTAGGCAGCACGAGTTGCGCCATGCGGGCTAGACCGAAGATGTTCACGTCGAGCTGCCGTCGCGCCTCGTCGATCGGCACATCCTCGAGCGCCCCGAAGGAGCCATAACCCGCGTTGTTCACGAGGACGTTAACACGCCCCGTCTCGCGCAACACTGTCTCGGCGGCAGCCACCATCGACTCGTCGTCGGTGACATCCAGCTTGAGCAGACGTGCCCCCCGATCCGCCAGCGGCTTCATCCGATCGACGCGGCGCGCGCCGGCATATACGGTGTAACCTGCTGAGATGAGGAAATTGGCAGTCTCCTCGCCGATTCCTGAGGAGGCTCCTGTCACCAATGCGACCTTCGACATGTTCCAACCTTTCGCAGTCTGACACTTTTCGTCCATATGTTAGATATTGACGAATGGACGTTTTCTGTCAATAGGTCGGACATGGCTGATCGGAAGAAAAATCAGATTCTCCTCGCGGCACGCGCTTCGTTTTTGCGGTACGGGTATAAGCGCGTGAGCATGGCGGACATTGCAGCAGCGGCAGGCCTTTCGCGCCCCGCGCTGTATCTCCTCTTCAAGAACAAGGAGGAGATTTTCGCGGGGGTGTTCTTGCATTGGGTCGAAGAGACCGTCGCCGAGATCGATGCCGCGATGTCCGATGCCACTACGCTCGCGGAAAAGCTGGAGCGTGCCTTCGAGATATGGTCGGTTCGCCCGTTCGAACTGGTCACGGCCTTGCCCGACGCGCATGAACTGGTCGAATGCACTTTCGGGTTTGCCAGGGAGGCGCAGCGCGAAGGCTATGCGCGCTTCGAAGCGACAGTCGCCCCGGTTCTAGTCCCGCTCGCTGAAGGTTTGACAGTCCGGCCGGCGATGTCGGCCAAAGGTCTTGCCAACCTGCTCGCTGCCGCGGTTCGTGGCTTCAAGCAGTCGGCCGATTCAGCCGACGAGCTGCGTCGCCTGGTCAAAAGTCTTGTTGGTCTCGTTACTGCCACGTCGGCTCACAAGCAGCCCTGATGGCTTGTTGGTGGAGTGTTCGGTGTCGTTTGATGTGCGCCAGCTCCGCTACACAATCACGGCGATGGACCACGGCAGCTTGGATCGAGCGGCTCTCGCTGTGGTCCAGCTAGACTAGGAAAGTCGGAGCCGAAACGAGGATCGCTTCACGGCGTCGCGGGACGAGCTGCTCTTAACGTCGTCAAGAGGATCACGCCTCTCACCAGCAGGACCGCGCCGACGGTCGCCAGCACGACAGTGTAGATGCCGGTGAGCCGCCGCTTTGTGGCTTCACTACATCGGGAGTCCTCACGGAGCGCCTTTCCTAATCGCGCGCCGGTGAATGCAAATCTGAAGCAACATGACGCTGGCGTCGGGTGAACCTTGGCTCACCAAGGTCTGGCGCGGTTGATCGTTTGACCGGACAAGGGCAGGTCAACGATAAGCAGGGGATTGGCGGGGTTTCGCTCGACATCACCGACCGGATGCGGGCCGACCAGATGCGCCGCGGCCTCGTCGAGCTCTCGGACGCGTTTCACGACCTCGACGACAGCGCCGACCTCTCCTTCACCCCCGGCCGCATTCTAGGCGAAGCGCTCGACGTCGATCGCGCGGGCTACGGCATCGTCGATCCGGACGCGAAGACGATTACCATCGAGCGCGACTGGAACGCGCCGGGATCCAGAGCCTGCCCGGCACGCTCAATTTCCGCGACTATGGCTCCTACATCGAGAACCCAGTGTGCGGGCGTGGCTTGAGGACGAAATTGCGTTCCTGCGCGAGGTCACCGACCGCACCCGGTTCGCCGTCGAGCGCCGCCGCTGCCGCTACCCCTCATTCCCACTCGATCGTTCCCGGCGGTTTCGACGTATAGTCGTACGTCACCCGGTTGATCCCCCTCACCTCGTTGACGATCCGCGTCGCCACCCGTGGTAGGAAATCGCCAGGGAACTGGAACGCCTGCGCCGTCATCCCGTCGGTCGAGGTCACCGCGCGCAGCGCCAGCACGTTGTCATAGGTGCGGCCGTCGCCCATCACCCCCACCGAGCGCACCGGCAGCAGCACCGCGAACGCCTGCCAGATTGTGTCGTACAGCCCGGCGCGCCGGATCTCGTCGAGATAGATCGAATCCGCCTTGCGCAGGATGTCGCAGCGCTCGCGCGTCACCTCGCCCGGAATGCGGATCGCGAGCCCCGGCCCGGGAAAGGGGTGCCGTCCCACGAACGCCTCGGGCAGCCCCAGCTCGCGGCCGAGCGCGCGCACCTCGTCCTTGAACAGCTCGCGCAGCGGCTCGACGAGTTGCATGTTCATCCGCTCGGGCAGGCCGCCGACATTGTGGTGGCTCTTGATCGTCACCGACGGCCCGCCGGTGAACGAGACGCTCTCGATCACGTCCGGGTAGAGCGTCCCCTGCGCCAGGAAATCCGCGCCGCCGACCTTCCTCGCCTCGGCCTCGAACACCTCGATGAAGGTCCTGCCGATGAACTTGCGCTTCGCCTCCGGATCGGTGACGCCGGCCAGCCCGCCCAGAAACAGGTCCTCGGCATGCACATGCACCAGCGGGATATTGTAATGGTTGCGGAACAGGCTGATGACCTGCTCGCTCTCGCCCGCGCGCATCAGCCCGTGGTCGACATAAACGCAGGTCAGCTGCGACCCGATCGCCTCATGGATCAGCACCGCCGCTACCGCCGAGTCCACCCCGCCCGACAGCCCGCAGATCACGTGGCCCGTCCCCACCTGCGCACGGATGTCGGCGATCTTGGTCGCGCGGAACTCCGCCATCGTCCAGCCGCCCGCCAGCCCGCAGACGTGGCGCGCGAAATTGGCGATCAGCTTGCCCCCATCGGGCGTGTGGACCACCTCCGGATGGAACTGCACACCGTAGAAGCGCCGCGCCTCGTCCGCGATGATCGCATAGGGCGCGCCGTCCGAGGTCGCGACCGGCTCAAAACCCGGCGCGGGCGCGTCGACCTTGTCCCCGTGGCTCATCCACACCTGGTGCCGCTCGCCAGGCGCCCACACGCCGTCGAACAGCGTGCAGGGTTCCTTGACGTC
>CAXTNG010000129.1:0-8703 GCA_964245475.1 uncultured Sphingomonas sp. | reverse complement strand
GTTCTGGATGTGGGCGTCGCGGTGGCAGACGACGCCGCCATAAGGCGGGCAGAGTGCCGCAAGCGCGAGGCAGTTCGCCGCGGTGCCGCTCGGCACCCAGAGCGCGTGGACCTGCGCATCGAACAGCTCGGACAGATGCCCGTCGAGGCTGCGGCTCAGCGCGTCGCCGTCATAGGCGGTATCGAGGCGGTTGGCGTCGGCGAGCGCCGCCATGACCTGCGGGTGCACCGTGGCGGCATTGTCGGAGAAGAAGCGCATGGCGCGGCCATGCTGCGAGAGCGAAGGTGCGTCAACGTGCGCGCTTACGCCGCTTCGTCGTGCCGGTCGTGCCCGCCGTAATGCTTGTCGCAACCCGGTCGCCGCCGTCGCGGCTGTACCGACAGGGGCCCGGCCACGGACTAGCTGGAGGTCAACGCCCGAATCCGGCGGATCGCAACAGGACGGACGACCCCATGACGATGGTGCAGGCCGCGCTGGCGAGCGCGCTGCTCGCCGCCGCGCCCGCCGCTTCGGGCCAGGCCCTGGCACCCGCCTATCCCACCGCCGCCATGGCGACGCTGCGCGCGGGCACCGAAGTCTCGCTCCGGCTCTCGGAGGAGCTGACCACCAAGGACAAGCAGCTGCGCCCCGGCCAGCGCTTTCACATGGAAGTGGCGGAGCCGGTCATGGTCAACGGCGTCACGGTCGTGCCGGTCGGCTCGCCCGCGATGGGCGAGGTGACCGCGGTGCGCAACAAGGGGATGTGGGGCAAGTCGGGCCATCTCAGCGCACGCATCCTATATGTGACCGTCAACGGCCGACAGATCCGGATGAGCGGCAGCTTCGACGACAAGGGCGTCACCGGAACGGCCGGCGTGGTCGCGGCAGTGGCGTTCGTGCCGGTGGTCGGCTTCTTCACGACGGGCACGAGCGCGCGGGTGCCGGTCGGTGCCGGAGTGAAGGGGTTCATCGACGAGGACGTGCCGTTGGCCATGGCAGCGGCTGTGGGGCCTGCCCCGCTGGCCGTCGGCGCACCGGCAGCCGTGCTGCCGGTTGCCGCGTCCTATGCGCCGCAGCCCGCCGAGCGGACCAGGCTGGCGCGGCGGTGAGCGGTGCGACCCGGCCGGCAAGGCGCCGGCCGGGTCCGTGGCTTACATGCCGACCGTCAGCTTGATGTAGCCGAACTGGCCCGGCACGTCGTAGGTCGTCGGGTCGAAGTTGTTCAGGCTGCAGGTGATGCAGGCGGGCGGGTCCTTGTCGAAGACGTTGTTGACGCCGATTGCGAGGCCGAAGGTGCGGTCCATGATCCGCGGGTTCAGGCTCAGCCGCACGTCGCCGTAGAAGCGGCTGTTGAGCGTATTCGCCGCGCCCGATTCGACGACGCTGTCGATATAGCGGCCAGTGAAGGCCGCCCCGACCGCACCGAGCGACCAGTCGATCGTGCCGTTCGCCTTCCATTTGGGAAAGGCCTGGTCGGGGCTGCCGCGCTCGGTGCCCTTGCGGTCGACGACGACGAAGCCGTTCGACGCCGAGAGGACGTATTTGAGCAGGCGCGTGGCGTTGAGCGACACGCCGAAGCTGCCGGCGCCGGTCTGCGGCGTGCGGAAGTTGGCGGTGAAGTCGAGCCCGCGGGTGCGGATGCTGTCGAGGTTCTGGAGCGTGCCGTCGATCTCGTTGATGAAGCCGTTGCTGGTCCGCCTCACCAGTGCGCAGCTCGCCGCGTCGCCGCGCAGGGCGCAATTGTTGAGCGTCAGGTTGGGGTCGACCGCGGCGATCGCGCGCGTCACGCGGATGTCGTAGTAATTCGCCTCGATGTTGAGCAGGCTGGCGAAGCCGCTGCTTCGCGCCCAGCGCGGCGAATAGACGACACCCGCGGCGATGTTGCGCGACTTCTCCGGCTTCAGCGCGCGGTTGCCTTGGGTGATGACGGGGAGCTGACCGGGGTCCTCGGCATAGCTGCCGTTGGCAGGAACGCCGTTGCGGATGCAGTTGGCGCGCACCGTGGCGTTGGTCTGGAACTGGCCGGTAGCCGCGCTGGAGCAAGGATCGGTGACCGGGAGGTCGAAGCGCGAGCGGCCGCCGAACAGCTCGCCCAGGCTCGGCGCACGGAAGCCGGTGCTGTACGAGCCGCGGATCAGGATGTCCTCGACCGGCTTCCAGAGGCCTGTGCCGGTGTAGGCCGTGCTGCCGCCGCTCAGCGAATAATCGGCGTGGCGCACCGCGCCGTTCGCCTCCAGTGACGAGAAGAACGGCTTGTCCTTGAGCAGCGGCACGCGGAGCTCGGCATAGACCTCGTCCGAATTGTAGCGGCCCGCGGCGGGCTGCGCCGGGATGTCGGCGCCGAGCCCTGCCGAGACGATCGGGTCGGGGGTGAAGCTGGCGCTCTGGACGCGGTGCTCGTAGCCGATCGCGATGGCGAGCGGCCCGGCGGGCAGCTCGGCGAGGTCGCCGCTCAGGTTCAGCGTGTAATCGTAGAGGTGCTGGCTGCTCTTGTCGCGCTCGGTGAAGCCGATGAAGGCGAGCATCGCCGGCGTGATCGAGCCCGCGCCGCCGAACAGGTTCAAGGGCACGCACGGCGCGGTACAATTGGCGATAGGGCCGATCGCCTGTGCGACGCGGTCGGCGCGGACGTTGCCGGTGAAGCTCTGGTGCGCGTCGTTTACGCCAAAGACGACGTTCGCGTCCCAGTAGAAGCGCCGGTCGCCGAACTGGAGCGTGCCGTCGAGGGTGGCGGTGGCCGAGAGCGTGTCGACCCGCTGATTGAAGGTGCGCTGCCCCGCCTCGACCAGGCGGCGGGCGATGAAGGAGTAGTTGGCGGTGCGGCCGTTGGGTGTGCCGTTGGCGTTGACGCCGGATTCGAGCGTGACGCCGTAGGGGTTGAAAGGGTTGGTCGCGTCGAAGCTCAGCGTGTCGAACAGGCTGCCCGCGCCGTTGCCTGCGTCGGGGCCGATGAACAGCGGCTCGAACGCGGCCTGGTTCTGCGAGTTGCGGCGGTTGTATTCTGCCTTGACGCGCAGGTTCACGCCGCCGCCGAGCTCCTGCTTGAAGCTCATCCATGCGCCGTAGCGCTCGGATGGAGTCAGGATGTAGTTGAACGGCGCGAAGTTGAAGCGGTCGGCGGCGGTGAACGGACGCAGCTCGGCCCGCGTCGGCGTGCTGTCGGGCGCGGTGCTGATCGTCTGGTTGCCGAAGCTGGTCAGGAAGCGGCCGTTGACCGCGGCGCTGCTGCATCCGCCGACCGGGTCGGTGCATGCGGTCTGGCCGGGATTGGGAAATTGCGAGATGGCGCGGTTGCCCGAGCGCACCGGCTTCTGGTTCACGTAGCTCGCGCCGACCACCAGGCTGGTGCCGGAATCGGGACGCTGGAGGCCGTAGCTGATGTCGGCATTGTAGGTGTGGCCGTCGCCCTGGCGGAAGGTGCCGAACTGCGCCGATGCCTTGAGGCCGTTCTGGCTCGCCTTGGTGATGACGTTGACCACGCCCGCGATCGCGTCCGAGCCGTAGAGCGGCGACGCACCGGCCTGGAGCACCTCGATCCGGTCGATCATGCTGGCGGGGATGGTGTTGAGGTCGACGGTCGCGGGGATGCCGCTGCCGCTGGTGCCGTTGACGAAGCGCAAGCCGTCGACGAGCACGAGGGTGCGCTTGGCGCTGAGGTAGCGCAGGTCGATCTCGGCCGAGCCGGCGCCGACGCCGCCGCCGTCGGGCGGGTTGCCGAGGTTGCCGCTGTTGTTGACCTTGGTGTTGAGCCCGCCCGAGGCGCTGGGCAGCCGCTGGAGCACGTCGGCGATCGAGGACAGGCCGGTGCGCGCGATCGACGCGTCGTCGACGACGGTGACCGGCGAGCTCTGGTCGAGCGGGTCGCGGCGGATGCGCGAGCCGGTGACGACGACGTCCTCGGCCGGGGCGGCCGCCGCGGGCTCGACCGGTGCGGTCGATTGCGCGCTCGCGTTCGCGCCCCACGCTCCCGCGATCAGCGCGAGCGCCGCGGTGCCGAGGTGCAGCTTGGATGGCTTCATGGTCGTTTCCTCGTCTCTGCGCGCGTGTTGCGCGTCCGTAACGACACGGACCACGATGTGCCGCAGCGGACAAGGCCGCTTGCGACCGGGCGTGAGGCGGGAGGTGACGATCCTGGCGGCGCTGTGGCCGCCGGAACACAGTGAATCAGGTTAAGCCGCGTTCGCGGGCCCAGACGACCGCGGCCGCGCGGCGGTTGACGCCGATCTTGGCGTAGATGCTCGCGACATGGTTACGCACGGTATTGCCCGATAGCGACAGCCGCTCGGCGATCGCCTTGTCGTCGATGCCTTCGCAGATCAGCCCCAGCACCTCGCGCTCGCGGGGCGTCAGGTCGGTGGCGCGCGGCGTCTCGCGGCCGCGCGGATTGCGGAGCGTGGCGAGCTTGTCCATCACCGATCGGCTGAACCAGCTGGCATCCTTCATCACCGCCTCGATCGCCTCCACCAGCTCGATCTCATTGTGGCGCCGTGCGGTGATGTCCTGGAACAGCCACAGGACGCAGCCCTCGCCGCGCAGCGTCATCCGCTCGGCCGAGAGGAGGCAATCGACGGCGCGGCCCGCGGCGTCGAGCAGCCGGACGTCGCGGTTGCGCAAGCCCCCGGCGCGCGCGATCTCCGCCTCCACGGCGTTGCGCTCGGCGACTTCGGCCCACAGCTCCGGGTCGCCCGGCGTGCGGCCGACGAAGCTCTCCGCGCGATAGCCGGTCAGCCGCCAGAAGGCGTCGTTCGCCTCGATCATCCGTTGCCCGTCGGGCGAGGTCAGCGCCATCGCGACCGGCGCCATGCGGAACAGGGTGGCGAAATGCGCCTCGCTGTCCTTGAGCGAGCGCTCGGCGCTGCGCCGCGGCTCGAGATCGGCGAAGGTGAACAGCATGCACTTGTCATCGCCGATCTCGATCGGCTGGCCGGCGAGGATGACCAGCTTGCTGCCGCCGCCGGGCATCGGCAGCTCCGCCTCCATCTGCGGGATGGTGCGCGCCCCCGCCAGCCGCTCGCGCGCGAGCTCGGCGCGCTCGGCGCCGTGCAGCACGTCGAGATCGTAGAGGCTCTGGCCCATGACCGCGGTGCGTGCGTAGCCGCTCATCTCCAGGAAGCCGCGGTTGACGCGGACGAAGCGCTGGTCGACGAGGCGCAGGATCACGGCGGGCGCGGGGTTCGCCTGGAACATCGCCTCGAACCGGGCCTGCGCGTCGAACTGCTCCGACACGTCCTGGATGACGAGCGCGAGCGCTTCGGGCTCGTCGTCGTCGCCGGTCAGCACCACGTCGCGGACGTGATGGGTCCAGCGCGGCTCGGGCTCACCAGCGGCAGCGACGTGGACGGCGAGATCGGCGAAACTCTCGCCGGCGAGGACCCGCATCAGCGGATATTCGCGCCGCGTCAGACGATGGCCGTCGGGCAGGCTCAACGCGAACTTCCCGGCGTATTCGTCGGCGGTGGCGCCGAGCCCGGCCAGGTCGCGGACACCGTGCATCGCCAAGGCGGCCTCGTTCGCCCAGATGATCGCTCCCGACAGGTCGAGCAGGATCACGCCCGCGGTCAACCCGCCGATCAACTGCTCCAGGTGCCGGAGCGTGCCGCCGGCGAGCTGAGAGGGGAGGGTGGCCATGGCGGTAGAGCGCGCAAGACCCGGCGCTGTTCCCGAATACTATGTACCCGACAGGGTAGTAGGAATTTACCAAGGCCATTTTGGGCTTTGGCGGCATGCCCGGACCTTTCGCGGGACGCGGGCGGTTGAGGCAACCGAACTGCAAAGGTCCGCCATGTCCGACGATCTGCGCATACCCGTCATCGAAGAGCAGGCGCACGTCACCAAGCGCGTGGCCGACACCGAGCACGTGCGCGTCAGCACGACCGCGGTGGAGGACGAGGTGATGGTCCGCGATGCGGTCCGGCAGCAGCAGGTGGAGGTCACACGGATAGCGATCGGCCGCGAGGTGGCGGAGGCACCCCTCACCCGTACCGAAGGCGACGTGACGATCGTCCCCGTGGTCGAGGAACGGCTCGTCGTCGAGAAGCGGCTATTCCTGGTCGAGGAGGTGCATCTGCGCCTCACCACCCGGATCGAGCAGGTCGAGATGCCAACGACGCTCCGCCGCACCCGCGTGGACGTGGAACGCACAACATTGACACCGCAGGAGACTATTTGATGGCCGACCCCAACGACACCCGGCCGGACGGCGCGCCGAGCCACATCCATATCGAACGCGATAAGAAGGGGTTCAATTGGCTCCCCTGGCTGCTGCTCGCATTGGGGCTGCTCGCGCTGCTCTTCGCGCTGAGCCGCTGCAATCGCCATGAGGACGCCGTGCCGGTCGCCGCCGACAACAGCGCGGTAGCAGACGGCGGCGTCGTCGCGACGACGCCGAACGCGGACAAATCGACGGCGCTGGCGGGCACGTCCGGGCTCGGCACCTATCTTGCCGGCACCGATCCGGCGCCGCGCACCTTCGTGTTCGAGAAGCTCAACTTCGACACCGCCAAGAGCGACATCAGGGCGGCCGACGCCGCGGAGGTCGACCAGGTCGCGGCGGTGCTCAAGCAATATCCGAACGCCCGCATCCGCATCGCCGGCTATGCCGACGCGCGGGGGTCCGAGCCCGCCAACATGGCGCTCGGCAAGCGCCGCGCCGACAGCATCAAGGCGGCCCTGGTCGCCAAGGGCACCGACGCGGGCCGCATCGAGACCGGGTCGGGGGGCGAGACCGATCCCGTCGACACCAACGCGACCGCCAGCGGCCGCTTCGAGAACCGCCGTACCGAACTGGTCGTGACGGCGCGCTGACCACCCACCCAACACCCCCCAAGGAGACCTATCATGTCCAGCACCATCACCGCCCTGTTCGACAACCGCGCCGACGCCGAAGCCGCGAAGGAGCGGCTCACCGCGGCGCGCATCGACGCCGGCCACATTCACCTCCACGACAAGTCGAGCACCGGCTACAACGACAAGAGCTATTCGACCCACGAGGACCGCGGCTTCTGGGACTCGATCAAGAACGCCTTCGTCCCTGACGAGGACCGCCATACCTATGAGGAGGGTGTCCGCCGCGGCGGCACGCTGCTCACCGCCGACGTCGACGACGGCCATGTCGACGACGCGGTGCGTATCCTGGAGGGTGCGAACACCGTCGACATCGACGACCGTTCGGGCCAGTGGCGCCAGTCAGGCTGGGACTATGCGGGCGCATCGGCCGGCCGCACGGCGTTCGGCGGCTTTGACCGCGACGAGGAGCGCGACACGCTCCGTGAGACAGGCGAGCGCGACACCCTTCGCGGGACGGGCGAGCGCGAGGAGGTGATCCCGATCGTCGAGGAGCAGCTGGTCGTCGGCAAGCGCGACGTCGAGCGCGGCGGGGTGCGCGTGCGCTCCTACGTCACCGAGACGCCGGTGTCCGAGCAGATCCGCCTGCGCAACGAGCAGGTGAACGTGGAGCGCCGTGCGGTCGACCAGCCGCTCTCGGCTGCTGAGGGCGATGCCTTCCGCGAGCGCACGATCGACATGACCGCGACCGGCGAGGAAGCGGTGGTCGGCAAGACCGCGCGCGTCGTCGAGGAAGTGGTCGTGTCCAAGACCGCGGACGAGCGCACCGAAACGGTCTCCGACACCGTGCGCAGGACGGATGTCGAGATCGACCGCGACACCGACCTCGGGCGTACCGACACCGACCGGCGTATCTGAGTCGGCAGGAGCCCGCGCCGGGCCTCCGGCGCGGGCTTCTTGTTGTCTATTGCGGCTCGTCGTCCTCCTCGGGGGGCGGCGGGCCGCGGTCGGCGCTGGGCGGCGGCTGTGCCGGGTCGTGCGCCGGGCCGATCTGGATGCCGCCGTCGGGGCCGACCTTGAGGTTGATACCCATGCCCTCCAGCTCGCCCTCGAACGGCGCCTCGTCGTTGGCGAGCGCGCTGTTGTCGACCTCTTCCTCGACGACGGTCGGCGCGGGTGGGGGGAGGTTGAGCGCGCTCTGCATGAAGGCGTGCCAGATGCGCGCGGGGATGGTGCCGCCGTGCAGGCCGGGATTGGGCGTGTTGTCGTCGTTGCCGACCCAGACGCCGACCACCAGGTCGCCCGCGAAGCCGATGAACCAGCCGTCGCGCTCGTCCTGGCTGGTTCCGGTCTTGCCGTACGCCTTGATCGGCAGGTTCGCCTCGCGCCCGGTGCCGCGGATCGCCGAGTTGAGCAGCGAGAGCATGTTCTCGCGGATGTCTTCGGGCATCCTGGACTGGCCGCCGGTCAGCGACTGGAGCCAGCCCTTGTCCTCGTCGGGCTTGTCGATGCCGCGCGGGCGGATCGGGTAACGGCCGTCGGCGACCGCGGCATAGGCGGCGGTCAGCTCGAGCAGCGAGACGCCGGCGGTGCCGAGGCTGATCGTCGCCTCGTTGGCGATCGGGGTGGAGATGCCGAGGTCGCGCGCGGCCTTGATCACCGCCTTGACGCCGACCTCCTGGGTGAGGCGCGCGGCGGCGACGTTCGACGAGCGGGCGAAGGCGCGCGCGAGGCTGATCTCGCCGAGGTATCGGCCGTCGTCGTTCTTGGGCTTCCAGCCGGCGAAGTCGATGGGGCTGTCGTCCACGGTGTCCGAAGGCGTCTTGCCCGCGCGCAAGGCCGCCAGATAGACGAACAGCTTGAACGCGGAGCCGGGCTGGCGGCGCCCCGGGGGGCCCCGGTTGAAGGGGGAAATGCCGTAGACGCCGCCCCCCCCCAAGG
>CAXTNG010000128.1:8499-8728 GCA_964245475.1 uncultured Sphingomonas sp. | reverse complement strand
GATGGCGAGCATCGTCGAGCAGATGACCGAGCGCCGCGCGCCGCTCGGCGCCTTTGCCGCGCGCACGCTGGCGCCGGTGGAGGCAGTGGCGGCGCTCTGGCAAAAGGTGGAGCGCGAGCTGTCGCGTCAGGGCGGCGCGTAGCGGGGCCTCATCGCAGTGTCGCGCTGACCGCCCCGCCGGGAAATTGCCGCCGCGCCGACCGTGCGGCCGGGGGCCGCCCGCCCCCGG
>CAXTNG010000128.1:465-8489 GCA_964245475.1 uncultured Sphingomonas sp. | reverse complement strand
GCGCAACTGTGGTCGATTCCCGCCAGCCGCTTGAGCTCGAGGCGCAGCCTGCCGCTCTCGGGCACCGCGTCGAGCGCCCGGCTGAGCTTGGGCAGGGTGACGAAGGTCGCCGCGCCGTCGAGCGCCAAGCGGCTCTCGGCCGGGCCGTGTTCCGCTTCTACCTTCAGACGCACTCGCCGGCCGCCTTGCGCTCGGCCTGGGCGAGCCGCTGGGCCTCCATCTGCTTGGCAGTCTGTCGGCTGCGGCATGACTGCGCCTTGGACCAGTCCGGATGGCAGGCAGGCATGCGATCCTCACGGACCAGCGGGCGATAGGTGGCCAATTGCTTGCCCGGAACGGTGACGCGCTCGTGCGTGTCGGCGGGCGATTGCGCCGCGAGCGCCGACGGGATGGCGAGCGCGGCGATGGCGAAAAGGCGGAACGACATGGGCAGGCTCCTGACTGGTGCGATGCCGTCCAGCTAAGCCGCTGACGTTGCCCGCCGCGAACGCAGGCGTAAGGAAGTGTTGCTGCGTGCTGCGCTCTCGCACCGGTGGTTCAGCGCGCTCGAATACCGGCGGCGCTGCTGGCAAGCGGCGGCGAAGCTGCTAAACGGCGGCGTTCGTATGGCGTCCGCACCTCCTCAGACCTCGCGTTTAACCCTGCGCCGCCCTGCCGCCGGCTGGCTCGGCCGCGCGTGGCGGCGGCGGTGGGTGAAGGCGCTCGCGGGGCTTGCCGCCTTTGTCGTCCTCGGCGTCGGCGTGTTCTGGTTCGCCTTCCTGCGCGACCTGCCGTCGGTCGATTCGCTGCGCGCCTACGAGCCGCCGCTGCCGACCAACGTCCGCGGCAACGACGGGCTGCCGGTGCAATCCTACGCGCGCGAGCGGCGGGTAGAGCTGAGCTACGCCGAATATCCGCCGCTGCTCGTCCGCGCGTTCCTCGCCGCCGAGGACAAGACCTTCTTCGAGCATCACGGGCTCGACTATCCGGGACTGCTGCGCGCGGCGTTTCAGGGGATCGTCAGCGGCTCGACGCCGCGCGGCACCTCGACCATCACCCAGCAGGTCGCCAAGAACCTGCTCGTCGGCAACGAGGCGAGCTACGCACGCAAGCTGCGCGAGGGCATATTGGCCTGGAAGATCGAGGACACGCTGAGCAAGCAGCAGATCCTCGAACTCTACCTCAACCAGATCGCGCTCGGGCGCAATGCGTTCGGGGTCGAGGCAGCAGCGCACGCCTATTTCGACAAGGAACTCGATGAACTGGACGTCGCGCAATTCGCCTATCTGGCGATCCTGCCCAAGGGGCCGTCGAACTACGACCCCGTTCGCCACCCCGACCGCGCGCTGGAGCGGCGCGGCTATGTGCTGGGCGAGATGCTCAAGAACGGCTTCATCGGCCAGGCGCAGTACGATCAGGCGATGGCCGAGCCGCTCGGCACCGTGCTCAGGAGGACGCCCAAATACGAGAGCGTCGGCGGCTATTTCGTCGAGGAGGTGCGCCGCCAGCTGATCGCCAAGTTCGGCGAGACCGCGCGCGACGGGCCCTATGGGGTGTACCAGGGCGGGCTGTGGGTGCGGACCTCGCTCGACCGGCGGCTGCAGGACCTGGCGGCGCAGGCGCTGCGTGACGGGCTGGTGCGCTACGATGGCGCACGCGGTTGGTCGGGGGCGATCCGCAAGGTCGAGATCGCGGACGGCAATTGGCTCCAGCCGCTGCTCAACACCAACATCGCGCTCGATTACAAGGACTGGCGCGCTGCAGTGGTGGTCGCGCCGTCGGGTGACGGCTGGCAGATCGGCTTCGCCGACGGCAGCACCGCGAACCTGCCGCGCTGGGGCGCGCAGATGCCGGTGCGCGGCACCGCGACGCCCGCGTTCTCGGCGCTCAAGCCCGGCGACATCGTCGCGGTGGCGCCGTCGGGCAATGAATGGGCGCTGCGCTCGATCCCGCGCATCTCGGGCGGGTTCACCGTCGAGGAGCCGGCGACCGGCCGCGTGCTGGCGATGCAGGGCGGCTTCGACGCGCGGCTCCAGTCGTTCAACCGCGTCACCCAGGCCGAGCGCCAGCCCGGATCGACGATCAAGCCGATCGTCTATTCCGCCGCGCTGGAGAACGGCATGACGCCGGCGTCGATCATCGTCGACGGGCCGTTCTGCGTCTACCAGGGCGCGCACCTCGGCAACAAATGCTTCCGCAACTTCGGCAACATGCGCTCGGCCGGGCCGCAGACGATGCGCTGGGGTATCGAGCAGTCACGCAATTTGATGACGGTGCGCGCCGCGACCCAGACCGGCATGCCCAAGGTCGTCGACGTGATGAAGCGGATGGGGGTGGGCAACTACCCCGCCTATCTCGCCTTCGCGCTCGGCGCGGGCGAGACCACGGTCAGCCGGATGGTCAACGCTTATGCGATGCTGGCGAACGGCGGGCGCGGCAATACGCCGACGGTGATCGACTTCGTCCAGGACCGTCACGGCAAGGTCATCTGGCCCGAGCAATACCGCCCCTGCGACGGCTGCAACGCGCCCGACTGGGCCGGCAAGCCGATGCCGCGGCCGGGCCAGCGCCAGCGGCAGGCGATCGACCCGCTCACCGCCTTCCAGATCATCCACATCACCGAAGGCGTGGTCCAGCGCGGAACCGCCACCGTATTGCGCGACCTCGACCGGCCGATGTTCGGCAAGACGGGGACGACCAGCGGGCCGCGCGATGTGTGGTTCATCGGCGGCACCCCGCAGTTCATCGGCGGGCTCTACATCGGCTACGACACGCCGCGAAACCTGGGCGGCTATGCGCAGGGTGGCACGCTTGCCGCGCCGATCTTCAAGCAGTTCGCGAAGCAGGCGTATGAGGGGCTGGAGAAGGTGCCGTTCCGCGCGCCGCCGGGGATCCGCATGGTCCGCATCGACCGGGGGAGCGGGCGGCCGGTGTACGGCGCTTGGCCCGACACTACCGACCCCAAGCCCGCGGTGATCTGGGAAGCGTTCAAGCCCGAGAGCGAGATGCCGCGCGCCCGCCGCCGCCCCGGCGCCCAACCGGCCGCTGCGCCGACCGCCGCGGTCCAGGCCAAGCGATCGGCCGACAGCGATTTCTTGCAAAGGGACGGCGGAATCTACTAGCGCCGCCCCATATGGAGAGGACGCGCGGGCCGATCCTGTGCCACCCCCTCGTCTGGAGAATCCCGATGCGCGCCGAAGCGCAGGCTCATGTCGACACCATCAACGAAGCGCTGGCGCTGCTCCGCCGGTCGCTGGATTGGGACCGCGCGATCCGCCGGCTGGACGAACTCAACGCGCGTGTCGAGGACCAGTCGTTGTGGAACGACCCCAAGGCGGCGCAGGACGTGATGCGCGAGCGGCGGCGGCTCGACGAGGCGGTGACCGCGACGCGCAGCATCGAAAGCGAGCTTGCCGACACGATCGAGCTGATCGGGATGGCCGAGGCCGAGGGCGACACCGAGATGGAGGCCGAGGCGGTCGACAGCCTGGGCACGCTCGCCAAGCGCGCGGAGACCGACAAGGTGAAGGCGCTGCTGTCGGGCGAGGCGGACGCCAACGACACCTATATCGAGGTCAACGCGGGCGCCGGCGGGACCGAGAGCCAGGATTGGGCGGGGATGCTCCAGCGCATGTACGCGCGCTGGGGCGAGCGCCACGGGCTCAAGGTCGAGCTGGTCGACCAGCATTCGGGCGAGCAGGCGGGAATCAAGTCCGCGACTTTGCTGCTCAAGGGCGAGAATGCCTATGGCTATGCCAAGACCGAGAGTGGGGTGCATCGGCTGGTGCGGATCAGCCCCTACGACTCCGCGGCGCGGCGGCACACCAGCTTTGCGAGCGTCTGGGTCTATCCGGTCGTCGACGAGAATATCGAGCTCGACTACAACGAGAGCGACCTCCGCATCGACACCTATCGCGCGTCCGGCGCTGGCGGGCAGCACATCAACACGACCGATTCCGCGGTGCGCATCACCCATATCCCGACCGGAATCGTGGTGCAGTGCCAGAACCAGCGATCGCAGCACAAGAACAAGGCCGAGGCCTACAACCAGCTCCGCGCGCGGCTCTACGAGCTGGAGCTGCAGAAGCGCGAGGCGGTGGCGAGCGCGGAGAACGCGACCAAGACCGACATCGGCTGGGGCCACCAGATCCGCAGCTACGTGCTCCAGCCGTACCAGATGGTGAAGGACCTGCGCACCGGCGTCACCTCGACCGCGCCGGGCGACGTGCTCGACGGCGACCTCGACGACTTCATGGCCGCGGCGCTGTCGCAGCGGGTGACGGGGGAGCGGGTGACGGTCGAGGACGTGGATTAGGGATGCGCGCTCGCGTGCCTTCAGCCCTCCGTCACCCCGGACTTGTTCCGGGGTCCAGAGGGCCGCAACCAGCAGCCTTGAGCCTCTTGCCGTATCGCTTGCCGCACGCTGGACCCCGGCACAAGGCCGGGGCGACGATGTGGGGCTTGGCGGTCCTCCTCCTCGCCGCCTGCGACGGCTCCCAGCCGCTCATCAAGCAGCCCAAGCCCCACGGGCCGCAGTTCCCCGCGGCCGATCGCCCGGTCGCGCATATCGTCTCGGCGCGCTGGTCGACCGAGGAGGCGCGCGACCGGGTCAACGAGGCCGAGCGGGTGATGGACATGGCCGACATCCACCCCGGCATGACGGTGGCGGACATCGGTGCGGGCGAGGGCTATTACACGGTCCGCCTCGCCGCGCGCGTCGGCGCAAACGGCCGCGTGCTCGCCGAGGACATCGTCGCGGGCGTGCGCGACCAGCTCGCCGAGCGGGTGGCGCGCGAGCGGCTGGAGACGGTCAGCGTCAGGCTCGGCGAGCCCGACGATCCCAAGCTGCCGCCGGCCAGCTTCGACCGGGTGATGATGGTCCATATGTACCACGAGATCGCGCAGCCCTACGCCTTCCTGTGGCGGCTCAGGCCGGCGCTCAAGCCGGGCGGGCTGGTAGTGGTGGTCGACGCGGACCGGCCGACGCAGAACCACGGCACGCCCCCGGCGCTGCTCCAGTGCGAGTTCGCCGCGGCGGGCTATGCGCAGGTCAAGCGCGAGGACATTGCGGGCGCTGGCGCCTATCTCGCGACCTTCCGCGCCGAGGGTCCGCGGCCCGAGCCCAGGGCGATCCGGGCGTGCAAGGCGTGAGCGCCGATGCGCAATACGCCGAGATCGTCCGGCGCATCCTCGATACCGGCGACCGGCGCGTGGACCGCACCGGCGTCGGCACGCTGTCGGTGTTCGGCGTCACGGCGCGCTTCGACCTGTCGAACGGCACGGTGCCGCTGCTTACCACCAAGCGGGTGTCGTGGAAGACCGCGGTCAAGGAGATGCTCTGGTTCCTGACCGGGGGCACCAACATCCGCGAGCTGCTCCAGCAGAACGTCCGCATCTGGACCGACTGGCCGCTCGCCCGCTACCGCGGCGAGACGGGCGAGACGATCGACCAGGCCGCGTTCGAGGCGCGTGTCGTCGCCGATGAGGCATTCGCGCTGCTCTGGGGCGAGCTGGGACCGGTGTATGGCAAGCAGTGGCGCCGCTGGCTCGGCGCGGACGGCCAGGAGCACGATCAGATCGCGACGGTGATCGACCAGCTCCGCCACAGCCCGGCGAGCCGCCGCATCCTGTTTCACGGCTGGAACGTGCCCGATCTGCCCGAGATGGCGCTGCCGCCGTGCCACATGGTCTACCAATATCATGTCACCGGCGACGGGCGGCTCAACAGCCTGCTGTTCCAGCGCAGCTGCGACGCGCTGCTCGGGCTGCCGTTCAACTGGGTCGGTGCGGCCGCCCTGCAGCTGATGCTCGCGCAGCAGGCGGGGCTCACCCCCGGCGAGCTGGTGTGGATGGGCGGCGACGTCCACCTCTACCTCAACCATCTCGACCAGGCGCGCGAGCAGCTGACGCGCGAGCCGCGGCCCGCGCCTCGCATGACGCTGCGCCCCGCCGCGAGCATCGACGATTACCGGATCGAGGATTTCGCGGTCGAAGGCTACGACCCGCATCCGGCGATCAAGGCCGAGGTAGCGGTCTGACGTCGACGTACCCGCCAGGCGAGGTCGTTTTGTTCCAGCCGGAGATTGCCGCGTCGCGATACGCCTATCCGCCCGTACGCGGGCACGCTATCCTCGCTGACGACTTGTAGGCGTTCACATGGCTGCCGCTTTCGTTCGGCCGCTCGGGGATATGCCATGCCAGTTGACGCCGCACCCGGCGATCCAGGTTCCGATAAACCGATCCCGGGCGAGAAGCCCCGGAGCAAGGAGGCCTCGCGGGAGGCAAGACGCTATCGCGCCTTCATGGAGGAGGAGCAGCGCCGCAAGGACGAGGCGGAGCGCGAGGCGGCACGGTACCGCGCCTTCGTTGACGACGAAGAGCGCCGGATCGCAGACCGTCGCCGCAAATATGGCTCGCGGGCAGACCGCGACATCGTGGGGCTTGCCCTGTCCGGCGGCGGCATCAGGAGCGCGACATTCTGCGTCGGATTTTTGCAGACGCTGAGCGCCCGCGGGCTGATTCCCTGCATCGACTACCTTTCGACCGTATCCGGCGGCAGCTACGCCGGCAGCTTCTTCGGCAGCCTGTTCGTGCCCTCCCAGTTGCGCGGCGAGGGCACACGCCGCCACAATCGGCCCGCGTTCAACCCGGTTTTCCCGCTCCAGTCGCCGCTCGGCCGGGAGACGGTGCGACGTTTGCGCGACATGGGCCGCTACCTGACGCCGTCGGGCACCAGCGACGCCTTCTACGGCGGTGCGGTAGTCGCGCGGAACTGGGTGGCGGTGCAGTTCGTGATCGGCATGGCGGCGCTGCTGTTCTTCTGGGTCATGCACCGCTTCGACATGGTGGTCGGCAATTGGAAGCTTTTGCCCGATCTGCCGATGTCGCCGGCGCTGGAGCTGGCGGCGTTCCTGCTGCTCGGCGTGACGGTCGCGTTCGGCGCGGCCTATTGGCTCACGCGGCGCGACGTGATCCATGCCCGGCGGGTATGGCGGATCAGCACCAATCTGGTGATCTGGTTCCTGGGCGCGCTGTTCCTCTATGCGCTGTCGCCGTGGTGGTCGCCTGTCCCGCTCGGCAAGTGGACGCCCCCTGCGCACCATTATGTCGGTTACGCTACTTCGATCGCGGGCTTGGCGATCGCGCTGATCATCGGCGCGGAGATGATCTACGGCCGCGTGCGCAAGCCGATCACGGCCGCGCGGTCCGATCCGCAGACGCTGATCGCCGCGGAGGATGCGGTCCGCTCGGCACTCAGCCGCGGCATGGCGCGTGCGCTCACCCTGACGCTGACCTTCGCCGGACTGGCGGTGATCGACTGGACCGGCGACATGACGTACGGCAGCGTGCAGCAGCTCCGCCACGCCGATCCGTCGCAGCTCGACCTGTGGCAGCGTGTGAAGGATGCGTGGCCGATCCTCGTCACGATCTTCCCGCCGGTCGCCAGCTTCTTCGCGAGCCGCGGCCTCAAGAACCGCCGTCCGCCGACCGACCCCGGCGACGTCGACACCCGCACCAGCTGGGTTCCCACCGCCATCGTCGTCCTCGGCGCGGGGACGCTCGCGGTCTGGCTGGTGCTGTGGAGCGCGCTGGCGACGGGGATCCATGCGCTGCTCGGAGGGCTGCCTCACTATTGGCTGGTGGTGTTCGTGCTGCTCGTCGTGCTCAACGTCGGCCAGTCGCTGTGCTTCTCGTTCATCAACCTGTCGTCGCTGTCGGACTTCTACGCGTCGCGGCTGCGGCGCGCGTACATCGGCGCGTCGAGCTACGGCACCGCCACGACCAGCGTCAGCGAGGACGATCCGCAGGACACCATCCGCATCCACGACTATTACGAGGCGGGAATCGCCAACGGCGCGCCGCTGCACCTGATCAACGTGACCGTGGCGGAGACGATCGCCGACGGCTCCAACCTCGTCGCGCGCGACCGCAAGGGCAAGCCGATGCACCTATCGCCCGCGGGCATCGCCTATGAGGGACACTCGCCCGGCAGCGTCATCGCGAGGCTGCGCAATGCCGCCGACGGCCAGGTCGAGCTTCGGCGA